>SFQY01000021.1 GCA_004562395.1 bacterium | reverse complement strand
GGTAAAATTGAGAGCGAAACACAAAAAACGCTTATTTTCGGGACTTATAAGACGATTTGAGACTTTTCATCATGCCCGGTAAATCCTGCCGTGGCATACGAACAAAATTTTATTCATCCATTGATCCCTCTTTGTTTCCATGACAATCCGCCTGCGAAGCTGCTGCGGGTTCTTCGCGTAAACGGACCTGTGTTTTCCCGTTTCGTAAGCAAGGCCTGTTCGCTGGCTCTATCCTTTCCGAAGAAGGCGGCCTTCGCTGTTTCTGCGTTTAGCGCCTTTTCGTAATGGAAAGAGCCATGATTGACAAGGACATTGTATCACACCTGGGCCCACAAATCCATGACAATATTTTGCTGAACAGGACTGATTCTTTCAATAGCCCCGTCGGACGGCCGCCGCCGGTCCGCTTTCCGGAAACGCTCAATTTGCCCGAATTGCTGTTGTTTGTGGGTTTGCAACATATTTGCCTGAATACGGTCAAAAACAGTCAAATATCTTCCCGTTTATGTTGACAAAGCATTCCCATTATGGTAAAATAACAACACAAACGGTCAAAAACTATTTTTGACCCGTAAAATAAAAAGAGGCGGTGCAATATGAGTAACGAAATCATTTATGTAGGCTGCGACAGCTCAGGTTACGAAATGAAGCAGATCATTCTTGCATATCTTGACAGCAAAGGATACGCATATGTTGACTGCGGAAGCGGTCCTGAGAACTCCCGCTACCCTTACTACGCAGCCAAGGTTGCCTCTGCCGTTTCCACGGGAAAGGCAAGCAAAGGAATTCTGATATGCGGAACCGGCATCGGCATGGAGATCGCGGCCAACAAGTTCCGGGGCGTCCGTGCGGCATTGATCGGGGAAGCCAATGCTGCCAGAATCACCCGCCGTCACAATGATTCCAACGTGCTTTGCCTGGGCGGAAAAATGATCGGCCGTTGGACGGCAATCAGCATTGTGGAAACCTGGCTGACCACAGAGTATGACGGAGGTCATCATCAGCCCAGTCTGGACATGATCGCAGAATTGGAAGCGTGCAATTTCTCTGACGCGGTGTGGTGTCCCGATGAAGTACCTTACGCACCGTTCCAGTGGAATCCGAATCAGACCGTTTAAAGGAGGCAGCCGCAGCTATGGAAAAGACATTCGATCACTATTTCCTCATGAGCGTTGAGGACGCAAAGCGTTACGCCGTTGAAGTGCTGAAGAAATTCTCCCCCGGGGAGAAGCTGGAGGGCATTGAGATCGGCGACGGCAATATCAACTATGTTTTCAAAATCTGGTCCTCCGAGAGCGGAAAATCTGTCATTATCAAGCAGGCAGACTCCCTGCTGCGCTCCTCCGGCAGACCCCTTGATCAGAACCGGAACCACATTGAGGCGAAGATCCTTCAGTTTGAAGGCAAATACGCGCCGGCTTATGTCCCCGAAGTATATTATCACGACAATGTCATGGCCGCCACCTCCATGGAAGACGTTTCCGCCTACAGGAATCTGCGCAAAGAACTGATGGAAGGCCGGGTTTATCCCCATCTTGCGGAAAATATGGCGGAATTCCTTGCCGAGGTTCTGCTGCCCAGCACGGATCTTGTCATGGATAAGATGGAGAAGAAAAAGCTGGTCGGCGAGTTTATCAATCCCCAGCTCTGCGAGATTACCGAGCGGCTGGTTCTGTCCGATCCCTACGAGGAAGGCTGCGTCCGGAACAATGTGTTTCCGGGAAACGAGGCATTCGTGCAGGAATTCCTTTATCATAACACCGAGCTTCAGTCCCAGGTGGGTTTGCTGCGGGACCGGTTTATGAACTGCGCTCAGGCAATGCTCCACGGGGATCTGCACACCGGCTCCATTTTTGCCAACGGGGAAGGCATTAAGGTTCTCGATCCGGAATTCGCTTTCTACGGCCCCATGGGCTACGACATCGGAAACATCATCGGCAACCTGTTCTTCAGCCTGGCGAACAAGCGGTATGCCCATCCTGAGGAGGCCGCGTCCTCCGAACAGCTGGAGAACTGCATCGCGGACTTCTGCGACCTGCTGTATGAGAAAATGGACAGCCGTTATGACGAGCTGGTTCAGTTCCATCTTTACCGGACCGAAACCTTCAAGTATTCCTATCTGAATTCCGTCATGGCGGATTCCTACGGATTCGCGGGAACCGAAATGATCCGCCGGGTAGTCGGATGCTCGAAGGTGATGGAAGTCTCCCAGGTGACGGACCCCTCGGTTCGCCTCCCCATGGAAAGAGCCCTGCTGAAAATGGGAATCTGGCTGATTATGCACCGGGATGAGATTGTCAACGGTTCCGAACTGATCCATCAGTTCCACATGATTCAGGCCTGACAGGAGGGAATGTATGACACGAATGGATGAAGGAATGCCGTTTCTGCTGCAGTATGAGCATGTTGCGTGGTATGAAGACGGAGCGGTGACGATTCTTGACCGGCGCTGCTATCCCATCGAGACGCGTTTTGTCACCTGCAGATCCTATACGGAGGTGGCCGACGCGATCCGGGATATGGTCACCCAATCCGCCGGGCCCTATACGGCTGTGGGCATGGGCATGGCCCTGGCTGCTTACGAGGCGCGGAACCTGCCTGACGCGGAGAAGGTTGCGTTTCTGAAGAAGGCATCTTATGAGCTGGGCCATTCCCGCCCAACCCAGGCAAACAGGTATATCCAGATTACCGATCGCTGTGCAAAGGTTGCCCAGGCGGCCATTGCTGCCGGAGAGGATCCGGTCCAGGCAATTGTGGCGGACACCGTGGATTCCCTGAACCGCCGGTACGCTTCCATGCAGGAGGTCGGCGACCATCTTGCGGACCTGATTCCCGACGGCGGCGCGGTCCTGACCCAGTGCTACGGCGAGACCATCATCGGCACCTTGATCCGCGCCATGAAGAAAAAGGGAAAGACCTTCCGGGCCTACTGCGCGGAAACCCGGCCCTATATGCAGGGTGCCCGCCTGACGGCAAGCTGCTTTGCGGATTCCGGGATCGACACCACACTGCTGACGGACAATATGATTGCCTACGCAATGTCCTCCGGGCTGATTGACGTATTTACCTCTGCTGCGGATACCGTCTGCTGTGACGGCACCATTGCGAACAAGGTGGGATCTCTTCAGATTGCCATTCTGGCGCAGCACTATGGGATTCCCTATTACGTCACCGGAAAGCCGGACCAGGGAAAAGAAACCGGAAAGGATATCGTGGTTGAAATGCGCGACCCCAGCCAGGTGCTGAACTTTATGGGCCTGAAAACAACGGTTCCCGGTGTCAAGGCGATTTATCCCGCTTTCGACGTTGTCCCGCCTCACCTGATTTCCGGAATCGTGACGGATCGGGGTGTGTTTGTCCCGGAGGCGATCAAGGATTACTTCAGGGACGGCAACAAGAATTTTTATTGATAGACGGTCATAGAGAAAAGGCAGCCCCACCGATGGATCTCGGTGGGGCTGCCGCTTTCTCCGGATAGTTCCTTATGCGCATATCGTCTTTGCGCAGCTGCCGGGTAAACGGGTGTTTGCAGCGTTTCTGCAGGAGCGCAAAGCCGGCCGGCACATTTACGGATTCAGGAGTTTTATCAGATTTCCTCGGCTTCCTCTGCCTGGGTGGTATCCCAGACCTGGATGCCGTTCTTCTCGCAAAACGCTCTCCAGGTGTCTGACAGGGGCTTGTCGGTGACAATGTCCGTAATGCTCTGATAGCCGCAGACCTGAACAAAGGACGTCTTATCGAATTTGGAATGGTCTGCAATCAGGCAAACCCGATTGGCATGGGTGGAAATGATGGCTTTCGCACTGGCAGAATCCTCATCGGAATCCGTAATGCCGTTTGCCATGCTTAGGGAGCGGCAGGAAATAAACGCGGTATCCACATAGTACCGGCTCAGAATATCGTTGGCCGCAAGCCCGCCGAAGCTCTGGCGGGCGCTTTTGAAGTTGCCGCCCACACAGATGATGTTGACGGTCTTGCTCTCGCTGAGACGGTTGATGACGCGCAGGGAATTCGTAAGAATGGTGACATTGCGCCCCTCAATTTCCTCGCAGATTGCGGAAGCGGTAGTCGAGCCGTCCAGATAGATGCAGTCTCCGTCACGGATGAAACCGGCGCACTGCTTGGCGATGATCTGCTTGCTTTCCACAAAGATGCCGGCCAGTGTTTTGTTATCTGCGGTTGCCTTCATACGGTGCGCCAGCATCGCGCCGCCATGGGAACGAATGACAAAGCCCTCTTCCTCCAAGGCGCGCAGATCCCGGCGAATGGTTTCTTCACTCACAGAAAAATGCTCAGAAAGCTCGGTTACAGAGGCCTCTTTTTTTTCAAGCATATATTTTTGAATTCTGTCTTTTCTGACTGCGGCAAGCATATAATACCCCATTCCAGTTCAATTCTATTCGAAATCCATTATACGTTTCCTTGTAACTTTGTCAAGCCTGGTTTCTTCCAGCGGTTTCCACAAAAATCATAACCACCGGCCGGTGGATTTCTTGAAACAAAAATTGCATATCGCTTTTCCTCCGCTGCCCGATAAACAGGTGTTTGACGGGGTGTTTGTACTTTGCGCCCGAAGGGCGCCTTGGCTTCCCCGGGGGGAAGCTGTCGCCCAAATCGGCTCTTCGGAACCGATTTGGGTGACTGATGAGGAATGCGGGCAGAAAACTGTTCAGATCAACAAGGTTGGAACTTATTACGGCCTTTCAGCTGAGAAAAAGTACCAACCTTCCCCAAAATCGAAGTGTAGCCGCCCGAGTTCCTCATTCGTCTCGCCCTTGCGGGCGAGCCACCTTCCCCCCGGGGGAAGGCAAGGCGCCTTCGGCGCGAACACCTCAACAAATTCCAATTTATCGGGCAGCTGAGCAAAGCGGATAAGCGCAAACAAAAAACTGCCCGCAGCAGATCTTTTCTGCTGCGGGCAGGAGCGGTTTAGAATGGGCCCCAGTTAATGGCGACAGCGATGGCGATGAATACCCAGCCAACCAGGTAAACACCGGCAACCAGCCGAACGGCAAACTTGAGCCATTTCTCAAAGGGCACCCGTGCGACGGCACAGACAGCCATCAGAGAACCCAGAGTCGGGATCGCGATGTTGGTAACGCCGTCACCGATCTGGAAGCAGAGAATGGAGGTTTGCTTGGTCAGGCCAATCAGATCACCGATGGGGAACATGATGGGCATCGTCGCGGCGGCCTGTCCGCTGCCGGAGGGAATAAAGAAGTTGATAATGCCATGGACGACCGTCATCAGAATACCGCCAAGAACGGTAGGCAGACCTGCCAGAGGGGCGGACAGATAGTAGATGATGGAGTCCAGGATATGGCCTTCGCTCAGAACCACGGAAATACCGTTGGCGATTCCGACACACATTGCGCCGAAAACAACGTCCTTGGCGCCTTCAATGAAGCATTCTACGATCTTGTTGCCGCTGAATCCCGCAACGATGCCGGCAGCGATGCCGCCAAGGATAAAGACGGTGGTCATCTCATCGATGTACCAGCCCCACTGTGTGCAGCCGATGATGGTGAACGCAAAGATGCCGATGAGACATGCCAGCACACCCCAGTCCCGTCCCTGCATATGGCACTCGGACAGGTCCTTTTTGAAGCTCAGTCCGGTGGTATCGATGCCTTTTGCATAGCTTTTTTCCGGGTTTTTCCGGACTGTTTCGGCATAATGGGTGATAATCAGGCAGGTCACGCAGGTTGCGAAGAACCAGAAGCAGGTTCTCAGAGCCATGCCGGAAAACAGAGGCAGTCCGCAGATGGCATCCGAGGTGCCGATGGTGGAGGCGTTGATGGGGGCGGTGGCAAACCCGATGCTGCCGCCCAGCACCATTGCCATACCCACGATCAGGTCATAGCCCATGGCCAGGGCAATGGCCACCGTGACCACGGTAAAGGGGACATGAACTTCCGGCCCGATAAAGATGCCGATTACGCTGAATACAAAGGTGACAATCCAGATTACCAGCGGACCGCTGTTGCTCCGCTTGCTGACCTTTCCCAGAAGAGAGCCCAGCAGGTTTTCCACCATTCCGGCTTCGATCATGACCTTGAAGGCGCCGGATGAAAACAGGATCATCGCGATGATGTTCGCGGTTGCCTGGAATCCCTTGGTCAGGGATTTGAAGGTTGTCATGAAGCTGACGGGCGCCTGTTCTACAGGATGATAGGAGCCGGCAACCACAACCGCGCGGCTTGTGCCCTCAATTTGCTCACGGTCAAATTCACCAGCGGGGATAATATAGGTCAGAACCGCGCAGATAATGATGATAAATAGAAGAAGAATACAGACATGGGGCATCTTCTGATACCATTTTCTCGTTTCCATTATGTCTCCTTTCCAGCAATTTGCTTGCCCTGTTTATTTGGCGGTAAAGATCAGAGGTTCTCCCTTTGCGAAATGCAGTATCTCATCCACGAACATCAGCGTATGATTCGTGATGATTTCCTCTGCCGCGCCGGAAATATGCGGCGTGACCACTATGTTGTCAAGCTCACCGCTGATAAAGGGGTGGCCGGCATACAGGGGTTCGTATTCAAAAACATCCAGCGCCGCGCCTGCAATCTTATGCTCCCGGAGCGCATCCACCAGGGCCCACTCGTCGCATATCGCGCCGCGGGAATTGTTGATAAAGTACGCGGTGGGTTTCATCTTGGAAAAGGTCTCTGCGTTGAAAATTCCCCGGGTGCTGTCTGTAATTTTGGTGTGGCAGGTGATGAAGTCCGATTCTCTGACAAGGGTGTCAAAATCCACCTTACGGAATCCGGGAGCATCGATATCAATGCGGGGGACATAAGGATCAAATACAAGAATATACATACCGAAGCCGGACAAAATTTTGGCAACCTTTCGGCCGATATTGCCGTAGCCAACGATGCCGACGGTCTTGTTCTTCAGCTGAGCCCCTTTGAAATCCGTATAAGGATGAACCTGCTTGACCTTTCCCCAGGTAACATCCTTTTTCAGAGGGCCTGGACGCTGGGCGTCATCCGTAATGCACAGGCCGTTCATGATTGCCTGATAGGCAAAAGGAATCTTGCGGGCAATGCTCAGCAACAGGCCAACCGCAAATTCTGCGGTGGCATCCGTGTTTCGGTTGGGGGTGTACACAACGGGAATGCCCTTTTCCTTTGCGGCAGCCACATCCACATTAACTGGATTGCCGCGGGTGCAGATGATCAGCTTTAGATTGGTTTCATCAATAACACGTTTGGATACCACATCATAGCTGGTAACATAGATGTCCTTCCCCTGC
Organism: bacterium; assembly: GCA_004562395.1. GTDB lineage: Bacteria > Bacillota > Clostridia > Oscillospirales > Oscillospiraceae > Faecousia. The sequence goes on along the minus strand of SFQY01000021.1, from coordinate 32,254 downwards.
AGTCTGGCAATGAGTTCGTCCTCGGGGATAACTGTCTGGTTTTCAAACCAGCCGCAGGTCTCCAGATCAAAGTTTTCATAAAGCGGACCAAGCTCGGAAGCGTCTGCTTCAGCGGTTAAAAGAATTTTCAGTTTTTCCACATTACTCACCTTTCAGAAAATCTGCACGCCATCTCCAGAAAGTTTCGGCCTGCTGCTGTGCAGTGCGGTACATTTCATAAATTTTGTCGTATTTGCGGACTTTGACCGGATCGGGCTGGATCTTCTGCCGGGCTCGGCAGAAGTCTTTCAGTTCCTCTTGTTCGCACAGCCCGACCATCAGAGCGGCGGAAATGGCAGCACCCCGGGCGGCAAGCTCCGTTGCGTCAAGCAGGATCACATCTCTGCCGGTGCAGTCGGCGAAAAATTTCGGCCAGACCCTGCTTTTGGCACCTCCGCCAGAGAGAAGCACGGGCTGGGAATTGGGGATTCCTTCCAGACAGGAGCGGAAGCCCATACAAACGCCCTCAATTACCGCGTGAAGGATTTCATTTCTGGTTGTTGTGGTCTTGATACCCATCAGCTGCGCTGCGGCATTGGGGTTGAAGAACGGCGCGCGCTCACCGGACTCGGCAATGTGCGGCAGATAGAGCAGGCCGCCCTGGCCGGGTTCCATGGCAAGCATGGCGGAATCGGTTTTTTCAAACAACTCCTGCGTAATTTTCTCCTCGCCGAATACCTCTTTCAGCAGCCAGTCCTGGTTCGGCATAGCGGCCATCATTCCCATGCCCTTCACATATTTTCCGGGCAGCATATGGCATTCCCAGCCGTTAAATACCAGATCCGGCTCATAGCTTTCGACGGTCATCATATTCATCCCGGTGGTACCGAGGGTGGAACTTACGGAATAGGTTTCCACCGCACCGGCACCGATCGCCGTGGCAATGACGTCGATCATGCCGCCGCTCACCGGAATTCCTGCTGTCAGCCCAAGTTTTTCTGCCGCATCTTCAGTCAGCACTCCTCCGCGGTCAACGGCGCCGATGAGGGGAGGCAGCTTGTCCAGTGCATCCGCAATCCCCAGCTTCCGGAACAGATCCTTCGGATACTCCAGGGTTTTCAGATCCAGGCAGGAGCAGGAGGCGTCCGTGCGTTCCCAGGCAATCTGCCCGGTCATGCAGTAGCGGATATAGTCCTTACAGGTAAAAATGGTTTTGACGCGCCGGAAACGTTCCGGATCATTTTCCGCAAGCCATTTGATCTGAACCAGAGTGGAACCCGGTTTCACGAAGGTTCCGAGACGGAGCTTGATCTCGTTATACACGGGATCCGCTTTCAGCGACTGTACCAGTTCTGCGGCACGGCCGTCATTCCAGAGGAATGCGGTGCCGGTGGGCTTTCCATCTTTGTCCAGTGTCCACAGTCCTTCACCCTGGGCGGAAAGACCGATGGCAGTGATTTCGGCCGGTGTCACACCGGTCTTGCCGACAAGCGTTCTTACAGCTTCACACACACAATTCCAAAGGTCCTCCATGCTTTGCTCAGACCAGGTTGGATGCGGAATCAGCACATGGTTCTCTACTGCGGAATCCGCGATTTGATTTCCCCGCGGATCGAACAAAACAGCTTTGATTTTCGTGGTTCCGGCGTCAATGCCGATCAGATAGGTCTGCATGGTTATCCTCTCCTTTGAATCAGAGCGCTTCGCGGTACAGCTCGATTACCTGCTCCAATGTCGGCTGAATGGGGTTGGACCAGCGGTTGCCGTCCTCCAGGGCTTTTTCTGCCAGATTCGGAAGATCTGCCTCGGTTACACCCAGTGTGGACAGGGGAATCATGGTTCCGATTTTTTCGGAAAGACGGAACAGCTGCGCAATAAAGTAATCGGCAGCCTCGTCATCGCTCATGTTTCCGGCTTCCGGGTACAGGAAGCGGGTCAGCTCCACGTATCTGTCCTTTGCGGCCTGCATATTGAAGCGGCAGACGTAGGGCAGCAGGATGGCATTGCAGATGCCGTGCCCCAGACGGAAGACCGCTCCCAGGGGATGGGCCATGGAATGAACCAGGCCGAGTCCGCCGTTTCCGAAGGACATGCCGGCCATATACTGACCGTAGGTCATCTGTTCTCTTGCTTCGATGTTGCCCGGCTCTTCCACCGCCTTTGGCAGATTGGCAATGATGCAGTCCGCAGCCTCCCGGGCAAGACGGCGGGTCAGGGGATAGGCCTTTGTGGAAACGTAACTCTCCACCGCGTGGGTCAGGGCGTCCATACCGGTGGAGGCGGTCAGAGATTTCGGAAGGTCGGTCATCATTTCCGGATCATTCACCGCGATGGCAGCCATGCAGTTGCGGTCTTTCATGATCATCTTGACCTGCTTCTCCTCGTCCGTGATCAGATAGGCTCTGGAAATTTCACTTGCCGTGCCGGCAGTGGTGTTGATGGCAATGATGGGAGGAGAAGGCTTACTGCTCTTATCGTAGCCCTGGTAAGCGTGCAGATCACCGCCGTTTGCCAGCAGGATCCCGATTGCCTTGGTGCAGTCGTTCGCGGAGCCGCCTCCCAGAGCGATCAGGAAATTACAGCCGTTTTCCCGATATGCCGCAATGCCGCCTTGGACATTGCTCAGCGTGGGATTGGGCTGTACACCGGTGTAGGTGTAATAGGCAATCTCCTGTCTTTCCAGTTCGTCTGTAAGCATCTTACCCACGGGAGAGGATGCCAGGAAGTTATCTGTAACAAGCAGGGCCTTTGTCAGACCCATCTTTTTCAGTTCGTCGCCCATTTCGTGCAGGCAGCCTGCGCCGAACAGGCTTTCCCGGGGAAGGAAGAAACTTTTCGCAGCCATTGGTATGCCTCCGTTACTTCTTCAGATTGTATTTTGCTCTCAGAACTTCCAGGATGCTCTCATCCAGTTCCACGGGCTTTCCGACTTCCCGCGCGTAGTGATAAATCCGTGCCGCATCCTCCACATACTGGGCCCGGATGTAAGCCTGATCCAGATTTTTTCCGATGACCAGAACCCCGTGGTTCATGAGCAGGCAGGAATTGCGGTTTGCGAGAACCTTGTTTGCGTTGACCGCCAGCTCGGCTGTGCCGGGCATACCGAACTCAGACAGGGGAATATCGCCGCCCAGGAAGGGCATCATTTCCACAAGGATCACGGGGATCCGCTCATGGGTCACGGCAAAGCTGGTCGCATAGGGAGAGTGGGTGTGAATGATCGCGTTGACATCTTCACGGGCCGCGTAAACGCCGGCGTGCATCCGCCATTCGGAGGAGGGCTTGTGGGCGCCTTCAACGATGGTTCCGTCCAGCTTCATGAGAACCACATCTTCGGGCTTCATGATCGCGTAGCTCATATTGCTGGGGGTAATCGCCATAACGCCGGTTTCATGGTCATAAACGCTGACATTGCCGGAAGTGCCGGCGACCAGCTGCTCATTGTAAGCCTGCAGGGCGATTTCCTGGATTTTTTTCTGTGCTTCGTAATATTTATCCATGATAATACTCCTTATTCATGATGAGATTGATGAACGATAGACAGCTGTACACTCGGAAAAAGGCCAGGGTGTACAGCTGTCGGATTTACTTAGAAAGGTCCATAGTTGATCAGGACCGCAATGACAACGAACACCCAGCTGAGAACATACAGAGGAATTGTCAGACGCCAGCCGAACTTCCACCACTTATTCACGGGAACCCGGGCGATGGAACACATGGCAACATAAGCACCGACGGTGGGCAGGATGAAGTTGGGAACGGTTGCGCCGACCTGGAATGCCAGAACAGCGGTCTGAGCGGTCAGACCCAGGGTCATGGCCACGGGTCCGATGATGGGCATCATCGCAACCGCGATACCGGAACCGGAGGGAATGAAGAAGTGAACGATGCCGACGATAACGGTAATGGCGATGGCTGCCAGGATGGGGCTCATGCCCTGCAGGGGGCTGGACAGGTAGTAGATAACGGTGTCCATGATCTTACCGTTTTCCAGAACCACCTGAATGGAGCGGGCGATACCGACGATCAGAGCAATGTTTGCGGCATTCTTCGCACCGCCGGAGAAACCGTCCATGATCTCATTGAGCTTCATGCCGGCAGCGATACCGGCCAGGACACCGCCGATGATGAACACCGCGGACATTTCATTCAGGTACCAACCGAGCTTGCTCGCGCCGATGATAATGGCGATCAGGATGCCCAGCAGGACAAGCAGAACCGCCTTCTGACGGCCGTTCAGCGTGTACTCATCCAGAGGCTTGCTGAAGCCCATGCCCTCGGTATCGACTTCCTTGGTCATGCTCTTCTCGGGATCGGCCTTCACCTTCTTGGCATACAGACTGATGATCGCCGCAACCAGGACAGTGCCGCAGAACCACATGATCCAGCGCAGGCCCTGGCCGGAGAAGGTGGGCAGGCCCATAACGGCATCGGAGGTGCCGATGACGGATGCATTGATGGGGCCCAGGGCGAAGCCGCAGCCGCCGCCGCCGATGATGATGGCCAGGCCGGTCATGACATCATAACCAAGACCCAGGCCGATGGTAACTGCCAGAGCCACAAAGGGAATCTGGATTTCCGGACCGACGATAACGCCCAGCAGGGAGAACAGGAAGGTCATCAGGAAAATGATGGCCGTACCGGAGAGCTTCTTGTTGGCGTTCACCTTTCTCAGGACGATGCCGACGCCGCTTTCCAGAGCGCCGGTCTTGCCGATAATGTTGAAGCAGCCGGTGGAAAGCATGATCAGGAAGATGATGTTGCCCGCGGCGATCATGCCTTCGGGAATGGCACGGATCAGAGCCCAGGGTGTAATCGGATTGCTTTCAACAGCGGCGTATGTGCCGGGAACGATGACTGCGCGGCTCATACCTTCGGGGATCGCCCGCTCAAAGCTGCCTGCGGGAAGAACCCAGGTGAGAACTGCTGCGAGCAATGCCATACAGAACAGAATAACATAAGTGTGCGGCATCTTTTGATACCATTTCTTCTTTTCCATAATACCCTCCAAATGTTTTATTTTGCAGCCCCCGCTGTAACCTGCGGGGTTTCCTCACAGGCTGTGCCTGCCTTTGTGAACAGCCTGTGAATGCTCTGCTAACATGATTTTACATCAAATAAATCAAAAGTCAACACCTTTTTGACCGAATCTGACCGAATAATGTCATAATCGGTCAAAAACGGTAATTTACACAATTGCGCTTGTGCGTTTTTGTGTGTTTGGACCAATTTTGATGCTCCAAACCCGCAAATACCACATTCTGCCGCGGACCATTGCCCATATGCCCCAAAAGAGGCCCCACCCGGTACCGTTCCCGACACTGCGGGAACGGAGCGTTTACCGCAGCAGGTACGATGGTTCCACCAGGGCAGGACGCGCACCAAAGGCTCCCTTGTGTAAAGGGAGCTGTCGCGAAGCGACTGAGGGATTGTGCGGGGAAATGTTCCCAATTCGCCAGACCTTCGGCGAATACGTTACATCCTACTGCGGCAATCCCTCCGCCACCAGTGTGTGCTACTTAAGGCACCTCCCTTTGCACAAGGGAGGCTTTGGGCGCCGTAAGCACCAGTACGTCTAACGAAGAAAAACGATTCTTCCGCTTCCTTACCCTATATGGGAATCCGTAAGCTGCGGCATTGCCCCGGGGGAAGGTTTTCGGAAGCGCTTATTTACGCGAAACCCCCTGCCGCTGCGGAAGCATTCCGCCAAAACAATACACCCACGCGTTCATCCGGTGAACGCGTGGGTGTTGTTTTATGCCTGTACCCCATGACATTACCCCTCCGGGGAGTCTCCGCCGCTTTGGCCTGTCACGGCCTCATACCGCCGAGAAAATCCTTGTATATGCCGGGGGTTGAGCCGGGGATCAGAGTGGCGCCGACGGTTTTCTCGTAAAATTCCCTGGGGCCGACGCCTCCGATGATGGCGTAGCCGTAGCCCATTTCCCGAAGGGATGCCAGGCTGCGCAGCAGAAGGGCCCTGCCGATGCCCTTTCCCCGCTCCCGGGCATCCACCGCGGTGGGGCCGAAGAAATCGGGGGCCGTGGCGTTGTAGCAGGCGTATCCCAGGATCTGGTTTCCCCGGGTCGCGATGTAGCAGGTGATGGGATGGGACCGGAAGCACATGGTACACTCACCGGCGGCGCTGACACCGGAAAGGTTTCTGACAAATTCCACCACCCGCAGCATATCCGGCGCCATGGCCCGGCGGATCACCACCTCCCCGTCCCCGGCAGCGGCGCTTTCCGCCCCCTCCGGCAGATCATAAAGCCTGACCAACATATCCTGCATGAGAGATTCCTCCAATCGTAAAATGCTTCGAATCAAGGATCGCTTCTATTCTTGCCCCAAAACCTTCCCCGGGGGAAGGTTTGAAGGGCGGCGAAAGGATCATCCGCGCCAAAATCTATCCGGCGGAAAAGTTCCCCGCGTTCCGGCAGGAACGCGGGGGTTGGCTTATTGCAGGTCCTTCAGGGCGTCGGACAGGGTCTGGTTGCCCTTCTCGAAATCCGCCACGGCGGACATGACCTTGGCATAGGCCGCCTCGCCGCCGGCGTCCTTCAGCTGCTGGGCCAGCTCCGCCAGCTCCTTGGCATGGGCGGCGTTGTGGCCCACCATGTACTTCATCAGAGCCAGCAGCTCGTCCTTGGGAGTGTGGGGGTGGTCATGCTCCGCCTGGGCGTCGTGCAGGTGGTCGTGGTCGTGGGGATGGTCGTGGGTGTGGGTGTGCTCATGGGTGTGGGCGTGGGTATGGGTGACACCGTCGTGGGTATGCTCATGGGTATGCTCGTGGGTGTGGGGATGCTCGTGGCCGCCGGCCACATGATCGTGATCGATGTGCATAACAAATCTCCTTTAGCATTGTTGACGGGGCGGGAAGCCCCTTTTTCTGCTATCACTATAACACAACCGGCCCGCCGCCGCAAGCCCCGCCGGGGGATTTTCCCGGGGCGGCTGCCTTCCATTCCCGGGCCAGCACCACCCGGTAGGCAGGGTGATAGGCCGCCCGGTAGGCTTCGCTGTGGGATACTGCCGGGTACCCCGCCCGGGCGTAGCCGGAAAGGTAGGCTTCCAGCGCCTCCCGGGAGAAGGAAAAGAGGCCTTCCTCCGTCAGGCGCTCCAGCAGGGCCAGCTTTTCCAGGAAGCGGTCCCGGGAACCGGTATGGAGCCGGGCGGACCGGAGAAAGGCCTGCCCCAGAGCCTCTATGTCCTCCGGGGCCACCGCCGCCAGAGAAACCCGGCCCAGCCCTCCGCCGATGTCCTCCCAGGCCGGGATCTCCGGGTCCCGGGGGGTGGCGGCGTATTCCCGGCGCAGGTATTCCAGGCACCCGGCCTCGTCCCGGATCAGATGCCCGCCGCCGAAGGTATTCTGGTAGACCAGCTTCACCGCGTCGGTGGGCTCCATAACGCGGTAGCGCCGGGCGTGGAGACGCAAAACAGTTTCCAGTTCTTCCATAGGTACGCCGTCCCTCCGTATTTCAATAATTCCCTGCGCCCCGGTCTGAGACAAAAGCCATCCATCGCCGCCCCCAAAACCTTCTACCGAGGGCAATGTCGTAAACTTGAGGATTCCCATGTAGGGAAGTAAAATGATCGTTTATGCTTCGTTGGTTACTGCGCACCCACAAGGCTCCCTCATCAGAGGGAGCCTTGTACGTTCACAGCAACCTTCGGAGCGTAAACGATCATTTACGGAAGGAACGATTTCCGATGCTCCGGCTACCGGTATCTCGGTCAAGGGGTTCCGGAATAAGCCGATTATAGCAGAATCCCCCGGGTATTTCAATTCCGAAGGAGGAAAATCCCTGCTGTGACAGCACCGGAATGACGCCGGGAACACGCCAGCGCAGGCTGCCCCCCTCTTCTGCCAATCCCTTCCCCCCGGGGGAAAACGGGCCGCTGATTTTGGGGGTTGCGTGAAGGAAAAAGCTTCGCTACAATAAAGAAAAATACCAGAAATGCGAAAGCCTTCAGGCTTTCTCTCCCCCAGTCAGCTTCGCTGACAGCCCCCTCGTCAGAGGGGGCCTTGGGGACGCTAAACGATCATTTCCCAAATTGCCGCACCCATGGTCGAGGGGCCCAGAGGATGTAAGTCCAGCGCGGGAGTTCGTAACGCATTCGCCGCAGGCCTTGCCCGCATAAACGATCATTCAGCCGATAAGCACTAAGAAAAAACCGCCCCGTGAGTTGGGGCGGAGCATTTGGGAGGCAGAGTATGGAGGACGCATTGGATCGGATCGAAAACCGGATCGCCGGGCTTCTGGCACGGAAGGGCCGGGTTCTGGTGGGGATCGACGGGAACTGCGCCGCCGGGAAGACCACCCTGGCCGCCCGGCTGTCCCGGGACTTTGACTGCGGCGTGTTTCACATGGACGACTTCTTCCTGCGTCCGGTCCAGCGCAGGCCGGAGCGGTATGCCCAGCCCGGGGGCAACGTGGACTATGAGCGCTTTGCCGGGGAGGTGCTGACGCCCCTGCTGGCAGGGGAGCCTTTCTCCTACCGGCCCTTCGACTGCCGGGTGCTGGAGCTGGCCCCGCCGGTGGAGGCGGTTCCCGGTGCCCTCAGCATCGTGGAAGGCTCCTACAGCCTGCACCCTTATTTCGGCGACCCCTGGGATCTGAAAATCTTCCTGACGGTGTCTCCGGAGCGGCAGCGGGAACGGATCCTGCTGCGGCCGGAATTTCTCCACCGGCGGTTCTTTGAGGAATGGATCCCCATGGAGCAGCGGTATTTTGAGGCCTTCGGCATCCGGTCCCGCTGTGACCTGACGGCGGACACCACGGAAAACAGCCTCCGGATTCCGGAATGACTCCGGCCCGGGGAGCGGGGACCGTCAGCAGTCTGCGGAAGGGTGGGAGGCCCCGGCTTTTTTCCCCAGGCTGAAGCCCCGGCCCCAGACCTCCGTTACCCGGCTGACGATCATGAAGCATTCCGGGTCGATATCCCGGGCCAGACGCTGGATTTTGGGCAGCTCGTGGTTGGATACGATGCTCAGGATCACCTCTGTGGAGCTGCGCAGATAACCGCCCTCGCCGTGCAGCATGGTGACGCCCCGGTCGACCCTGGCCAGGATGGCATCCCGGATCCGGGAGGCCTCGGGGCTGACGATCTTCACCTCTGTCTTGCTGGCGCCCAGGAGCAGCACCTTATTCAGCGTGGCGGAGATCACGATCAGCAGCAGAACGCCGTAGAGCAGCTCCTCCAGGGTGTGATAGGTCATCTGGGCCAGCAGAATGCAGAAGTCGAAGGCCCACAGGCTGACGGACACGGGGATCCGGAAAAACTTCTTCAGGATCAGCGGCGGAATGTCCATGCCGCCGGTGGAGGCGCCGCCCCGCATGACCATGCCCAGGCTGAGCCCCAGCCCCAGCCCGGCGAAGATCACGTTCAGCCAGATATCCTCCGTGACGCGGATATCCCCCAGCCAGCGGTCCAGCAGCTCCAGGGCAGCGGGGTAGAACAGGGAAGAAAACACCGTGGTCAGGGCGAACTGCTTTCCCAGGACCCACCAGCCCAGGGCCAGCATGGCCAGATTGAACCCAAGGATGAATCCGGGCAGGGGGATCCCCGTCAGCCGGTTTACCGCCAGAGCGATGCCCGTTGTGCCGCAGCTGATCAGATTGGCCGGAAGCAGAAACAGCTTGGCCGACAGGGCGTACAGGGCGTTGCCCGCCAGAACCAGAAGCAGCGGCAGCAGCCGGCCCGGATGGATTTTTCTGTGATTCATAACAATTCCTCCCATAAAAAAACACGTCTGCCAGGATTTTCCCTGACAGACGTGGATCGAGGCGTTTCGCCTAATACACAATCAGTATATTCCAAAACGGAGGCCCCGTCAAGCCCCAGTTTATGGCCGGACCTCTCCTTGCGGTCGCCCGTCGCCGAAGGCGCATAGCCCATGGAATCTCCGGAAAAACAGGAAAGGAGCGGTATCATGGCAATCAGGATAACCGTGATCGTGGACCGTCCTCTGGGAAGCTGCCACCCGAAGCATGAGGATATCCGCTACCCGGTCAATTACGGCTACGTCCACGGCATCATGGCCCCGGACGGGGAGGAGCAGGACGCCTACATCTTGGGCGTGGAGGAGCCGGTGGAGTCCTTCACCGGAAAACTCATCGCGGTCATCCACCGGCTGGATGATGTGGAGGACAAATGGGTCGTGGCCCCGGAGGACCGCAGCTTCACGGAATCGGAGATCCGGGAGCAGGTGCGCTTTCAGGAGCAGTACTTCCATTCCCAAATCCGGATGCTCCCATGACCCCCAACAGGCCCTTCACGGTTTCCATTGACAGAACCCGGCAGCCGTGATAAAATAGATCCCGGTTATCCCCACAGATTCCACGCGGGCATGATGGAACTGGCAGACATGCAAGATTTAGGTTCTTGTGCAGAGATGCGTTGGGGTTCAAATCCCCATGCCCGCACCAGAAACGCCCCCGCTGGGGGCAGAAGCAGATAAGAGATAATAGATAATGGTGAATAGATAATAGATTCTCCGCAGTCCGCGGCGTTTCTGTATTCTCTATTATCTATTATCTCTTATCTTTTATCTAAGAATCCGGGCCTTTTTTCCAACACTCGCACCAAACAAGCACGACGGCTTTGATACCCATGTATCCGAAGCTGCCGTGCTTTTCTTTTGCCGAAAGGCCCGCGGCCCGGGGCGGGAACCGGCAGAGGCGCCCTGCACCCTCCGGACCGGGGACGGTGCCCTCCGGCAGCTTCCGGCTGTAGCCCATAAACGGGAACCCTTCGGCGTGTTTTCCTGAAATATAACGATTCAGTTACGTCCTGAATTCCTTATAGAAGTGATCGTTTACGCTCGCACCCCCGCGTAGGGGCGACCCTCGCGGTCGCCCGGCGGTAATGGGTATGTTTTTCCACCGATTTCGGCGAATCCGTAACGTTTGTCCAGGCGGCTTTGATAAAGGATCGTTTAGCGCAGCAATGTTCGTTGGTTGCACTGGCGCTTACGGCGCCCAAAGCTTCCCCCGGGATGCGAATCAATAGTTGAAATGCCGAAATTACGCTGTCATTCCGAGAAGTAGCGCACACTGGCGTGGGAATCCCCCGGTTTAGAGGGAAAACGTATCGATAAGCACTCTGAAGGACGGGGGGGATTGCCACACCAGGAAAGCGGACTGGTTCGCAATGACACCATTTTCTCAACTTCTTACCACATTTTCTAGCGTTTAAAACCTTTTTCAACTATTGATTCGCATCAAAGGGGGAGCCAAGGGGTGCTAGCGTAAACGATCCTTTACACTTCTTCTGAGTCAGCCCGATAAGCATTATAAACAATTACAACAAATTCCCCTGTGACAGATCACAGAGAAATGGAGCTTTAAAACAATGGAACTGATCAGTCAAAAAATGCGCCGGCTGGCGCCGGAGCTGGATCCTCTGAGGATCGGCACCGGCTGGAAGCCGGAGGATCTGAGCAAGCCCCAGATCTATATTTCCAGCACCTTCGGGGACAGCCACCCGGGTTCCGGCCATCTGGACAAGCTGGTGGAGGCCGCCCGGGAGGGCATTGCCCGCGCCGGCGGTCACGGCGCCCGCTACTACTGCACCGATATGTGCGACGGCGAAAGCCAGGGCACCGACGGCATCAACTATTCTCTGGCCAGCCGGGAAATGATTGCCAACATGATTGAGATTCAGGCCAACGCCACCCCCTTTGACGCGGGCATCTACATGGCCTCCTGCGACAAGGGACTGCCCGGCAACCTGATGGGCCTGGCCCGGGTGAACATTCCCTCCGTGGTGGTCACCGGAGGCACCATGGCGGCGGGGCCGGACATGCTGACCCTGGAGCAGCTGGGGATGTACTCGGCAAAGTACGAGCGGGGAGAGATCGATGAGGAAACGCTGAACTGGGCCAAGTGCAACGCCTGCCCCAGCTGCGGCGCCTGTTCCTTCATCGGCACCGCCTCCACCATGCAGATCATGGCGGAGGCGCTGGGCCTGAGTCTGCCCGGCAGTGCCCTGCTTCCTGCCACCAGCCCCGACCTGGTGGATTACGCCCGCCGGGCAGGGGAGCAGGCTGTGAAGCTGGCCCGCATGGAGCATATGCGCCCCAGCGACATCGTCACCATGGAGAGCTTTGAAAACGCCATCCTGGTTCATGCCGCCATTTCCGGCTCCACCAACTCCCTGCTGCACCTGCCTGCCCTGGCCCATGAATTCGGCCTCGAGGTGGACGGCGATACCTTCGACCGGCTCCACCGGGGCGCCCGGTACCTGCTGGATGTCCGCCCCGCCGGACGCTGGCCCGCGGAATTCTTCTATTACGCGGGTGGCGTTCCCGCCATCATGGAGCAGATCAAAGACCGGCTGCATCTGGACGCCATGACCGTCACCGGAAAGACCCTGGGGGAAAACCTGGCGGAATTGAAGGAAAACGGCTTCTATGAGCGCTGCCAGCGGTGGCTGGAGGAGGCCAACGCCCGCTATGGCATTCATCTGACCCGGGAAGACATCATCCGTCCCTACGACCGGGCCATCGGCACCGACGGCTCCATTGCTGTTCTGAAGGGCAATCTGGCCCCCGAGGGGGCTGTGATCAAGCACACCGCCTGCCCCAGGGAGATGTTCTCCGCGGTTCTGCGCGCCCGGCCCTTTGACAGTGAGGAGGAATGCATCGACGCGGTGCTTCACCACAGGGTACAGCCCGGGGACGCGGTGTTCATCCGCTATGAGGGCCCCAAGGGCAGCGGTATGCCGGAGATGTTCTACACCTCCGAGGCCATTTCCTCGGATAAGGAGCTGGGCAGATCCATTGCCCTGATCACCGACGGCCGCTTCTCCGGCGCCTCCACCGGCCCTGTCATCGGCCATTGCAGCCCCGAGGCACAGGCCGGCGGCCCCATCGCCCTGGTGGAGGAGGGGGACCTGATCCAGCTGGATGTGAAGGAGCGGATCCTGGCCATCGTGGGCGTCAACGGCCAGCGGAAAACGCCGGAGGAGATCGACGCCATCCTTGCCCAGCGGAAAAAGCATTGGCAGCCCAAGCCTGCGAAGTATCCCAGAGGCACCCTGCGCCTGTTCTCGGAGCTGGCCGCCTCTCCCATGAAGGGCGCCTATCTGAAATACGATTGAACAAAGGCCTGCCGGAAGGCATGCGTCCTTTGCATCTTCCTACCTAACAATCCGAACCTGCCCTCCCACGGGAAGACAGGTTCGGATTGTTTTTCTGTGAAAGCTCCGCATTCGCAGAAAAATTTGAAACAAATGCCGGCATCCCGCCCCTTACGGAGGCCTCCCGCGGATGCGAAAAAATCCCATGCCGGACCGCTTTCCTTTCAGGATATGCCTGGGAATCGGACCCCGGAGAACCTCCAAAAGCGTGAATGATCGTTTGCGCTCCGAAGGTTGCTGTGAACGTACAAGGCTCCCTTTTAGGTATGATTGCCACCGGCAATCATGAATATTTTGATTCGCTGCGCGGAGCACCACCCTCGTCAGAGGGGGCCGTTAGGCCGCTAAACGATCATTTACAAATTCTTTACGCTGGAAGAACTGGGTTTTTCTGACAGGAGAAAACCTGTCGGATTTTTAGGTTCCGTTATGGTTGCGCTGTTAAACTGTCAGCGGAAAATGCCATTGGCATTGGACCGCCGGTGTGCTGACCGATCCGGCGGAATCCGGGAAGCCCCCGAGGCTTTCCAGACATGACAGGAGAACCTATGAAAATCAGAAGAACCATCCTGGCATCCCTGACGGCAGCGGGGCTGCTGCTGAACTGCTTTTTCGGCTTTTTGCCTGCCACCGCCCAGGCGGCTTCCTCCAGTGAGATCAAAAAGCAGATCGAGGCTGTGGAGGAGGAAAAAGCGACTCTGAAAAAGCAGATCACCCAGGTTCAGAGCCAGTACGAGGAAAATGAGAATGACCTTCTGGACCTGATCGCCCGGAAGAATGTGCTGGATCAGGAGATCGGCCTGCTGAGTACCCAGATTACAAAGACCAATACGCAGATCACCTATTATAGTACGCTGATCGCGGACAAACAGGACGAGCTGACCGCCGCGCGGGAGCGCCTGGAGGAATTGAACGAGGCCTACAAGGGGCGGATCCGCACGGTGGAGGAGAACGGCGAGATCTCCTACTGGGAAGTGGTGTTTAAGGCCAACAGCCTCTTCGATTTGCTGGACCGTCTGAACATCGTCTCGGAAATTGCCGCCTCCGACCAGCGGCGGCTTCAGGAGCTGAGGGAGGCCGCTCAGGAGATGGAAACGGCCCAACTGGCGCTGGAGCAGGAAAAACAGGACCTGGAGCAGACGAAGCGGGAGCTGGACGAAAGCCAGGCGGAGCTGGACGCGAAAAAGGAAGCCTCCAATGAGCTGCTGCAGCAGCTTCTGAGCCGGGCGGACGAGCTGGAGGCCATGCGGGAGGACCTGGAATCCCAGGAGGCTGCGTTCCTGGAGGAAATCGCCGCTCTGGAAAAGGCCTACACCGCGGCCAAGGAGGCGGAGTGGCAGGCGTACCTTGCCACCATGACCGTGGCCACCACGCAGCCCACAACCGGCAGCGACAGCACCGGTTCCTCCGGCTCCGGCGGCAGCTCCGGCACCGGCTCCGGCGGCTCCGGCTCCGGGACGGTGTCTACCGGCGCGTCCTGGATCGTGCCCTGCAGCTATACGTACCTCAGCAGCCCCTTCGGCTACCGGGAATCTCCCACCACCGGCGCGTCCACCTACCATCAGGGCGTGGATCTGGCGGCGCCCGCCGGAACGCCCATCTATGCCAGCCGGGGGGGTACCGTCACCGTTGCCAGCTACAGCAGCTCCGCCGGATACTATGTGTCCATCAACCACCTGGACGGCTTTTCTTCCATCTATATGCATATGACCAATTATGTGGTTTCCTCCGGCCAGTCCGTGGCCCAGGGGCAGCTCATCGGATACGTGGGCAGCACCGGCATCTCCACCGGAAACCACCTGCATTTCGGCATTTCCTATAACGGCGTCTACGTAAACCCCTGCCAGTACGTAAATCTGGGCTGAGCGCCTGCCTCCGGCCCGGGAGACGGCTGATCCCATGCTGGGATTGTCTGAAGGTAACGATTCAGCCGTGGCAGAGAGTTTCGCGTAAATGATCGTTTAGCGTCCCCAAGGCCCCCTCTGACGAGGGGGCTGTCAGCGAAGCGGAACATGTTCTCTCCCTCAGTCGCTTCGCGACAGCTCCCTCATCAGAGGGAGCCTTGTGGGTGCGCAGTAACCAACGAAGCATAAACGATCATTTATCTGAGAAATTTCGTGTACTTTTCCTTCAGTGAGACAGCCCCCTTCTCCCCGGAGGGGCCGAAGAATCTTTCGCCTGGGACATCAGTTTTTTCTTGCATTTCCCCGCCAAAGTGAGTATACTTTAAGCGAAACAATTTCTGCTTCCCCCGGCGGGGCCGGGCCGGTTTCAGGGCGGCTTCGCGGGGATGAGTTAGTCATAGACAACTTGGGGAAGGGCGAAGAAATCCTCTGCATCCCAGCGACGAATCTTCTGCCGCCGGCGCCTGCCGGTTTCCTCGAAGCTTCCTTAGAGAAAGAGGTGTGATGGATGACACTGAAGAATCTGAAAATCGGGGAAAGTGCCGTGATAACGAAGGTCGGCGGGGAAGGAGCCCTGCGGCAGCATTTCCTGGACATGGGCGTGATCCCCGGGGCGGAGGTCACCGTGGTGAAGTTTGCGCCCATGGGAGATCCCATGGAGCTGCAGATCCACGGCTACGAGCTGACGCTGCGTCTGGCGGACGCGGATCAGATCGAGATCCAGTCCATCAAGGAGCGGTCCAACAAGCACAGCCGCATTGAAAGGATCGATCCGTCGGAGCATCCGGGCCTGGGCGAGGACGGAAAATACCACGCCAAGGGCGACGGGGAGCCTCTGCCGGAGGGCACGCTGCTTACCTATGCCCTGGTGGGCAACCAGAACTGCGGCAAGACCACCCTGTTCAACCAGCTCACCGGCGCCAACCAGCATGTGGGCAATTTCCCCGGTGTCACCGTGGACCGGAAGGACGGCCCCATCCGTGGCTATCCCAACACCAGGGTGACGGATCTGCCGGGCATCTATTCCATGTCCCCCTACACCAGCGAGGAAATCGTCTCCCGGAATTTTGTCCTGGGGGATAAGCCCAAGGCCATCATCAACATTGTGGACGCCACCAACATTGAGCGGAACCTCTACCTGAGTATGCAGCTGCTGGAGATGAACATCCCCATGGTCATCGCCCTCAATATGATGGACGAGGTCACCGGCAACAACGGCGCCATCGACATCAACGGCATGGAGGCCATGCTGGGGGTCCCGGTGATCCCCATCTCCGCGGCCAAAAATGAGGGCGTCCGGGAGCTGGTGGACCATGCGATTCACATCGCCAAATACCAGGAGCGGCCCACAAAGCAGGACTTCTGCAGCAAGGACGACCATGGCGGCGCCATCCACCGGGCCATTCACGCGGTGGAGTCCGTTATTGAGGACCACACGGAAAGGGCCGGACTTCCCCTCCGGTTCTCCGCCACCAAGGTCATCGAGGGGGACGCCCTGATCCTGGAGCAGCTGCGGCTGGACCAGAACGAAATGGACATGATCGAGCATATCGTGGTCCAGATGGAAAAAGAGGGCGGCATGGACCGGAGCGCCGCCATCGCGGATATGCGCTTTGACTTTATTGAGTATGTCTGCGAGCGCACGGTGAAAAAGCCCCGGGAGAGCAGGGAGCGGATCCGCTCGGAAAAAATCGACCGGATTCTCACGGGCAAGTGGACGGCGATCCCCTGCTTTGTGGCCATCATGGCAGCGGTGTTTTTCCTGACCTTCAATGTCATCGGCGCCTTTTTGCAGGGCCTGCTGGAGCAGGGCATCGAGGCGCTGACGGTGGCGGTGGACGGGTGGATGACGGCAGCTAATGTCAGCCAGGCCCTCCACGGCCTTGTGATCGACGGCATCTTCGGCGGCGTGGGAAGCGTCCTCAGCTTCCTGCCCATTGTGGTCACGCTGTTCTTCTTCCTTTCCATTATGGAGGACAGCGGCTATGTGGCCAGAGTGGCCTTCTTCATGGACAAGCTGCTGAGGAAGATCGGCCTTTCCGGCCGGAGCATCGTGCCCATGCTCATCGGCTTCGGCTGCACCGTTCCGGCGGTGATGGCCACCAGAACCCTGCCCAGTAAGCGCGACCGGAAGATGACGATCCTGCTGACCCCCTTTATGAGCTGCACCGCGAAGCTGCCCATCTACGCCTTCTTTGTCAGCGCGTTTTTCCCGGGAAAAGGCGGCTTCATCATGACGGGGCTTTATATGCTGGGGATCCTGGTGGGGATCCTGGTGGCACTCCTGTTCAAGAGCACGCTGTTCAAGGGGGAGGCGGTCCCCTTCGTCATGGAGCTTCCCAACTACCGTATGCCCGGGGTGAAGAACGTGGCCCAGCTGCTGTGGGAAAAGGCCAAGGACTTCCTGAGCAAGGCCTTCAGCGTGATCCTCATTGCCACCATTGTGGTCTGGTTCCTCCAGAGCTTTGACACGCACCTGAACCTGGTGGAGGATTCCTCCGCCAGCATGATGGCCATGCTCTCCGGCTGGATCGCTCCGGTTATGGCGCCGGTGGGGCTGAATGACTGGCGGATCGTGACCTCTCTGATCAGCGGCTTCATGGCCAAGGAGAGCGTGGTCTCCACCATGGAAATTCTGTTCGGCAGCGGAATTCAGGCGGCCCTTCCCACCGTTTCCGCGGTGACCATGCTGGTGTTCTCCCTGCTGTATACCCCCTGCGTGGCCTCTGTCGCCTCCATCAAGCGGGAGCTGGGAGGCAAATGGGCGGTAGGCGTCGTTATCTGGCAGTGCGTCGTGGCCTGGATCGCCGCCCTGGCGGCGCGGCTGATCTGCCTGGCTCTGGGAATGTGAGAAAGGAGTCGGAATATGAATCCTGCGGATCTTGTTGTGGCGGCCCTGGTGATTGGCATTGTTGCTGTGGCAGTGGTGATCCTGCGCAGAAACAAGAAAAAGGGAAAATGCCACTGCGGCTGTGACTGCTCCTGCTGCGGGCAGGACTGCGAAACCAAATAACCTCCGGGCCCATCCGGCACGGAAACAGCAAAACAGGGACAGACCTGCACCGTCTGCCCCTGTTTTTTCATTTTCGAAGAAATCCGATCCCCCAGCCCCGGCAATGGGGGAAAGGATCGTTTAGATTATGATGGCAGTTCATTGGTTCCACTGGCGCGGTAGCGCCCAAGCCTTCTCCTTGAGGAGAAGGTGCCCCAGGCCGCAGCCTGGGGCGGATGTGGTGTGCGGTATACAGTTGCGATGATCGAGACATTTCGGCGAAAACGTACCGCTGTAACACCACATCAGTCACGCTTCGCGCGACAGCTTCGACCAAAGGCACGCTTCGCAGTCCTCAAGGAGAAGCCTTTGCTGTGCATCAGCCTCTGGTGGAACCATCGCGCATTCGTGCGATAAACGATCCTTTCCTGTGCTGATTTCACCGTTTCCGGAGGGTCCGGAGCAGCATACCCAGCACGAAGCCCACCAGGGCGGGGATGACCCATCCCAGATTCAGGTCGAACCAGGGAAGGAACCGCTCCGCCAGGGCCACGATGCCCTCCGGCCGCAGAGGCTGAGGCAGCGTCTTCAGGAAATCAAACAGGGCGGAAACGCAGGTGAAGGCGGTGACGCAGACATACACGGCCCGGTCGTGGTCAAAGAGCCTTCCCGTCAGGGCCAGCAGGATCAGGGTGATGGCCAGCGGATACAGGAACATAAGCACCGGCAGGGACCAGTCCAGGATCCTGGACAGCCCGAAGTTGGAAACGCAGAAGGAGAACGCCGTGAAGATCACCGCCCAGGTCCTGTAGCCCAGGCTTCCCGGGAACATCCGGACGAAGGCCTCGGCGCAGCTGGTCACCAGGCCGATGGAGGTTTTCAGGCAGGCGCAGGTGATGGTCACCGCCAGGATCAGGCTGCCTGCTCCTCCCAGGTAGTGGCCCGCGATCTGGGCCAGGGCGATGCCACCGTTTTCCGAGGTTTCGAACAGCCCCCGGGACTGGGCGCCCATGAGGATCGTCGCCACATAGATCCCCGCCATCAGCAGTCCCGTCAGCACACCGGAGCCCAGCACGTCCCTGGCCACGGCGGCGTCCTCGGTGACCCCGGCGCCCCGGATGATGTCAACCACCACGATGCCGAAGGCAAGCCCCGCGATGGCGTCCATGGTGCCGTAGCCTTCAATGAAGCCGGAGAACAGGGCGCCCCTTTCATAGCCGGGGGCGGGCTGCACCGCGGACACCGGCGCTCCGGGATTCAGCAGGGCGGAGATCACCAGCACCGCCAGGAAGATCAGAAACAGGGGACTGATGATCTTTCCGATCCAGACCGTGATTTGGGCGGGACGGAGGGAAAGAAGCAGAACCAGAGCGAAAAACACCCCGGAAAAGACCAGCAGCGCCGGAGCCTGGGGGACCTGTCCGCCCAGCATGGGCTGGATCCCCGTGGTAAAGGAGGTGGTGGCGCACCTGGGAATGGCGAAGAAGGGGCCGATGGTGAGATACAGCAGGCAGGTAAAGGCGCAGCCGTAGCCCCTGCCCACCTTGCTGGCCAGGGCCTGCAGGCCGTCGGAATGGGTGATGCCGATGGCGGCGACCCCCAGGATGGGAATGCCCACCGCGGTGATGATGAAGCCGGTCATGGCGGGCAGGACATGACTCCCCGCCAGCTGTCCCAGATGGACCGGGAAGATCAGATTCCCCGCCCCGAAGAACATGCCGAACAAAGTCCCGGCCACCAGAATTTTCTGCCTCAGGTCCAGTCGTTTCATTGCCATACATCCTCTCCTGTTTTGAAATGCGGATCGGTTCGCGACGCAGCTGCCAAACCTTCCCCCCCGGGGGGAAGGTGCCCCAGTGCGCACACTGGGGCGGATGAGGGGCGACCGCACCGAAGGCTTCCACCGTACCGAAACAGAAGTACAATGTTGGAAATTTCCTGTTTATCGTTACCCTCTCAGGACCCTTCACGTTTTCCCCTCATCCGTCACGGCTTCGCCGTGCCACCTTCCCCCGAGGGGGAAGGCTTTGGGGGGCGAAAACGATCATCTACAGCAGAACCGACCCGCGTTTTCCCTTATTCTATCACCGCCCTTGCAAACTGAGAAACGCCTGTTTATAATAGGGGTATGAGAAACTGTAATAGAACCGGAATGAAGAAGGGGGAGCGCAAATGGACAGCAAGAAGCTGGAGATCCTGATGACGGCGGCGGACCTGGGGAGCTTTACCAGGGCCTCCGAGGTGGTGGGCTATACCCAATCGGGACTGACCCACATGATGGACGCCCTGGAGCAGGAGGTGGGCTTTCCGCTGCTCCGGCGAAACCACAGCGGGATCCAGCTCACGGAGCAGGGGGCCCGGCTGATGCCCGCCATCCGGGAGTTTTTGCAGGCCAACGCCAATCTGGAAAATCAGATCCGGGCCATCGCGGAGGAGAAGACCGAGGTCATCCGCGTCGCGGCCTATGCCAGCATCGCCATGCACTGGATGCCGGAGATTCTCTACCGCTTCCGGCGGCTTTGCCCCCAGGTCAATGTGGACCTGCGGATGGTGGACCACGCCCTGGAGCCCTTTGAGCTGCTGGAGAAGGGGGAGACGGACGTGATTTTTGCCAGCCGCCAGAATTACGGCTGCTGCAGCTGGATCCCCCTCTACAACGACCGGATGTACGCCATCCTGCCGAAGAACTATCCGCTGAAAGATCCCGGCGCGTTTCCTTTGGAGGAATTTGCCGGCCAGGATTTTCTCATGCCCTACGGCCGGTTCGACATCGACGTGAAGACGGTGCTGGAGCCTGTGGGGGTGAAGCTCAATTCCCGGGTCTGCCGGGTGGACGATGAGACGGTGATCCGGATGGTGGGCCGGGGCCTGGGGGTGTCCATGATGACGGAGCTGATGATCCGGGGCAGGACCGACGATGTGCTGTGCGTCCCGGTGGACCCGCCTGCCATGCGGGAGCTGGGCATGGGTACCCATATCCGGAAGAAGGAGACCGACAGTGTCCGGAGGCTGAAGGAGTGTATTCTGGATTTCATCCGGGACCTGACCGCCATGAAAAGGGGGCAGAGGGAACATGTGGATGGATGAGGTGGCCCAAAAGAAAAAACGGGGAAACCGGATCCTGTTTTCCAAAGACAGTCTGTTTCTGCAGGATCTGCGGATGCTGCTGGAAGGCCGGAACCGCCGGGTGATGGTGCTGTGGGCCCTTGACCTGGCGGAGCAGACCGTGGAGCGGCTGGAAGAAAGCTGTCCCACCGACCCGAGGCCCCGCTTCGCCCTGGAGGCCGCCCGGGCCTGGGCATCCGGCCGGATCAGAATGCCCGTTGCCCGGCGGGCGATCCTGGACTGCCACGCCATGGCGAAGGAGCTGACGGCCCCGGCGGACATCGCCCGCTGCCACGCCGTGGCCCAGGCCTGCAGCGTGGTCCACACCCCAGGCCACGCCCTGGGCCTGCCCATGTACGAGCTGACCGCCATCGTCCTGGAACAGAGCCCGGATACCTGCCGGGCCGCCGTGGAAAACCGAAAGCAGGACTACATTGACAGTCTGCTTCAATGGATTGACCGTGAGAAGACCTGCCAAATGGAATGGGCGGAGTTTCTGCGCTGATTCATACTGATATTCAATAGAAAACTTTAATTTGGAACAAATTGAAGTTTTCTATATGAAGATCATAATGAGACGGGTTTCCGTGATTTTCTATTCCGAAAATCATGGAAACGACAACGCCGTTAGGCGGTGTCTTCTTGATAAAATTAAATAATTTTATCAAGAAATAGTATCAGAAATCGGTTTGCCGTTACTCCGGACTTCTATACACAACAAGAGGCGGGATTGCTCCCGCCTCTTGTTGTGTATGACCTGGTATATGGTCTCGATCAGATCACCGGTCAATGCTTATGGTATGCGATTGGAAATGCGGCGAGGCTTCCGGAGACTTGCTCTGCCTCTGCGGTTGCTGCGGCGAGACCTGCAGGGAGATTCACCGGTCGCTGATGATGCGGTCTACGACCAATTGGCGGAATTCCGGGGACAGGGCGGCAAAATAGGCGGTGAATCCGGTCACCCGGACGATCAGGTTCGGATAGGCCTCCGGATTTTCGTTGGCCCGGAGGATCTGGTCGGCATCAACGATGTTGATGTTCACGAGGGTCCCACCCAGGTCGAAGTGGGTTTGGATCACGGCGGCCACGTTGTCAATGGCGTCTTCCCGATTGGTGATGGTGTCGTTCAGCTCCAGCTGGAAGGGGGCGGTGTTGCCGTAGCCGGGCTGCACGGAGGCGATGGCAATGGCGGCGGCGGTGAAGGCCCCGTCTTTGCGGAACCCGTTGTTGGGATTGGCGCCGTGATTGATCGGCCTTCCGCTGCGGCGGCCATTGGGTGTGGCGCCGACGGCCTGGCCGAAGGGAATGGTGTTGGCCCAGGAGAACAGGCCCGGGATCATCAGATGCCCGTCAGGGGTCCGCTCCCCGGCGATCAGGCCGGAAAAGAACCGGGATATCCGTTTTGCCCACTGATCGGCGGGGCTTCCGCCGCTGCCGTACATGGGCGTTCCGGCGAGGATGTTTCGGATGATCTCCCCGTCGGGGCCGGAAAAATCGTTGCTGCAGGCGTCCTTCACCTGCTGCCAGGTCAGACGGCCGGTGTTTTCGCACTGCTCCTGCAGTGCCGCGAAGGAGTCGGCCACCGTGGCGAGGCCCGCTGCGTCCACGGCGATGTTGTAGTACGGCACACCCCCGTGGGAAGCGTCCCGTCCCTTTTCGATGGTGCCGTGGCAGATCAGGTTCAGCAGAAGCTCCGGGGCGTTGCGGTACTGGTTGCGCAGGTGAAAGTCGATCCCCGCTTCCACGCAGTCCACCGCCGCCCGCAGATGCGTCTGAAACAGCCGGTACAGCTCCTCCGTGCTGGTGCCTTGATATTCCTGAAACGCGACCTCAAAGACCTTGGCTAAATTGATTTTTATCAGGTCGTTCATGGTATATTCCAGGCCGGGAAGACTCATCCAGTTGCAGCCCAGAGCGATCCGCTGCCGGGCCAGCTCCGCGGAATAGCCGCTGCGCATGAAGCCCTGCACCAATGCCTTGTCCCCGGAAAAACGGGGAAAGCCCAGCCTGTCTTCAAAGAGAATTTCCAGGCCCCTGCGCATCAACCGTTCATCCATACCATCAAAAACGCGAATGGTCAGGTTCGCAGTGGACTTTATCCGGTGAGCCGCCTCCAGGATCAGGTAGGACAGATGGTTCGTGTTGTCGCTGCCGTCCGGTCCGGGACCTCCCAGCTGGTAGTAGTGGGGATCGCACAGCAGAAAACAGGCCAGGATAAACATGGCTTCCTCATCGGTCATCCCATGGCGCTTGCTCTCCTCATAGTAGGGCCAGAGCATCTGGTCCAGCTGGCATCCGGCGCCGGAGCGGCAGTAGATCCGCTCGGCCATGTTGTACCAGCAGATCCACTGACAGGCCTCCAGCAGATCCCTGGCGGGATGGTGTAGAATCCATTCGTTTGCCTGGGCCATGCGGTGAAGGTTGTCCCGCACCGCCGGTTCCTGCTCGGAAGCCTCCATTTCCCGGATCGTTTCGATTGTGCGTTCGATCCAGTTGATGATGCC
This sequence comes from bacterium, assembly GCA_004562395.1. Lineage (GTDB taxonomy): Bacteria > Bacillota > Clostridia > Oscillospirales > Oscillospiraceae > Faecousia. The sequence continues at coordinate 8,627 of SFQY01000021.1, read as the reverse complement.
CAGCAGAACCTCTTCCTCGGCGGCGTACAGCTCTTCCGCTTCCGCGTCCGGGGCCTGGGCGTGAAAACGGCGGACCTTTTCCAGAAGACCGTACCAGCCCAGATCCAGGCCGATCTGGTAATCGCCGCCGAAGTGATGCATTTTCCCGATGCCGGGAACGATACCGTATTTTTCGTGAATGGGCTTCAGTTCGCTGTAGTCGAAGCAGGGGGCCATTTCCAGATTCTTGTTGGAAACGACGCTCTGAAAGGGGCGCATTCTCTGCAGGATGAACATCCAGCGCCCGGCAAGGGCGTCGTTTTTATCCACATATACCGGATGGGCCTCCATCAGGCGGCGGAAATTCCTGCCCCACATTTTGGCGCCGTAAAAGGTCATGTTCTCCGGATCGTTGTATTCCGGACAGAAGACGAAGTCCTCCGGAGGGGGGACGCACCCATAGTCATCCTCATCCATATAGCCGTTTCTTCGGATTTTCTCCTGGGTTTGCGCCTGCTTGACCTGCCGTAAGGCGTCCAGACGAGCTTGGTATGTATATTCCATATGTGTATACCTTCTATCGTGATTGAAAGATTTTTCCGTCCACCCATACGGGAAGACCCCGGTCCCCGGCGGTTTTCGCCAGCTGGTGCATGGTTTGCCTGGACGGCACGGGAATGCTCAGGGGACTGCGTCCCAGGCGGCAGCGTTTGTCATTGCCCATGGGGTGATAGGCAAGAAGTTCGAAATACTGCAGATGGGTGATGCCGTGAAGAAAGCCGGCGGTTTCCCGAATGTTGTCCGGGTCGTCGTTGAAGCCGGGAATGACGGGGGTGCGGACGATCAGAGGGATCCCCTGGCGGTCGAGCCAGAGAAGATTCTCCAGGACCCGGTCATTGGGCTGACCGGTGGCCTGCCGGTGCTTTTCCGGGTCCATGTGCTTGATATCCGCCATGACCAGATCCAGATCCGGCAGCAGGGGAGCGATGGTCTCCCGGGGAAAACACAGATTGCTTTCGATGGCGGTGGAAATGTGTTCCTTCCGGCAGGCGGCCAGCAGCTGCCCGGCAAATTCGGCTTGCATGAGGACCTCCCCCCCGGAGAGCGTTACGCCTCCGCCGGAGCGGGCGTAGAAGGGGGCGTCATTGCGGATCTGTTCCATACATGCTGCGGCGGACAGCTCCTTTCCGACCTTTTTCAGCGCCCCGGAGGGACAGCTTGCGGCGCATTGAAAGCAAAGGCGGCATTTTTCCCGGTCCAGCAGGTGGGCATCCTGCCAGCTGTGGGCCCCGCTGGGACAGACCTGCTGGCAAAGCCTGCAGCCGATGCAGCGGGTGCTGTCCCATTCCAGCTCCGGCGTGGGAAGAAGCCCCTCGGGATTGTGGCACCAATAGCAGTGCAGGTTGCAGCCCTTGAAGAATACGACGGTTCGGATCCCGGGACCGTCCGCCGTTGAAAAACGTTCGATATCAAACAGACAGCCATGCTCCATTCCGGTTTTCCACTCCTTTTGCACAGACGGCTGTAATTGGAATCCAATGGAATCCTGATCCGCCCCGGGCCGTACCATCCCTGGCGGCACTGTTGTTTTGCGATCCACCGGGCGAAGCCCGTCCCGTCATGATCCAGCCTTCACACGTATCGGACCGGCTCAGCAGAATGGGAAATGATCGTTTAGCGCAGCATCTACCATACAATACCGCACCCAACGTAGGGCGGGGGCTTGCCCCCGCCGAGCAGGTGGGATACGCAATCTGCCGCGTCAAACGCAAATATGTATAATCATAGGTGCATCGGCGGGGGCAAGCCCCCGCCCTACAGTGGGTGCAAACATAAACGATCCTTTTCCGCGTTCTGAATCAGGCGGGGAAATTCAACCTATTTTTCTCAAAAGTGGAGCCAGACGCCCTGGTGCAGGAGCTGGTCCTGGAGCTTCCCGACGCTGAGGGCGTGGTTTGCCGTGTTTTCCCGGCAGCACAGGACCGCGGCGGCGCCGACCGCTTCGCCGGTTGCCGCGGCGGCGGGGATGACCCGGGTCACATCCCAGGCCCAGCCGGTGGAGGAAATGCAGCGGCCTGCCACATAGAGATTTTCGATCTTCCGGTGATAGAGGGTCTCATAGGGGATCTCATACAGCTGCCCCCGCCTGGCGAAGTCTCCCACGGCGGCGACGGAATGGTCAAAATGCTTCCCCTGGTCGGCTTCGGTCAGGGTGTACTCCCCGATGATCCGCCGGGTCTTGCGATACTGGGCCATAGAGGGCAGAGCGGAATAATCTCTGGAAAAGGGCTCCGCACTTTTTGCCTGTTCAAAGAGCCTTCTGCGGCCCCGGATTACAAAATCCGTCAGCTGCTCCGCGTCCACGCCGGTGTAGCAGGGGAGGCCCTCCGGGTGCCCCCGGCCCCACAGGTCCGCGCCGCTGTTGTGCCATTTGCGGGCCAGAAGCATATTCTGATTCTCCGCGGCGGCCTTGGCGGTTTGGGTATCGCTGCAGTAGCCGATGTATGTCAGGTAGTTGACGCCGTTTTCCCAGGGGATCCCGGAGCGCAGGGCGATGTCCGCGTCTCCGGTGCAGTCGATAATTACGCGGCACCGGAAAAAGCCCCGGCCGTCCTTGTTTTCCACAAAAACACCGTCGATCCGGCTGCCGGTGACATAGGGACTGGTGACGCAGGTGTCCAGCAGCAGCTTGACCCCGGAGTCCAGGAGCCATTCGTCCAGCGCCATGGCGAACAGGGAGTGGGAGAAATTGGTACACAGGCGCCTGCCGGACCCGCTGGTTTTCGCGGGAGGCATCCAGTCTTCGGGGAGGTCGTGAAATCCGTATTGGATGCACAGCCGCAGCAGCTCGTAGGCCATGCCGTTCATGATCCGCCGTCCCCGGCCGTCACACAATGGCTCATACCAGCTGATGAGACCCGCAGTGGCCAGTCCGCCCAGCAGAACGCCCTTTTCCAGCAGCAGAACCGACGCCCCCAGTCTGGCGGCACTGACCGCGGCGGTGAGACCGCTGATCCCGCCGCCGCAGACGATGACATCGTATTCCCCAAGAACGGGGGTTTCCAGAGATTCGTGGATCGTGTTCATAGCGGTACCTCAGGCAGATTGAAGATGTGCCAGAATGGGTTCCTTCAGCAGAATGCACGCCATCAGCTGGCACCCGGAAAACAGGCACAGAAGGGCCGCGGGAAAGCTGTAAAGGGGAAAGAACAGGCACAGTCCGTAGACAAGCCCCGCCGACAGCAGGACCTGAAGGGTCTTTTTCCATTCCACGGCCATAAGGATCACGGCGTTTTTCAGATTGCTTCCGGGGCTGGTGTCGATCAGCGCCATGCACAGAAACCAGTAGCTCTGGATCAGAAACACCAGAGCCCCGCAGAGCAGCCGGGTACCGGTTCCGTCCCGGTCCAGACCCAGCCAGACCCCGTAAAAGGCCAGGGAAAAGGGGGCGATGGCCAGGGGCAGCCACAGGGCCAGTCTCTTTCCGAAGTCCTGCCGGAACTCTGCCCAGAAGTCCTTCCAGAAGAACACCGGCTTTTCCTCCGTCAGCTTCAGCAGGATGCGGTTCATGGCGCAGCAGGCGGAGGGAATGGTGACGATGGGCAGGCAGCAGATCAGAAACAGCAGATTCAAGCCCAGAAGCATCCCGTAGTGGTAGCGGACAATGTGGAAAAACCGCCCGTTTACGCTTTGGGGCATGGGGGCTTCTTTTCCGGAGCCGAAAACGAGGGCCTGTATCGCGGCTTTCAGCTTCATGGCGTTACCCCTTTACCGCCCCGGCGGTGAGGCCGGAGATCATGTATCTCTGCAGGAAAACAAAGATCAGCACCACGGGCAGGGAGCCGCAGAGGGAAAAGGCCATCAGCGCGCCGTAGTCGTAGGCATATTCCCCCAGGAAGCTCTGGGCCAGACCCACGGTGAGGGTTTTCATGTTGGTATCCTGCATAATGGTCAGGGCCATGAGGAAGTCGTCCCAGGCATTGAGGAAGGTGTAGATCCCCACGGCCAGCAGTCCCGGCAGCACCAGCGGCATCAGAATGGACCACAGGGTCCGCAGCCGTCCGGCTCCGTCAATGGTAGCCGACTCGTCCAATGATTTCGGCAGCGTGTCGAAGAAGGACTTCATCAGATTGATGGCCAGGGGCAGGGCGAAGGCCGTGTCGATGAGGATCAGGCCCCGGTAGGTGTTCAGCAGGTTCCACCTCATGTAGAAGGTGTACAGGGAAATCAGAATGACCACGATGGGGAACATCTGCACCGACATGATAAAGGTCATCACCGTGTTTTTCATGGGGAACCGGTAGCGGGAGAAGGCATAGCCTGCCGGAATGGCAATGCAAAGGCACAGAAGCACCGTACCTCCGGCGGTGATGAAGCTGTTTTCGAAGTAACGCAGGTATTTGGTGTTGGAGATGATCTTGATGTAATTGTCCAGGGTGGGGTTGGAGGGAAGGAATTCCGGCGGGAGGTTCATCAGCTTGCTGCTGGGCTGCACGGAGGAGATGGCCATCCAAACCACGGGGAACAACAAAAGGATCAGCAGAGAAACAATGACGGCGTACTTGATGATCGAGAGAATGGTATTTTTCTTCTTCATGGCGTTTCTCCTCTCAATCCGCGGCGTACTTTTCGCTGAGCTTGTTGCTGATGAGGGTAACCACCGCCAGGATCACCAGCCAGAGAACGCCGATGGCGGCGCCTTTTCCGAAATCATAGGACTGGAAGGCGGCTTTGTAGGCGGCCAGGGACAATGTGGTGGTGGATTCCACCGGGCCGCCGCCGGTCATGTTGGCAATGATGGTGTACATCTGGAAATTGCTCATGGTGGCGATCCATACAGCGGAAATGATCACAGGACGGATCGACGGAATGATGATGTGCTTCAGGGTTTTCCGGTAGGAGGCGCCGTCCACCCGGGCCGCGTCGATGAGAGACTGGTCCACGGACTGAAGGGCCGCCAGGAGCATGACCATCATGTAGGGGAACTGACGCCACACCGCGGCGATCACGACCGCTGCCATGGCCAGAACCGAATCGGTGGTCCAGGAGATGTTGATGGTATCCGTGATGCCTGCGCGGTAGATCAGGTAATTGATGACGCCGAACTGCTGCTGAAGCATCCAGCGCCACAAAATCGCCACCACCACAGAAGGAAGGGTCCAGGGGATCAGAAACGCGCCCCGCAGGATGTTTCTCCCGCGGATTTTCGAGTTGAGCAGCAGAGCAACGCTCATGCCCAACAGAAACTGTATGACAACCGTCAGGATCACATAGACAAAGGTGTTGAGAAAATAGCGATAAATGCTGCCGCTGCGGAAGAGCTTGCTGTAGTTCTGAAAGTGATTCCAGACGGGAGCGTTCAGGTTGGAAAGCTTGTAGTCACAAAAGCTGACATAGATTCCCTTCAGGATGGGAAACAGAACGGTAACGCCCAGCACCAGCAGGGCGGGACAGATCAGAAGCAGGGCAAAGGCGGAATCGCTGATGCCCCGATGCCGGGATAGCTTCACGTTGGGATTCGTCATTGGCATGAGCCTCCTCAGGGGATATGCGTGGTCTATCCCCCGTTGCCGGGGGATAGACCGCGGAATCGTGATAAGGGTATCTGGTTACTGGCTGTCGTACAGCTCCTGGATCTGAGTCTGAGCGCCGTTGATGACGGCGGTGACATCGGCGCCCTGGGCCAGCTGAGTGACCGCGTTGGACAGGATTTCATCGGCATCCAGGAAGCTCAGGTTGCCGGAGGGCAGGGAACGGGCGCTGCCCATGGCCTGAATGAAGGCCTTGGTGATCTCGCTGTCCACGTTGGCGAAGACCGTATCCATAACGCTGGAACGGCTGGACATCTTTCCCTGGTTGTTGTCCTGCAGGACCTGGATGGCCTCCGACCCGGACATGTACTCCAGGAATTCGGAAACGGCTTCCATCTTCTCATCGGAGCAGCTGTTGAACACGATCATATAGCGCTCACTGAGATAGCCATAGCCGTTGGGGCTGTCGTTGGCGGGAATGACCATGGCACCCACATTCTCATAGAAGGCGTCCTTGTCCGGTGCCGCGGCGGCACAGGGGGACAGCGCTGCTTCGGCATCCCAGTAGAAGCCGATCACGCCCTGGCCGAACAGATTGCGGATGTCTTTAAAGGAGGCACCCTTGGGGGAGATGTCATTGACGTACAGATCCTGGATGGCGGTGAAGGCCTGGATGCCTTCGTCGCTGGCAATGGCGATCTTACCGCTGGGATCCTGATATTCCGCTCCGTAGCCCCACAGGACGGGCAGGAGGTTGTAGCCCTCGCTGGCCTCCAGGCCACTGTTCGCCAGGGCAAGGCCGTAGATCTTGTTTCCGTTTTCGTCAGTGCCCAGGGCGGCGATCTTCGCGGCGTCCTCCATCAGCTCGTCCATGGTGGTGGGAAGTTCCGTGATACCGGCCTGCTCCAGAAGGGCCTTGTTGTAGAACATGGCGTAGGCGTTGCAGAACCAGGGCATACCCACCAGCTTGCCGTCGATGGTGGCGGCTTCCAGGGCGGAACTGCTGTAGTCATCCAGCACTTCCTGGCTGACGTAGGGGTACAGGTCCTTTACCACGCCAAGGGCCAGGAACTGCGGCAGCCATTCGGCCTTGATGTGGGCCACGTCGGGGCCGTTTCCGGCGGCGGAGGCGATCAGCAGCTGATCCAGGTAGGAGGAGTAGGGCTGCGTATAGGTTTCTACGGTGATGTTATCGTGAGCGGCGTCAAAATTTTCGACCATCGCGCCGTAGATGCCCACATAGGCATCCTCGGAGAGCATCCAGTCTCCCCAGACAATGGTGGTGTTTGCGCTGCCCCCGGTGGCGGCAGCGGGTTCCTGGCTGACAGATGCGGCGGGGGGTTCGGTGCTTCCGCCGCCGGAGCAAGCACAGAGACTCAGGATCATGGCGAATACCAACAACAGTGCGAATGCTTTTTTCATCTTTGAATCCTCCATCTGTTAAGATTTTTTGTTCCGCCCCGCTGCCGGGGGGAAGGCTCGGTGTAAAAAATGCGTTTGCCTACAGCGGACCGGCCAAACCTGCAGTATTCGGCGGACGAGCGGTACGGCTACGCAGATTTCCTGATGAAATCCCGGAAAATGGCAGAAGATATAAATATATTATGAATTGTGGGAAAATTTTCCAGGATTCCCACCCCCGGGGGAAAGTCCGGAAGCAAGGGGGCGGAGGCTGCTGCCGGAGGGAAATGCCGGTTTTTCCGGTTCGGCGCTTTCACATATGGAATCCCAAAATCCGGGAGCCAAACCGACATGTTTACCAATTCGCAAGGGCTGATTTCTTGCCGGAACGGATGAAAAAAGAAAATGCGGAATTCCGGAAGACCGGTTCGATCCCTTACGGTATTCATTATGACATTTGAGCCATGTTTTTTCAATCGTATATATTGTGGAAAAATGTTGCAATATTTTGATTTCTGTGCTATCATCAAAAACATGGAAAGAGTAAAATATGAGTATTCCACTCCAACTTCATTTGAAGAGCATCTGAATTTCTCAAAGGACGCGCCCTATATTCTGCGAATCAAGCGGTTTTCCCATGAAGATGTGGTCCCCCTGCATTACGCGAAAACCATTGAAATCTTATTGGCCCAGGATCTGAAAGGCAAGATCGTCGTCGGAAATCAGAACTATGCTCTCGGCGGAAAGCAGCTGTTTGTCATTCCGCCCAACACCGTCCATGCCAACGACATTCAGCCCGGCCCGGGTACGCTGTATGTTCTGAAAATGGATTTTGACGTGTTTCTGGAATATGCCAACATCTCCGCTATCCTGGGCAGCCATGGGGTCAGTATCGGCAATCTGGCCCATACCTATCCGGAATCGGATTTTGACCGGGTTTTCCCGGTGGTGATGGATCTGATCGCCTATGACAGCGATTTTTCCTACTGCATCGGGCTGATCATCAAACTGTATTCCATTCTCAAGGACCGGAGCCAGGCGGACAACGTCAGTCAGCCGGAGGAGAAGTTCTCCAAGAAGATCGACCTTCACCGGCTGATCCAGTGGACCCAGGAGAATCTGAGCGAAAAAATCTCCCTTCAGGATGTGGCGGAGCAGTTTGGCTACAGCAAGTGCTATTTCTGCAGCTGCTTCAAGGCCATGACCGGATTTACCTACTATGAATACCTGACCAGCGCCAGGATCTCCTACGCTTCCAAGCTGCTGCAAAACGGTCAGTCGGTGAAGGAGACCTGCTATATGGCGGGCTTTGAAAACGTGTCCTATTTTGTGCAGCTGTTTAAAAAACGTCTGGGCGTTACGCCGAGAGAGTATGCCAGAGCCTTTGAAAAAACCGGCCCGGCTGTCCCTCTGGCGCTGCCGAAGCCGGATTTTGTGGATGTCTGAGCCGCAGAAAAAATCCGCAGAGCCTTAACCCCCGCCCCGGAGGAGCCCCGGTTTCCCTCCGGGGCATTCCGTTCCGCTTTACAACGCCCCAAAAATCTGATACTATTATCCAATATGGACTTGCGATAAATTGGTGTTTGTAAGGGTGGCGGAGCCAAAACCTTCCCCTCGGGGGGAAGGTGGCACGGCGAAGCCGTGACGGATGAGGGGAAGCGTGGAGATTTCCTCGGCGATAACGATAAAAGGAGAAAATTACCGACATGGTACTCC
>SFQY01000020.1 GCA_004562395.1 bacterium | reverse complement strand
TACCTGTTCCCAAGGAGAAAACGGATTGCCACGTCGCTTCGCTCCTCGCAATGACAGTGGTAGACGGTACTCCGGCGCTTAAGTTGATGACATTGCCCCCCCGGGGGAAGGCATTGCGTTCCGGCATCCCAACCAATCCCCCGCCAGCCATATCCCCTATTTCCCGCCGGACAGGGAGGAGCTTTTGCGGATCACCAGGTTGGGCTCCACGTAATAATTGTCGTAGGGGGTATTGGGGGAGTGGATGCTGTCCAGCAGCAGCTTGATGGTCATGTCGGCCATGCTGGCGATCCTGTACTGGACGGTGGTCAGGGGCGGGGACAGGGAGGTGGCCACGGACAGGTCGTCGAAGCCCACGATGCCCACGTCCTCGGGGATCCGCTTGCCCAGCATCTTGCAGACCCGGTACATCTGGGCGGCGATGAGGTCATGGTAGCAGAAAACCCCCACCGGCCGGGAATGGCTTTCCAGCGCCCGCAGGATCAGTCCGTCGTCGGCTCTGGACTCCGTGGAGACCTGGAGGGTATTTTCAGGCCCCAGGACGAAGCCGTTCTGCTTCAGCTCCATCTGGAAGCCGGTGAACCGGATATCGTTTTCCAGGGAACGGTTTTTGGTGCCGATGTAAAGGAACTCCTTGTAGCCCTCCTCCAGCAGATGCCGGGCCACCTTCTGGGAAACGGCGAAGCTGTTGACCTGGACGGAGGATTTTTTGCAGCCGTCCAGGGAGTGGCCCAGCAGGACACAGGGCACCGTGCAGCCTCGGTAGATGGATCTGTTTTCCCTGGGGGTGGAGACGCAGTTGATGATCCCGGCCACGTTCAGGTGGAGCAGCAGCTGGAACACCTTTTTCTCCTCCTGGGGGGAGTAGGAGGTGGCCGCCACCAGGACCTCGTACCCTCTCTGCCGGGCCACATGGATCACCGCGTCCGTCAGGGAGGAGAAAAACTCGTTGTTCAGATGAGGGACCAGGAGGCCGATGATGTTGGTCCGGTTGTTGCGGGCCTCCATCAGCTGGGAATGAGACAGGTAGTATTTCTTCCCCCGCAGCTCCAGGTACCCGGCCGAACACAGTCCGTTGAGAATGTTGTGGGCGGTGACCACGGAAACCTGCCGCAGCTCCGCCAGAGCCCGGGTGGTCATGAAGACCTCCCCCGGCTCACCGTATTTCCCCTTCAGGATCTCCTCCTGGATCAGAAACTGCTCCTGGGCAGCCCTGGACAGATTGTCGAAAACCTCATTTGTCATCTTATCCAACCTCTTCTGGTAAAGATTTCGGGAGGGCGCTATGGAAATTATATCATACTATACCAAAAAATAACAAGAAGGAAAACGAAAAAATTCTGCCGAATCCAAAAAAACTTTTTAGATTCCCGGAAATCACCCCCTTTTCCCCACAAATCCCGGAGGCTCTCCCGGGAAGAAACAGGTGGAGGGGGGGATCTTCCATCTTTTTTGTTATTTTTTTATGTAATATTGTTGACATGATTGTTATATGGCTATAAAATAAAAGCACAAGATTTACCAAAATCGCAGAACAAAAACTGCTTCATGTTATAACTAATTCACATGCCCCATGACCCGCGCAGCCCGGCGGTTCCGGGAAGGCGGCCCTTGGCAGGAGGTAGGAAACCATGGAAAAGACATATTTTTATTTTGGTGCCGCCCTTCGGGGCACCGGGGACAGCCGTCTGAACAACGAAACCATCCGCTCCCTCTGGAAGGGCTTCTGCTTCCAGGCGGGAAGCCTGGAGTTGGCGGAGGGCAGCGCCTTTTCCTTCCGGACAGGGACCCAGGAGCTGCCCCGGATCCCCGACGGGAAGGAATTTGCCCTCCGGGTCACGGAGGAGGGCATCGCCCTGGCGGCCCGGGACTATCCGGCCCTGGCCCGGGGCATGATGGTGCTTCTGATGCGCGTCGAGCCGGTGGACCTGACGGAGGGTCAGGAGCGGTTCCGGATCGAAAGCTGCGCCCTGGAAAGCCGGTATACCGTCCAAACCCGGATGCTCCACCTGTGCGTCTTCCCGGAGACCACCCCGGACTTTCTGAGAAAGTGCCTCCGGCTGGCGGGGGTCATGCAGTACACCCACCTGGTGCTGGAATTCTGGGGGATGCTGAAATTCGACTGTCTGAAGGAGCTTTCCTGGGAAAACGCCTTCTCCAAGGAATTTGCCGGGCAGCTGGGGAAGGAGGCCCGGGACCTGGGCATGGACGTGGTTCCTATGCTGAACCACCTGGGCCATGCCTCCGCCTGCCGGGTCAGCGGCGGCAAGCATGTGGTGCTGGATCAGAATCCCCGGCTGGCCCCCCTGTTCTCCCCCGACGGCTGGTCCTGGAATCTCCGCAGCCCCCGGGTTCCCGACCTTCTGCGGGAGCTTCGCCGGGAGCTGTATGAGGTCTTCCCCGGCGCGCAGTACTTCCACCTGGGCTGTGACGAGGTCTACTCCTACGAAACCGGCGACGAGGCCCAGGCGCTGATGGCCCGGTTCCTCCGGGACAGGATCGAAGAGGTGCTGCGGGAGGGCAAGCGCCCCATCATCTGGGGGGACATGCTGCTGAATGCCCAGGCCTGCGGTGTGGGAAAGCCCTATTTCTGCGGCTGCGACACCCCGGAACACGCCCGGCAGCTGCTGGAGGCCATCCCCCGGGAAACGGTGATTGCCGACTGGCATTACGACGTGCTGCAGCCGCCGGTGAAGACCAGCATCTACCTGAAGCAGCAGGGCTTCCAGGTTCTGGGCGCCCCCTGGTTTCAGAGGGAGAACTGCCGGGCCTATGTGGATACGGTCCGGGACTCCGGCCTGATGGGCATCATGGTCACCACCTGGCACACCCTGGCCCAGCAGATGCCCCACATTGTGACCGACGCCCTGCTCTGCGGTGCCTACCAGTCCCCCTGGTCCGGTCCGGAAGACAGCCGGGTCCGGACGGAAACCGCCGCGCTGCTGCGGAAGGTCTCCGGCCCCGCGGCCACTTACGCCCAGGCGGGGTGGACGGACAGTCAAATCTTTACGCAGGCCAACCCCATGACCTGAAGGGCTATCCATCGTCTTTTCGGAGGGATTTATGAAACAGAAAAAGATCTCAAAGCGTCTGATCAAAAACAATCTGACGGCCTACTCCTTTATCATCGTCAGCCTGGTGACGCTGCTGGTGCTGGTGTACATCCCCATGATCTCCACGGTGGACTACAGCTTCCGCCGGATCGGCATGGTGGGCTTCGGCGACGAGTGGGTAGGCCTGGAGAACTACCGGATGCTGTTTTCCCAGTCCGCCTTCTGGCGGGCCATCGGCAACACCATTCTCCTGGCGGTGATGGGCCTGCTGACCATTCCCGTGGGCTTTCTTCTGGCGGTGCTGATCAACAGCCTGGGCCGGGGCAAGCTGCAGGAATTTTTCCGGGTGGGCTTTTATCTGCCCAACATCATCACCGGCGTCTCGGTGTACCTGATCTTCCGGGTGGTGCTGATGGGCGACGGAGGCCTGCTGAACAACTTCCTCAGCGCCATCACCGGCAGACAGATCCGCATCGGCTGGCTGGCGGACCCCAAATTCGCCCGCTGGGGCGTGACCATCATCTGGGTCTGGATGAACATGGGCTACTCCATGCTGATGAACCTGGCCAACCTCCAGTCCATCCCCACGGACCTGTATGACGCCGCCTCCATCGACGGGGCCAACGCCCTGCAGAAGCTGGTGTGCATCACCATTCCCAATATGAAATCCTGCTTCGCGCTGCTGTTCGTCACGGGCATGATCAACGGCCTGGCCAGATTCACGGACATCTTCATCCTCAGCGGCAGCGACTCCTATGGCGGCGCCGGGGGCACGCTGCAGACCATTCTCATGTACGTCTTCCAGTTCAGCTTTGAAACCCCCAATTACGGTGTCGCCTCCGCCGGTTCCATGGTTCTGTTCGTTCTGGTGTTCATCATGACCATGATCAACGTGAAGCTGACCGGCTTCCTGAAAGACGAGGTGTAGCTTATGAAAAGAGCGAAGTTTACCCGGTATCTGACCGCGGCGGTGCTGCTGGTGATCCTGGTCATCATCCTGATCCCGCTGGTTTGGTCCATCTCCATGTCCTTTGACCGGACGGCCACCACCTATCTTCCGGAATTTTCCCTGATCCCCCACGAGCCCACCCTGTTCAACTACAAGGCGGCGGCGAAGATGATCGACCTGCCCCGGTACTTCCTGAACACCGTGATCATCGTGGTGATCAACACCACCTTAGCGGTCTTTTTCTCCATGATGTGCGGCTTTGCCTTTGCCAAGCTGAACTTTGTGGGCAAACGGTTCTGGTTTATCTTCATGCTGGCGGTGATGATGGTGCCCTTCGAGTCCCGCCTGGTGCCGCTGTTCCTGCAGTACCGGGACTGGGGTCTGCTGAACACCTGGTGGCCCCTGATCCTGGGCCAGTTCGCCTATGTATACGGCACCTTCTTTGCCCGGTCCTACATCAGCTCCATTCCGGATTCCCTGGCGGAATCGGTCTATATCGACGGCGGCAGCCAGTGGCGGGTCTTCTTCAGCATCATCCTGCCCCTGTCCAAGCCCATCATGTCCACCCTGGCCATTCTGCAGGTCATCGCCAACTGGAACGCCTACCTGTGGCCCCTGGTGGTGATCCGGGACTACAAAAAGCAGATGATCTCCGTGGGCGTGGCCATGTTCAACGCCAACCAGAACGCCACCTACTACGGCCCCCGGATGGCCGTGGCGGTTCTGAGCGCCATCCCGCTGGTGATCCTGTATCTGATCCTGCAGAAGCACATCGTAGCCAGCATCGCCGTATCCGGCATCAAGCAGTGATCCGATTTCTCAACAGAAAATCACAGATCCCCGATCTTCATATGAAAATACGGCCTTATCGCCTCCCCTCCGCAAGCCGATAAATTGGAATTTGTAAGGATGAGTACCGCACAATGCCTTCCCCCGGGGGGAAGGGGGACCGCGAAGATGTACCTTTTTAACGAAATGCATACAGATTCGGAACAGATCGCCGTTCCTCATCCGCCCCAGTGTGCGCTACTTAAGCACCTTCCCCCCGGGGGAAGGCATTGCGTTCCGTCATCCCTGCAAACACCAATTTCTCATGCATCTAAGCAAACCCGATATACACATTAAAATGCCCTATTCTGCCGAATGAACCATTTTAATGGAATATCCCTATAATATACACAGGTTTTCTGTGCATATATATTCTAATTTAGGAGGAAACACAATGAAAAAGCTGATCGCAATGCTGCTGGCACTGGTCATGGTCCTTTCCCTGGCTGCCTGCGGCGCCAAACAAGAGGCTCCCGCCACACAGCCCCCTGCGGCTGACGCTCCCGCGGCGGATGCTCCCGCGACGGAACCCCCTGCAGCGGACGCCTCTGGCCTGGACCCCAACGAAAAAGTCACCCTGCGTCTGTACGGAACCGCGAACTTCATTGATGTTGGCCCCGATGGCACCATGGACCTGGTTTCCGGAGTGGAAATGCCCGGCTACAACGAGCTGATCGCGAAATGGAACGAGAAATACCCCAACGTAGAGATCCTGGTGGAGACCTGCCCCTGGGATAACTGGATCACCTCCATCCAGACCGCGGTCCTCAGCGGCGATGTGGACATCATCCTCCACGGCGCCACTCTGACGGAGCTGTGCGAGCCTCTGGATCCCTATCTGGAGCGGGACGCCGACTACGCCAAGATGCTCTTCACCACCGAGAACCGCCGCTACGGCGACCTGAGCAAGACCATGGTCTCCGGCATCCAGTACGTCATTGAGCCTTCCATCGCCTATGTGGACCTGGACATCCTGGAGCATTACGGCGTGGAGGCCCCCACCGCCGACTGGACCTGGGATGACTTGCTGGAGATCGCCCAGAAGTGTACCGGCACCGACCCCGTCACCGGCAAGCAGACCTACGGCGTCCAGCTGTGCTACACCCACACCGCCAACATCTTCCAGAACTACTACGGCCTGGCCATGGCCTACGGCGCGGAGCCCATCACCTATGGCACCACCCCCGCCGACTCCACCATCAACTTCCAGGATCCGGCCCTGCCCAGAGTCTTTGAGATGATCGACGCCCTGGCCCAGTGCTGCGCCCCCAACGTCCGGGAAGGCGCCAATGTGGTCATGGACCTGACCCCCGACAACGACACTGCCATCCGCTGGCGTACCCTTGCCTATGACCAGTACCGCAAGGCCGTGGCCTCCGGCATCGAAGACCGCTTTGCCTTCATCCCCCTGCCCGTGGTAGAGGCCGGTGACTTTGTGGGTTCCCAGTCCACCTACTTCGGCTCCTACAACATGGCCATCGCCAACAACTCCAAGAACAAGGATTGGGCCTGGGAGTTCATCAAGTGGATGACCACCGATCCCGACGCCGTGGAGTGGACCGTTGCCACCGGCGGCATCCCCAACTGCGAGTATGGTATGCAGCTGCTGGAGGAGAAGATGGGCGAAAAGGCCGAAGCTCCCATGCAGGTCCTCAAATCCATGCCCAAGGGCTTCAGCAACACCACCAACGCCTGGTATGACAACGTCAACTTCGGCACCTTCTCCACCTCCCTGGTCACGGTTCTGAAGGACCTGGTCTACGGCACCACCACCCCCGAGGAAGCCCTGGCCGCCTGGGAGTCCGCCACCAACGAATACATGGCCTCTCTGAAATAATTCCCGTTACCTTACCGCGTCATTCACCCTCCCGGGGAAGAGGGGAGTCTCCTCCCTTCTTCCCCCCCTAGTAGGCTGTTAAGTCTTCCCTTTCGTAGGGCTTATGTTATGACCCCGCCGACCAAGTAGCGATGATTGCGTGGCTGGTTGAATGGTACAGGGTACCCTCCGACTATAGAGGCTGATTCACCCTCTCGCGCAGTTTCATCCCCAAAACAGGAATGGTACCGGCAAATTCGTACAAGCCTATGATGTGGGCGAGACATTTCCCATTCAACAAACCGGTTTAAAACCTACAGCGGGTCGGCGGGGTCATGACATAAGCCCTGCGAAAACGCAAAGCATTGGCATTAACACGCAACCAGGCCACCCCAGCCAATTGTGAAAAAATATGATGAATGAAAATCTGAAAGAATCCCTCCGCGGCCTCATGGCCCGGGAGGTAGAGCAGTCCCGGACCCCCGGCGTCAGCCTCCTGGTCCTCCGGAAGGGGGAAGAGCTGTTTTTCGACGCCCGGGGCTACGCCGACCTGGAGAGGAAGATCCCCCTGAGAAGGGACCATATCTTCCGGCTCTTTTCCATGACCAAGCCCGTCACCGCCGTGGCCGCCATGATCCTGGCGGAGCGGGGACAGCTGGATCTGAACATGCCCGTCTCGGAGGTCCTGCCCGGCTTCGCCTCCCCCCGGGTGGCGGCGGAGGACCACACCCTTCCCGCCCGGCGGCCCGTCACGGTGCTGCACCTGCTGAACATGACCTCGGGCCTGACCTACGGGGAGGAAGACACCCCCCGGGGGCGGCAGCTACAGTCCTATGTGGACAGCTGTACCCAGTCCCTGCACACCCCCGGCGCCGTCACCACCCGGGAATTTGCCAACGCCCTGGGGCAGCTTCCCCTGGCCTTTGAGCCGGACAGCTCCTGGTGCTACGGCTTTTCGGCGGACGTGCTGGGGGCCGTCATCGAGGCCGTATCCGGAATGCGCTTTGGCGCCTTTCTGGAACAGAACGTGTTCCAGCCCCTGAATATGAACGATACAGGTTTTTGGGTACCTGATGAAGCATACAGCCGTCTGGCCGCGGCCTACGAGCCGGGGGAGGACGGCACCCTGAAGCGCTACACCGGGGATCACCTGCTGATCTCCAACAAAATGGACGCCCCGCCCCGGTTCGAATCCGGCGGCGCGGGACTGGTGTCCACCATCGACGACTACGTCCGCTTCGCCGGGATGCTGCTGAACGGCGGCAGCCTGGAGGGCGTCCGGATCCTCTCCCCCCGGACGGTGGCCTACCTGACCGGCGGAGAGCTGACGGCTCCCCAGCAGCAGGCCTTCCGGCAGTTCGGAGGCCACGAGGGCTACACCTATACCCACCTGCTGCGCCGCCTGGTCCATCCGGGACAGGCCTGCCTCATGAGCCGCCAGGACGAATACGGCTGGGCCGGCTGGCTGGGCTGCTACTTCGCCAATCTCCCCGACACCGGAACCACCATTTTGCTGATGCAGCAGAAAAAGGCCGCGGGGACCACCTCCCTGACCCGGCGGATCCGGAACCTTCTGTCGGCGGAGCTTTAAACCACTATGACAAAGCTATTCAATTTCGAAAGTCCCCTGATCCGGTTTCTGTCCCGGCTGGGGGATCTGATGATCCTGAACCTTCTGTTTTTACTGACCAGTGTGCCCCTTGTGACCATCGGCGCCTCCTGGACGGCCCTGTACTGCGTGACGCTGAAAATGGTGCGGGAGGAGGAGGGGTCCATCCCGGGAAGCTTTTTCCGCTCCTTCCGGCAGAATTTCCGCCAGGCCACCCTCCTGTGGCTGGGGGTCCTGGCTCTGGCGGCGCTGCTGGTGCTGGACCTGTGGGTCCTCCGGGAGGCGGCAGGCTCCCCGGCGGAGATCCTGCGAAGCTGCGTTCTTCTGCTGGGGGTGCTGCTGCTGATGGTGCTGCAGTACCTGTTCCCCGGCCTTGCCAGATTTGACGCCTCCATAAAGGACACGGTCCGAAACGCCTGCCTGCTGGCCCTGGGAAACCTGCCCAAAACCGCGCTGATGACCGCCGCCTCCCTGGGAGCGGTGTACCTCAGCTGCCTGAGCAACCTGACCATCTCCGTCAGCATGGCCCTGTTTCTCCTGCTGGGCTTTTCCCTGCTGGCCCTGGGAAACTCCGCCATTCTGGTAAAGCTGCTGGACCCCTGTCTTCCGAAGCAGCCCCCGGACCCTTCGTAACCGGCCGGTGCCTCCGGCACCGCTGAAAATTTTTCCCATCCGGAAATCATCAAAGAGGAGAAACGACTATGGATAATTCCAACGGATATCTACCCAAGGTAACGCAGCTGCTCAACCGGATCGAAAATGAGCAATACGACAACATCCGCGCCGCCGCGAAGCTGATGGCCGACGCCATCGCCGCCGACCGGCTGATCCACGTCTACGGCGGCGGCGGCCATACCACCCTGCCCGTGGGAGAGATGTTCTTCCGGGCCGGCGGCCTGTGCTGCATCAATCCCTGCATGGAGACGGGCCTGTCCGTATTCAACCAGGCCCAGAAGTACCTGGCGCTGGAGCGCTGCGTCAACTACGGCCGGGCCATCATGGAGTATTACGACCTGCAGCGGGGGGATCTTCTGATCATCTTCCACAACATCGGCACCAACGCCGCCACCATCGACGCCGCCCTGCAGGCCAAGGAGGTCGGAGCCAAAATCATTGCCGTCTCCTCCTCCGACTGGCAGGACAACATCCCCAAGGACTACGAGCTTCGCCACCCCTCCCGGAAGAACCTGTTCGACCTGGCGGATGTGTGCATCGACGACTACAACCCCCTGGGGGACACGGTGGTGAAGCTGGAGGGCTTCGACACCCCCATCGCCCCCGTCTCCAACATGACGGACTTCTACATTGCCCACCGTCTGGAGATCGAGTGCGCCAAGGAGTGCCTGTCCCGGGGCATCGAGCCGCCCTTCTGGCGCAGCGCCAACGTCCCCGGCGGCGATGAATTCAACAAAAAGAACCTGGACAAGTACAGTCCCCGCATCAAGATGCTGTGATTTTTGAGGAGGTGCCGAGCATGGACAGCAAGTTTATCCCCTACCTGATGGAAATGACCGCCAAGTATTCCATCGCGAAGGACGTGGCCGTGGAGCTGGAGGACGGAGCGGTGAAGGTGACCTGCGACAAGGGCGCGTTCCGCTTCTTCTACGACTTCCAAAGAGAGCTTCCCCGGGACGGCTTCCGCAACGTTCCTCTGTACCACTGGCAGCTAAAGCGCCGGTACGTGGAGCTTCGGAACATTCTGGACACGGAAATGGTGAAAAATCCCCTGGCCCTGCGGATCCACCACATCGTCTCCCGGGACGATTTCACCCGGAGCCTGAAGGACATCCTGGTATTTGAGAGCAGTCTGGTGGAATTTCTGACCCACCAGAGGATCACCCGGGTCTTCTCCGATTTCAGCGGTGAGGTCTATGCCAACTGCATTATGTCAACCGAAGGGAACATCAAGGTCAGCATGGAGCTGGGCTTCTCCCCCGACGGCAGCGAGCCGGTGCTTCTGCACGAGATCATCGGCAAGAACGGTCTGGCCAGCGACGTGGTGGTGGATACCCAGACCCAGCAGTATCCCATCTACGTATTCAAGGGCGCCCAGACCCGGAAATACACCGACATCGACGCGGAGCTGTACGACATGGACAACACCCAGGTGGACGCCATCCGCTTCCTCATGTGGGCGCTGACCGACGTGAGCCGGATCGACGGTCTGTGCGAAAGCTACGCCCATCTGGAAAAGGTCTGGAAGGCCGCCCTGGCCGCCAACGCCGATGTCCGCTATACCAATGTGGAGGGTTGAATATGAGACAGGTTAATATGGCGATTTCCTCTCTGACCCACGCCCATGTCCGCAAATACTACGCGACGCTGCACGACAACGCCAAGCTGAACTGGGTGGCTGTTTCCTGCGCCAACGAGGCGGTGGCAGAGGACTTTAAGTTATACGGCTACGACATTCCCATCTACATGTCCACCGAGCAGATGCTTCAGGAGCATCCGGAGATCGACGGCGTGGTCATCGCCAGCGAGAACCACCAGCACTTCGCGGACATGGAGCTGTGCGCCAGGTACGGCAAGCACATGCTGTCCATGAAGATCCCCACCTTTGACCTGGAGGAGTACGACCGGATGATCCGTCTGGTGGAGGAAAAGGATCTGATCTGCCAGGTGGAGCTGGAAATGCACTACAATCCCTCCTGCCGCCGGGCGCTGGAGCTGGCCCGGAGCGGAGCCATCGGCCACATCATCTCCTTCAACGCCACCAACATCACCCTGTCCCCGGTCTGGGCCTTCCCCTGGCAGGGGGTTCCGGAGCGGTCCTACGGCAAGCGGGTTCCCCTGAAGGCGGGGGACCACCGGTTCCGGGGCGGCGCCCTGAGCGACCATCCCCACATTTTCGACATGCTCCGCTGGGTCACCGGCTCGGATTTTGACTATGTCTTCGCCGACGTGGCGGACAACATCCGGGACATCGAGGAGGAGGATGTCCTCTACGTCACCGGCCAGATGAAGAACGGCTGCAAGTCCCTGCTGGATCCCTCCTGGTCCCGGCTGGAGGAGAAGCTGAAGCGTCCCGGCCCCGGCTGGGAGGTCCTTCCCAAGCGGATGGAGGTCAACTTCTCCATCGTGGGCACCGAGGGCGTCATCCAGGCGGACTGCTTCGGCCCCAACGTCTATTTCAACGGCGGCCCCAACAACCGCTACACCGTCCAGTATACCTATTTTGACGAGTGGATCGGCATGATGGACGAGTTCCACGACTGCATCCTCAACCACAAGCAGCCCAAGATCAACCTGCAGTGGCACCGTCAGACCATCGAGGCCATGGTTCGCTGCTACGATTCCATCGCCAGCGGGGAACCTGTCTACATCAACAAGGAATAAGGAGACATGCATTATGGCGATCAAACATACCGCAGTCAGCTACTACGGCTTTAACTATGTGGAGCACGCCGAGAAGGACTTCCAGGAGATGCTGGACCACGGTGTGGACACCGTGATTCTGGCCATTACGGAATTTGATATGGACTTCTGGTTCCCCAACATCAACACCATTGTGAAAAAGGCCCACGACATGGGCCTGCGGGTCATCGCCGACACCTGGGGCATCGGCAAGTACTTTGGCGGCGAGCAGGTATCGCTGTTTCTGCAGAACAACATCCACCACCGCCAGGTCAGCGCCTACACCGGCGAGGTACTGCCCGCTGCCTGCTTCAACACCAGCTCCTTCCGGGACTACTTCGGCCGTCTGTGCATGAAGCTGGCCCAGGAGACGGAGGTGGACGGCTTCTTCTGGGACGAGCCCCACTACGCCTACCCCAAGAGCTACGCCTCCATCACCGGCGGCGCCGGAGACGACTGGGCCTGCCGCTGCCCGGAGTGCATGAAGAAATTCCAGGACTACTACGGCTATGAGATGCCCAAATTCATGAACGACGATGTCAAGCAGTTCCGCTGGAGGGAGGCTCTGCAAACCCTGGTGGGGGTGTCCAAGGCCCTGAAGGAGTATAACCCCAAGCTGGAGATCACCTGCTGCGTCCACGCCACCCTGAACAGCTACTATGTCACGGAGCTGCGGGGCTATGACAACTGGGACATGGTGGCCTCCTGCCCCTATTTCGACGTTTTCTCCACCACCATCATCAACTGGACCCTGCCCGAGAGCTTCTTCCAGGAGATCACGGACCGGACCGTGGCCATGGCGAAAAAATACGGCAAGCAGTCCGAGCGCTGGCTCATGGGCTACAACAAGCGCCCCGACGACTGGGGCCAGATCGACAAGGTGGTGGACATGTACGTAGCCGCCGGAGTGGACCGCCTGGCCACCTGGACCTACCGGGGCGGCTACGGCACCGTGGTGGCGGCGAAGGATCCCCTGGAGCTGTGGGACCACATCGGCCGCAACTACCGCCGGGTCCTCCGGAAATAACCGCTTCTTCACCGGCCTTCCCGTCGTCGCAAGGCCGTCCACGGAAAGACCGGACCTTTTCCTCTTAGTTCTCTGACAGCGCCGAAACGGCGCTGTCAAAGAACTCCCTACCCCCATCCCCGACCCCAATCGGTTCCATCCCCCAAAAAGCTTGCCGCCTGCACCCCAACGCAGACGGCAAGCTTTTTCGCCCCCATACCCCCAAGACTATGGCTGCAGCACATAAACCTTCCCCCTCGGGGGCAATGTTATCAACTTAAGGAACGTACCTGTTACCAAGGAGAAAACGGATTGCCACGTCGCTTCGCTCCTCGCAATGACAGTGGTAGACGGTACTCCGGCGCTTAAGTTGATGACATTGCCCTCGGGGGAAGGTGGCACGGCGAAGCCGTGACGGATGAGGGGAAAACGTAAAGATTTCCGCCACCTCCGCGTAGGGGCGAAATTAAGGTATGATTGCCACCGGCAATCATTGAGATTTTTGATTCGCAGCGGGTTGCACCACCCCCGCGGTCGCCCGCCGCCGAAGGCGCAGGGAACGAAGATTTAAGATACGAGATATCAGATATAAGATGTGGTATCCCCTTCGGGGATGATTTTGAAATGTTGGGATGAAGGAACGCGATGCCTCCCTTTCCGCAAGGGAGCCTTTGGTGCGGCGCATGTCGGCAAATTGGTGTTTGTAAGGATGAGGGAACGCAAAACCTTCCCCCTCGGGGGAAGGTGGCACGGCGAAGCCGTGACGGATGAGGGGAAACGTAGAGATTTCCTCGGCGATAACGATAAAAGGGGAAAATTACCGACATGGTACTCCTGTTTCTCCCGGCAGAACCCTTCGGTGCGTCAGCCCCTCATCCGCCCCAGTGTGCGCTACTTAAGCACCTTCCCCCCGGGGGAAGGTATTGCGGTCTCTCATCTCAACAAATTCCAATTTATCCAGCTGCTGAGCAAAACCGATATACACAAGGTTTTTATGGAACATCCCGATTTATCAAAGGGGCTGTTAGAAAAGTCCCCCAAGACAGTAGCCAGTGCCGGAAGGCACTGGCTACAAAAAGTATAAGGAACACGTCACGGAAACTATAAAGATAAATTATACACCAATCCAGCTGAAATTACCAGTGGATATGGAACCTGAACAGTATTCATGGTGCATTGCTCCGCATGAATCGTTCCATACAATCCGAGGGAACCTACGGGGAAATCAAGGCCAACCGAGGGTGCGAACGATTCCGAAGAAGGGGCATAAACAAGGCAATTTTGGAGATTCCCCTGATAAGCTGTGGTTTTAACCTGCGCAAGTACCATTTGAGCAGGTTAGTGAAAGACAAACAGTCCAAAGCAGCTGGATGAATAACCCCGAGGCCCGCGGGAGAAAAACGTTTTTTCTCCGGCTGTGGTTGGTGTGCGCATTTTTGCCCGCAAAGTGATCCACAGCTTCGATATTCGAAAAAGCAGACCCTTTCCGTTTCCAGAGAGGATCCGCGATTTTTCTTTGGGGTTATTTAACAGCCCCTTTTTAAATGGAGATTCGTATCAATTAGTAGTTCTTGTCCAATATGGAGTCAGTAACCTGCTTATTAATTTTTTGAGAATAACCAAACCGGGAGCGGTAGACCTCGGTAAACAGCAGATCCAACATAAACATATGGGCCACCTTTGACGGGAATGCGCCCTCTTGCAGCGGAGGTTCATAACCACCGCAAAGAAGTACCACGTCCATATACTCTGTCATCGGAGAATTCATGTACTGGGTTATTCCAATGGTTTTGCACTGGTTTTCATGGGCTTGCTTTGCCATTTCCACCAGTTCCTTACTGGCACCGGAATAGGAGACAAATATGGCAGTGTCATGCTCATTAAGGGTTGAAGCTGCCATAACCTGCATATGGGCGTCACTCAAGCAGTACACATTGGGCATAATATGCAGGAACTTGTACATACCCTCCATCGCCGTCAGCGAAGAACCACCCACACCAAAAAAGCGAACCTGATCCGATGCCAACACCATGGATGCCGCTTTTTCGAGCGCCTGCTTGTCTACCAGCGCCGCAGTCTCCTGGATAGGAGATACATGGCTCTTCAGCACTTTCTGCACCATTACACTCACAGAATCCCCACGGGTCACCTGCCCCGGAAGCACCTCTGTATCCGCTTCCTCCGTTCCATGCTTATTGGGCGCATCGTTGATGCTCAAGGTAAGCTGAACCTTAAAATCTTGGTACCCCTTTAGATGCAGCGCTTTACAAAATCGGGACACGCTGGTCAGGCTGACACAACAGGCATCGGCCAAGTCATTGATCGACATAAAGCGGACAGCCTTATGGTCCTGCAGAACATAGTCCGCGACCTTCTTCTCCGCCTTTGTCAAAGAGGGATAGATCGACTGGATATTTAATAAGAAAGTATTCTGTGTCACATTAGAGTTCATGGCACTGCCTCCAGATTATCTTTTTGGGCCCTCTTTTTGAGTCGCGCTGTGTGAAAAGGAAGATGTGTCCCATTCAGATGTGGAATTTATTTATATTATACCCATTGATTTCCACAAAAGCAAGATTTCAGTTCCTTTCGGAAGGTGAAAATTACTTTTTTACTTGACAGAACCGCTGCTAAGGCCCTTAATCAGCGACTTCTGCACCAGCAGATAGATCAGTACCGCAGGAATGATGGAGATGATTGTGCCGGTCATGACCATTTCCCAGGGCGTCTGGTTATCGATCAGGCGGGAGATACCAACGGTAACCGGCGTATACTCTGCGCTCCGGGTCAGCAGCATGGGATACAGGTACTGACTCCAGCCGGAGAAGAAGGACAGGCCAAAGGCGGTACCAATACCGGGCAGTGCCAGCGGAATGATAATCTGAAACAGGGTCTGCAGGCGGCTGCAGCCGTCGATATAGGCGGCTTCTTCCAACGCACGGGGAACACTGTCATAAAAGCTGCGCATCAGTAGAGTCGGAAATGCCATGGATGTTGCGACCACCGTGATGATGACACTGCCGTAGGTATCATACAGGCCAATCTTTTTCATCATCAGAAAAACAGGCACCACGATGACCACCTGGGGCAGCACCTGTGTCAGCAGCAGGACACCGGAGTACAGTCCTTTTCCTTTGAACCTGAAGCGAGACAGGGCATAACCCGTGAACACCGCCAGAATCACATTGATCAGGGCTGTGCTGATTGCGTAGATAAAAGTTGCCTTCAGATAGCTTGCCATATCAATGCGTTTGAAAATCTCTGCATAGTTCCCCCACGCCCAGTCTGTGGGATACAGGAAGTTTTTCCCCAAATTCTCATATTTCGTCAGGGATGCGACAAACGCCGTGTAGATGGGCAGCAGCGTAAAAATCATCCAGAAAGCGATAACGACATACCGCCCGATATTACCAATCCGTTTCTGCTGTGTCATGGTCAGTCTCATTCGTTATCGCCCCTTTCCAGTTTATTTTTGCAATACATCAATATGGTCAGCATCGCCAGAATACACAGCGAGATCGCGCAGGCTGTGCCCAGGTCATCCTGCTGGAACGCCTTGGCATAGACCTCCAGCGCCACCAACTGGGTACCGCGGGCCGGGCCGCCGCCGGTCATAATATAAACCGTGTCGAAAATCTGCATGGTCCATGCCGTGATAATAAGCGTTGTCGTCAGCAGGACAGGCATGATATGGGGAAGCGTAATATAGAAAAAGCGCTGCAGCGGATTGACGCCGTCCAGGGCGGCAGCCTCATAGATGTCTTCCGGAACAGTCTGAAGCGCCGCCAGCAGCGAGATAATCATAAAGGGAGTACCCTGCCAGATCCGGACGACAATCACGGTAGCCAGCGCCATATTGGGATCCGAGAGGAAACTGATATTTTCCTTAATTAAGCCCAGTGTCAGCAGCAGCTGGTTCAGAAATCCGAACTGGGCATTGAGGACCCAGCGCCACATCGTCGCGGCAAAGGCCTGCGGTACAACCCAGGGAATAATTGCAATGGCGCGGAAAATGCCCAAGCCCTTCAGCGGTTTATCCAGAGCCAGCGCCATAATCGTTCCAAAAAAGACAACACCGGCAACGCCAAAAATGACATAAAATGCCGTCACTTTTACGCTGCCCAAAAACTTTTTATTGGTCAGATATTTAAAATTCTCAAAGTGATTCCATTCCTTATAACCCTGAATGATATTGGAATCGCCCAAAGAATACTTGATCAGATTGAAAATCGGAATCGCTAAGATAAAAACGAACAAAATAATTGTGGGCAGAAGATACACATAAGGCTCGATCGTTCGCCCCAGGTGGTCAGGCGTTTTGGTGCGTTTCATGATTTCACCTCTAAGCAATGGGATAATGCATTTTGAAAAGGGCTCCCTGCAGGGAGCGGGGAGCCCTTCAAAAGGGGAGAAAATTCAGGTTATTCGTATACTTCGCCGTGTTCTGCGGCAATATTTTCCCAGGTCTCCTCTGCGGTCTGCTTGCCCATCAGCAGCAGCTGCAGCTGCTCACCGGTGGTGGTCCACAGGGCATTCGTCTCTGCGCAGATGCCTTCTGCGTAGCTATTGTCCATCGTGGCAATCACGTCAACCATGTAGCCCTCCGTATAGGTTGCGCCTTCGGACTTCAGCATCGGCGCGGAGCCGTAAGCAGAATGCGCCAGAGAGTTTTCTGTGGTCATCAAATAACGAAGGAAGGTCCAGGCTTCTTCGGGATGCTCACAATTGGTGGGGATAAACCAGCCGCCGACGTTGGTGCAGGAGGACTGAATGCCGCTGGCGCCGGCAGGAATAGCGGCAACGCGGAAAGTCCCATCAGCCAAGCCATCGGTGATTTGGTTTGCCATGTTCAGCAGATCGAAAGCGATGGCCACCTTGCCGTCACGCAGCAGGGTGCGGACATCGAAACGGCCATACTCAACATAGCCTTCCTGGGCATACGCAGTCAGATCCTGCAAGAACTGCAGCGTATTGACAGCAGCCTCCTTGCCTTCCTCCGAATCATAGACATACCGGCTGTTGGCGGAGTCCCACGCGGATCCACCGTATTCGGTGGTAAAGAAGGATTCGTAAACCAAACTGGTCTCGCCGCCGGAGGGAGAAGAATACATACCGACGGGTGCGATGCCATCGATTTTGCTCAGCGCTTCGCAAGCGGTCAGCAGTTCTTCCCAGGTCTTGGGCGGATTCTCAGGATCCAGGCCCGCCTGCTCAAACAGATCGGCATTGTACCACATGGTCAGGTTGCTTCCGCCGCAGGTGATCATGTAGGTTCCGCCATTATGCTTGCCAGCCTCCATCATAGAAGGATACATATCCTTTTGCAGTTCCGCATCGATATAGGGCGTCAGATCCCGAATCAGGCCCTTGTCTGCCAGATCGAAAATGGTCGCGGGCAGATGGTACATCACATCGGGCAGCGTCTCGGAAGCGGCCCAGGTCTGCAGAGACTGCGTTGCATCACTCCAGCCCAGATCCTGCATTTCGACATGGATATTGGGATGCTCCTTCTCAAATTGTTCGATGATCGGGTCAAAGATCCCATGCAGAATTTCAGGTGTACCGGTGCGCACAAACGTGATGGTTACAGGTTCTGCGCCGGGTCCTTCCGTGGCCGGCGTCTGGGCATCAGGGGCCTTTGAAGCCGGCGGGTTGGTCGTGGAGGGCTCTTTGCTGCCGCAGGCCGCCAAAGTGAAAACCATGCAAAGTGCCAACAGGATAGCTAATAACTTTTTCATCCTTCATTCTCCTTATATTTATTTTTCCACCGCAGTGGATCTAACAAAATCAAAGATCCAGCTTTTTCAGGACCTCACGTACCTCTGCCTTTTCCGCCTCAGTCAGAGGCACACAGGGAATGCGGGGATATCCGCCGCAGCTGCCGACTTCATCCGTGATATACTTCAGCAGAGAAATGACCTTATATTCACCGCCCATGCCGGAATATTTGGAGGCCAGATCCATGTAAGGAATCAAGGTATCCCGGATTTCCTTCGCTTTCACATAATCGCCCTTGCTGCGGGCTTCCCAAATGGCGACAGCTTTGGCAGGTGCGAAGTTGGACATGCTGGAGATAAAGCCTGCGGTACCGGCCAGCGCCGCATAAGGTTCCAGAAACTCACCATGGCCATTGACAACGCTGACTTTATCGCCGATTTCCTGGACAACACGGGTCATCTTAAAGAATGCGGGGGTACACTCCTTCATACCGACCACATTGGGGAAGTCTTCCTTCAGCCGTTTCAGGACTGAGATGGGGCAGTCAATTTGCATGACTTCAAAATTGTTATAAAGCAGGATGCCCAGATTGGTATTGGTTGCCAGTGTCTTGTAAAACTGGTAGATGCACTCTTCGTCCTTGGCCGGATAATAGTAAGGAGACAATGCCATGACGCCAGCGGCACCCTTGGACTCCGCATACTGTGCCAGCGCAACAGACTCCCAAACATTCGTACTGTTGCATCCCGCGATAATGGGAATCTTGTCCCCCAGAACATCAAAAGCGCAATCCAGAACCGCCTTGCGTTCTTCCGAACTCATAGCACCGCATTCCCCGGTGCTGCCACCGACAACAATGGTGGAATTGGACTTGTTCAGGCCATGGGCAACCAGATAGTTCAGGTTCTTTGCATAGCCATCATAGTCGAACGCTCCGTTTTCCTTGAAAGGGGTAATGCTGATAATGCAGATACCCTTCAGCGCTTCGCGGAGTTCTTCAGGTTTCATTGGCCTCATTTTTCTTTCCTCCTGGTAAACAATTGATAAATGTGTTTTGATCTTCGGAGAACCCGGGCGGCAACGTCGCATGTTGGACATCTTCCACAGTTTCCTCCCTCGACATTTTCATGATATCATGCATGTTTCCCAATGTCAATAGATAAAATAAATTTTTTCTTTTTTCTAAAAATATATTGATAATTATTTTTCTTGTGATATAATGTGTTCGGGCAAATTTACGTATCAAACACATCGCCCGGAAAAACAATTACGGATTTTATATCAGAAGGGAGACGCAAACAATGAACGATCACGCGCCTTTTGCCAATATACGCATCGGTGTCGGCAAATTCTTCTACGGAAGTGGTTGCATCAAAGCTTTGACCAATGAAGTGCTGCGTTTCGGAGGTCGTCCTCTGGTGATTGGAGGTCCCACCACCACCCCCCTTGTCCTGAATCTTGTGCAGGATGATTTTTCCGCCGCAGGCATTACGCCAGTTGTCCGGATTCATACCGGTGCCTGCTCCAGAAACTGGGCTGAAGCCTACAAAAAGGATGCAATTGAACACGGCTGCACCTTCATTCTGGGCATTGGCGGCGGAAAATGTCTGGATCTGGCAAAATGTATAGCAACTTTTGCAAATATGGATCTGATTACCGTTCCAACCTCGGCTGCTACCTGCGTCGCATCCTCCTCTGTCTGTATCATGTACCATGATGACGGCACGCCCGACGGTTCCGTCGCCATGAGTAAGGAAGTAGATGTGTGTATCGCAGATACCCAGATCATCGCCACCGCACCCAAACGAACCCTTGCGGCAGGTATTTTCGATTCCATTGCAAAGCTTCCGGAGGTCGTACACAACACCAATATCAACAGCTATTTGGACTGCGACCTGGAAAAGTATATCTGTGCGGTCAATTCCAAGGGAATTTATGACTTTCTGGTGGGGGAAGGCGCTCATGTCTATGACGAGGGATTGGCATCCGGTCGCATGACAGACGTCATTTTGACCAATCTTCTCCATACTTCTGTTGTCAGCGGATTTTCCTGTGGTGTCAATCAATTGGCACTTGCCCATGGACTATATGATTGTGTTCGTCGAAGTTTCACAAAGGAAGCGTCACATATGCTTCATGGTGAAATCGTTGCTTTGGGTGTCCTGATTCAGTTAAAGTTCAACCAAATGGACCAGGCATACATTGACAACGTACGTGCGCTCATGCAGCATATGAATCTGCCCACAACCCTTGAAAAACTGGGAATCGAGCCAAGCAGGAAAAATTGCGAAGTACTGATTGATTACCTGATTCCTGCTACTTCTTTATCAGAGGCTGACAAGCCCAGGCTGGAAGCGGCGCTCAAAGAAGTTTTGTAGGCCGAATCTCTTCAGAAAATACCTCATTTGCCTCGAAAGCCGCCAGGTGGATTGGTCCTCCCGGCGGCTTTCAAAATGATTTGTACCTGACTGCCGTTGTGCATCCGTATCGATATTTGACCCCGACCGTTCAAAAAACGGCGGCAAGCAGCAGTAATACCGAGACCATGTTGCGACTTCTGAAGCGTACACTTGTCAGAGTACTATAGGAAACTGAAACCCATCACAGAGAAAACCCGGATAGAGCCGGAGGCAATGTCAATGTCCGGTGTTTTTTCCTTCTGCCATGAATGCGGCTGCGTGTACAGGATTCTTCCGGTTCATTTCTGTTTCAACTCCAAGGAGTATCTCAGAACATGACTCAGAAGTTTCCTCGGTGGAACGCCAAACTTTTCTGCCAGTCGGATCAGTTCCTCATCAATCTGATCCAGGTTATCTTCCTCACATTGTAAAATGATCTCTTGGTTGGCAGTCCAGCCGACGGCAAGGCCGTCAGGAACCGCACCCAGTTTTTCAAACAGTCGTTGACTTGCCAGATTTCGGGGTTCCATTCTGACGCAAAAAACATGCACCCCCAAACGCGTCTGGATCTCCTTTAACATCGCAGATACCGCACGGTAACCGATTCCTCTCCCGGTCCACTCAGGCCGCAATTCGATGCCAATTTCCCATGGCTCCTGCAACAGATTGTTAATCCCACAGTAGCCGATATAGCTTCCGTCAGAACAAATCGACAGAGTCAATCGCTTGCTTGCAATATGTTCCTCCCAGAGCATATTGCAGTAAGCCGGTTCCTTCAGCATATGTTTTGTGACCAGATATGCTCTTTGAATCTCCAGATAGCCTTCACGGTCAGATTCCTGCACCCGTCTCATGGTAATTCCGTTCCCGGCAGATATCACATTGCCCGCTCCCCAGAATTTCTGGTTAAGAATCTGACCACGCTGTTCCTCGCCGGCAATACCCGCAAGTGCATCTGCATGGGAATCCTTTGCGCAATTTCGTAGGTAATCGGTAATTTCTTTCTTCTTTTCCTCGAAGGGCTTGCCGTCATTGGCTTCCAATAATTCCAGTACATCCCTAAGAATTACCTCGCGTATATACTTCTCAGCGTTCTGTGTAACCGTTTTCTTCTCTGTCTGTTCCATCCTTTTCTCCTCCGTAATAATCGTTTTCTTACCCTCATTGTACTCCATCCGACAGCCGATGGCAATACACAAAGAAATAACCCCTGCCTCCTGCGCAAATTCGCAGATAATTTATAATTCGTTCACTTGGCAAGCCAGCCTCCCCTTGATATAATAAGCAAACATATATTCTTATATGACATCGGGCAAGCAACACACAAAATCAAGTAAGCCACAAAGGAGGCATGACAATGCCCCCCGAACTGACCGATATCCGAAGCGGAGATTACCGGATACCCGATCTCAGACTGGAAAGCACCGAACAGCGGCCCCTGAACAAGTATGGGCAGACCTTTCCGCGGGAGCACAGGCCGTGCAATACAGCCTCCTGACGACGCGGCAGAAGCTGTTTCCCCGAATGGAACAGAGAACGAGCGTGAAAGCCGCAGCACCCGGTAATCCGGCAGACGAATCCAGGAAAACGGGCGTGTTGGCGCAGAAAAGCCTTCGGTTCTTCACACCTGCTATTGAAAACAGCTTCCCGCATAATTCCCCAAAACCTGCAAACAATACCACTGGAAACTTGGCACAAGGAGAGGAAAAACAATGAAAGCAACAGGAATCGTTCGCCGGGTGGACGATTTGGGCAGAATCGTGATCCCAAAGGAAATCCGCCGCACCCTGAGAATCCGGGAGGGCGACCCTCTGGAGATTTATACGGAGAAGGACGGAGGGGTGATTTTCCGGAAGTACTCCCCCATGGGGGATCTTCAGGAGTTCGCGGCCCAGATGTGCGAGTCCATCGGGTCGGCCACGGGGCACATTGCGGCGGTGGCGGACCGGGACAGCATCATTGCCCTTCACGGCATTCCCAAGCGGGAGCTGCTGGACAAGCCCAACTCCCCGGAGCTGGAAAAGCTCATGGAGCAGCGGAAAAACTATCTGTACAAAACCGGAGACACCCCCATCTTCGCCGCCGACGGAGAGGAGAAGTACCAGCTGGGCGCCGTAGCGCCGATCCTGTCCCAGGGGGATCTGATGGGCTGCGTCATGCTCCTGCTGGGGGCGGGCGACGGCCCCCTTCAGGAGGCGGACCAGGGCCTGGCCAAAACCGCCGCCGGATTTCTGGGAAAGCAGATGGAAAGCTGACAGTCTCAAAAAGCACAGCGCACCGGCCTGTAAGGACCGGTACGCTGTGCTTTTGCAGGAGATGAAGAAGATAGTCATTTCGCAATCCGACACCCCGATTTTTTCGGGAGCAGGAGCATTCATTTGGGGGCTTCCGCCATGGTGTAACAGGGCAAAAGGATCGTTTATGCTTCGTTGATTACTGTGGCGCGGCTGCGCCCTTGCCTCCTCCAGTGGGGGAGGTGGCAGCCCGAAGGGGCTGCCGGAGGGGGTGACGTTGGTTAGAAGCACAACTTTCCCGTCACCCCCTCAGTCAAAAATCAAAGATTTTTGCCAGCTCCCCCAACGGGGGGAGCCAAGGGGTGCTGCGATAAACGATCATTTACCGAAGCCCTTACC
The DNA here is from genome assembly GCA_004562395.1 of bacterium. Taxonomy (GTDB): domain Bacteria; phylum Bacillota; class Clostridia; order Oscillospirales; family Oscillospiraceae; genus Faecousia. The sequence goes on along the minus strand of SFQY01000020.1, from coordinate 10,253 downwards.
GGCAATGGCGGCGGACGATGCCCTGGCGCTTAAACTGATGGCATTGGGATGGATGGCTGTCTTCCGGTTACACCTTGCCGGGGACCTTGCCGCACCAGTCCATGGTGGCCTGCCGGATCCGCTCCGCGATCCGGTCCAGCTCCCGCTTGTCCTGATCGTTCACTTTTACCAGAGGCTGCCGGACCTCGCCGATGTCCATGCCCTGCAGGTGCAGCAGGTACTTCAGTCCGGACAACAGATGCCCGTGCTTGTGAATGATATCCAGGGTGGTCATGGTCATGAATTTCTGTATTTCCGCCGCCCGGACGAAATCCCCCTGGCGGATGAACTCGTCAGCCTTCAGGTACAGGTCCAGCATCACCAGGTACGTACTTCCGATGCCGCTGTCGGCGCCCATGAGACGGCCGGCCACGAACTGCTCATCGGGGCCGTTGAAGACCACGCACCGGTCCCCGCCGCAGGCCTTGAACTGCAGGATGTCCATCACCGGCAGGGAGGTATTCTTGATGCCGATGACATAAGGGTTTTCCAGCATCTTCCTGAAAATATCAAAGCTGATGGACACGCCGGTGGTACCGGGGATGTTGTAGAGGATGAAGGGCAGCTTCGCCGCATCGATCATGGCGTTCCAGTACTCCACAACGCCGTACTCCGGCTGGGCAAAATAGTAGGGGGGTACGGAGGAAATGGCATCCACGCCGCACTGGGCGGCATAGGCCGCCAGCTCCACGGCGTCGCCGGTGGCGCAGGCACCCACGTGGGCAATGATGGTCATCCTGCCGCCCACCTCTTCGGTCACCGCCCGGATCACCTGCTTGCGCTCCTGCACCGTCTGATAGACGAACTCACCGGAGGAGCCCGTCAGATAGACGCCCTTGGCGCCCTTTTCCAGGCAGTACCGGGCCAGCATTTTGGCCCGCTCCGGGCTGATGTTGCCTTCCTCGTCATAGCAGGCGGGAAAAGCGGGGAATACGCCCTTGAATTTTTCCAGATCGATCATAAAATCCCTCTCACTTTCGTGATTCTTTCGTCCGCCTCTGAAAACCGCTTTTTTCCGCACCGGAGCCGCCTCCGGTACGCAAAAGGGCAGTTTTCAGAAAGGCTTTTTCACTTGACCCTCCTGCCATAAGGCAGGAGGGTTGTGTTGTCAGTGTCTTACCGTTTCCGGATTGACCACATTGCTGTGGACCCGGCCGGCGAAATGCTCCGCGATGATATCCGCGATCAGCAGCTGGCTGCGCTCCTCACTCTCCACCGCCAGCGCCCCCAGATGGGACGTGACGAAGGCGTTGTCCATGTGCAGCAGCGGATTGTCGGGGTCCGGCGGCTCCTGGCACATGACATCGGCTCCAAAGCCCCGGATGGTTCCCGCCCTCAGCGCCTCGATGAGGTCCGCCTCGTTGATGACGCCACCCCGGCAGGTATTGACCAGATAGGCCGTTGGCTTCATCAGCCGGAAGCAGTCCCGGTTGACAATACCCTTGTTGGCGGGGGTGAAGGGAATGTGCAGGCTGACGATGTCCGCCCGACGGTACACCTCTTCGGGGCAGTCCGCCAGCTCCACACCGTACTCCCTGGCAAAGGCCCGGCCCGCGTCGTTCAGATAGGCGTCGTAAGCGATGACCCTCCGGCGGAAGCCGCTGGTGATCCGCACCAGCTGCCTGGCGATGTTTCCGAAGCCGATGAGGCCCAGCAGCTTCCCATCCAGCTCATTGCCGGGCACGGAGCAGGGCCAGATCCCCCGGCTGACGCCGCCGACGGAATAGGAGAACCGTCTGCCCAGGTTCAGGATATGCAGCAGGGCAATCTCCGCCACCGCGGGGGAATTCATGCCCGGCAGGTTGGCCACAGGAATCCCATGGCGTGTGGCTGCTGGAATATCCACGTTGTCCAGCCCCGCGCCGTAGCGGACGATGATCCGGTTCCCTCCGGCAATGGCAGACAGCTGCGAATCCTCCCAGCGTTCTCCGATACTGACGATGGCGTCCGCCTCCAGAGCATGCGCCACACTTTTTTCCTGGTCAACGCCCACATCCTCGGTGATACAGCGCCACCCCGCCTGTTCGCAGCGGGAGACGATGGGCGTCAGGTCCACCTTTTCCGGATTCAGATTCACCCAAACGGTTTTCTGCTCATTCAACGGAATTTCCTCCTTTTAGCCTCCGGTAACCGCAGAGGCGGTATCCTTCAGCTCCTTCTCCAGCTGGGCAATGGCTTCGTCCTTAGTAGCGCTGCCGGTGACGATGGAGTTCAGCATCCGGGCAATGGGGAAGGAATAGTAGTTCTTGGAAGCAATGGCACGGCCCTCCAGGGTCTGGCAGGGATAGCCATAGTAGCCGGTGGCGTTCTGGACATACTCGATGGCCTGCTTATTGACGCCGCTGCCCCAGGTCTCGGAGCCCACCAGGTCCTGATAAACCGGCGCGAACACGGGGGCGATGGCGTCCATATAGGTGTCGTACCACTCCTTCTCGGAGACGTACTTGATGAACTCACGGGCATTCTCCGGGTTCTTGGCGTCCTTCATGATGGCCCAGCCGGAGGGGTTGCCGAAGACGGCGTCGTCGGCGGAACCGGCAGGCAGGTTCAGAACCAGGGTGTTGGCAAACAGCTCCGCGTACTGCTCGTCATTTCTGATGGCGTTGTACAGGGTGGGAACATTGATGACCATGGCGGACTCACCCATCAGATAGGTCTTGTTGTTTCCGCCGGAGTCCCAGGTAATGGCAGCGGGAGGAATGGCCTCGGCCTCGTACAGCTCCACATACTTGTCGATCATGGCGCTGAGGCCCGCGTCGGTACCGGCCACAATGTTGCCGTCCTTATCCATCAGGCAGCCGCCCATATCCCACATCATGGCGCGGAAGCTGTTCTCGCAGTCCTCGTCCGTGGGGCCGCAGCCCATGCCCAGGCCGTAGATGCCGTTTTCAGGATCGGAAACCGCGATGGCCGCGTCCCACAGCTCTTCCCAGGTGGTGGGCAGGGCCACGCCCTTGGCCTCAAACAGGTCCTTGCGCAGGAACAGCAGGCTGCTGGCGGCGTAGAAGGGAACGAAGTAGTTCACGCCCTCGATCTTGGTGCCGTCCTTCAGCGCGTCAAACATGGGACGCTGGGCATCGATCTCCTCCACCAGGTCCGTCACGTCGGAATAGGGGTTGCTGGGATAGTAGCTGACCACCTTGTAGGGGTTGGCCAGGGTCAGGTCGGGAACGTTGCCCGCCTCCACGGCGGCGTTGAGCTTCGTCATATAGTCCGTGGCGCCGATAAACTCCGCTTTGACCTCCACGCCCTTCTCCTGGCCAAAGGCCTGGATGCGCTGGTCAATGAGCTTATCCACGTCCTCGCTGAAGCTCTTTTCCACCCAGATCACCAGGGAGCCGCCGCCGGCAGGTGCCGGTTCGGCCGCGGTCTGGGCCTTGGTTTCTCCCGCGGGAGCGGCGGTTTCCGTCTGTTTTCCGCAGCCGGCGAAGATGGAAAGGACCATAACGGCTGCCAGGATGATTGCCAAAAGCTTTTTCATTTTGTTTCCTCCTTGATTCATTTTTGGTTTTTTCAGTTGGTACCGGAACAAAGCCTAAGCCTTTACACCTCCTTCTGTGGCTCCTCCCACCATCAGGTTGGAGAAGAAGATATAGACCAGCAGAATGGGGACGCAGGCAAGAATCGCGCCGGCCATAATTTGGTTCCAGGGGTAGATGTCGCCGAAGATCAGATTGGAGATCACCAGCGGGAAGGTTTTCATTTCGCTGCTGCTGATGTTCACCAGGGCGTACATGTATTCGCCCCAGCACATGGAGAAAGCGAAGATGAAGGTGGAGATAATGCCTGGGGTGGCCAGAGGGAAAACAATCCGGTACATGCACTGAAGCCGTGTGCAGCCGTCCACCGTGGCTGCCTCCTCGATGTCCCTGGGCACCGCCCGAACGTGGGGGATCAGCATCCAGCTGACGTAGGGCAGGGTGAAGGTGGGGTAGATCAGCATCAGCCCCAGAATGTTGTCCGTCAGGCCGCATTTGGAGACAAACAGGAACAGCGGGATATACAGCACCGACGTGGGGATCAGATAGGAAAACAGGATCAGCTTGGAGACGCCCTGCCGCCCCCGGAAATTCAGCCTGGCCACCACGTAGGAAACGGGATAGCCCAGGGCGATGGAAACCAGCGCACAGACGAAGGCCACAAGAAAGCTGTTTTTCAGGGCGTTCAGATACGGCGTCTTGGTGAACAGATATTTATAGCCGTCCAGGGTGGGGTCCTTGGGCAGGAAGGTGGGCGTCTTCTGGTATATTTCGAACTGGGTCTTGAAGGACGTGTTGAGCATCCAGTAGATGGGGAACAGGGCCGCGATGAGGCATACCGCCACCATCACCATCCGCAGGATGTACAGCAGCTTCTTTTTCCGCTTCATACTCATGGGATCAATCCTCCTGCTTCAGCATTTTCCGGCTGACAATGCTGATCAGCAGCAGCAGTACCGGCATTGCCAGCACGCTCACCGCCACCGCCTGGCCCAGCTGCATGTTGGTCATGGCCGTCCGGTAGCTGAACACGCCGATGACCTCGGTGGCTCCGCTGGGACCACCGCCGGTGAGCAGCCAGACGGACTCAAACTCGTTGATGGTCCAGATGGTGGAGACCAGCATGGTCAGCAGAATGACATCCATGATAGAGGGCAGGGTCACGTACCGGAATTTCTGGAACGCTCCCGCGCCGTCCAGCTCCGCCGCCTCATAGTAATCCTTGGGAATGGTCTGCAGCCTTGCCAGGATGGAGATCCCGAAGAAGGGACTGCCCCGCCAGATATTGGCCACCAGCACCGCCACCATGGCCAGGGTGGCATTGCCCAGCCAGATCAGATTCCGGTCGATGAGCCCCAGCTTCATCAGCAGGAAATTGGCCACGCCGCCGGTATCGGAGAAGATCCAGCGCCAGTTCAGCACCGCTACGATATTGGGCAGGGTCCAGGGAATGATCATCAGGGCCCGGGCCACGTTTCTGCCCTTGAACTCGAAATTCAGCACCAGGGCCATGATCAGGCCGAAAATCAGCTTTCCCAGAATGGAAAACACGGTGTACACCACGGTGTTTCCCACGGCATTGCGGAAGCTGCTGTTTTTCAGCAGGTTAATATAGTTCTTCAGGCCGATGAAATGCTCCTGACTGCCGATCATCTTGTCCGTAAAGCTGATGTAAAGGCCCCAGCATACGGGAATGATCAGTACGATCAGCAAATAGGCAAACATCGGGGCGCTGACCGTGTACGCGAACCGGGTATCCTGCCGCAGCCGGACGCCTCCGGACTTCTGCTTTCGTCGCATAGGCTCATCTCCTACAGGCAATTCCTGGATGAAATTTGTACTTTGTTCTACAAACTACATATATAAAATAGCAACTTACGCAATTCCTGTCAATACGGATTGCCATATTTTGTATGAAACTACAAAAAGTAGCTTTGCATCTTGTAGGAAACCACAAACACCCCTCGGCAAGATTGACTTTATTTATGGACTTGTGCTAATATATTTAAAATTATACTTATCGGGCTTACTCAGCAGAATTGTAAATGATCATTTATTGTTGTACCCAACGTAGGAAACCATGGATGCTGCGAGAAACGATCCTTCAACTGCGTTAAGCCGATAAAAATGATACTTATCGGGCGGCTCCGCAAAAGAGGCGCTGAGACCGCAGGGACAGGAGTCGTACTCCGCCGTTTCAGCTGACGGCATTGCCCTGTACGGACGGGCCGGCCCGATCCCTGTTTTGTAAATAACCGTTCACCGGAACGGCACATACGGGCCTTTGGGACGGGATGACCGGACCGGTTTTCGACCCCTGCCATTCCGGAAAACGGCGCTTATCGAGCAAAGTCGTGACGACATTCCCACTGAGGAATCCTGTATGGCGGAAATCGAACGTTATCGTAGGGTACTTCCCCGGGCCGTTTCTCCCAAAAGAGAAGTAAAACGTTTTTGCGATGTCAACCCGATATGCAAAAGGATATACACCGGACCCTAACGATCCGCCGAAATGAGGGATACTATGCCAGAGCAGGCAACACCGAAGATGCGAAATCTGAAAACCCCCAAGCTGTACTTGCAGGTCTATCAGGAGATCAAGGACTACATTCTGAAAAACGGCATGAAGCCCGGAGACAAGTTGCCCACGGAAATGGAGATGTGCAAGCTTTTGGGGGTCAGCCGCAATGTGCTGCGGGAGGCCATCAAGGCCCTGGAGATCACCGGCCTGGTCCGCTCCACCCCCGGCGTGGGCAGTGTGATCCAGGAATTCAACCCGGACTGCCTCTTTGACAGTCTGATATACAACATCGGCGCCGACGGCAGCGACGTGCTGGAGCAGTTCCGCAGACTGCGCCGGGTACTGGAGCTGGGCTTTGCCCAGGAGGCCTTCGACACCATTACGCCGGAAAGCCTGGAGCGCCTGGGCCAGTATGTTCAGACCATGGACTCCATCGCCCGGAAGCACGCCAATTCCGGCGGCGAGCAGCCCACCTTCGGCAGTAAATTCGCCGAAGCCGACGCCGCCTTCCACAGGGTCCTGTACTCCGGCCTGAAGATGCCCCTTCTCAATTCCCTGCTGGACGCCTTCTGGGCCTACGACAAAAACTACAAGCGGCCCACCACCCCCTCGTACATGCTCTTCACCGTGGAAAAGCACCGCAGGATCTGGCAGGCCCTGGCGGACAGGGACTACAACGCCTTCCGCAACGCCCTGGAGATCCACTATCAGGTGGTCTACCGGAAGGGCGAAAGCGGCGGCAATGACGAGCTTCTCTACGAGGAGCTGAGTTCCCGTCAGGAGAAACTGCCCCCCGAAGGAACGTGATCCCGAATATAAACCGGCGGCGGCTCTCAAAAAAGAGCCGCCGCCGGTATGCTGTTATGGAAAGGCTGAGAAATGGGATCGTATATCCTACGAATGCGCGATGGATCTACAAGAGTGGGATGCGCATCAAAGGCTTCTCCTCGAGGGCACACCACATCCGCCCCAGTGTGCACTGGGGCACCTTCTCCTCAAGGAGAAGGCTTTGGCGCCGTAAGCGCCAGTGGAACCAACGAAGATAAACGATCATTTATATGAGAAATTTCGAATACGACTGAATAGTTACCAACATTTTACATCTTAAAAGGGAATCCGTATCCATCCCATTTCTGCCAAAAGTCCCCGCCGGGTGACCGGCGGGTATGATTTGCATTTGGGATCAGGCTTCTTCCGGAACTTCCGCGGCTGGCTCCGGGCTGGGGGCTGGGGGAGTGTGGTAGGCGGTCATGAACAGGATCAGGGGGCAGGCTGTGAACATGGGGTAGGCGTAGCGGAACTCGGCGTAGACCGGGGTCATGACCCACAGCACGGCGGCCAGCACCACCAGGGGCAGGGCGGTGAGGAATTCCTCCCGCTTCCGGGCGAAGCACACGAAGCAGCAGCCGATGATCACCCAGATCTGCAGGCCGATGCTGTACAGGGGCTGCAGGATCACGGGCTTTTCGGTATAGCGGAACAGGGCCTCAAACAGGCTTCTCACGGGGTTTTCCATGGTCACGCCGATGCCCGTGATGTCCGGGTAGGTATAGCGGATGTAGATCCAGAAGCTGTAGCCGCCGTTCCAGAAGCCCTTGGTCAGCTCCACCCAGGCCTTGAGATACTCCCCGGGGTTTTGCCGTCCCAGTCTGGCCCAGAGTCCCAGGAACCGGCCCAGATGCTCCGAAATGTAGGCGTCGCCCTCCGGCCGCATGGCCTCGAATTTGATGGGGTCCACGATCTCCGGGGAATACAGCTCCTTCACCCGGTCCAGCCAGAAAATATTCTCCAGGATCTCCCGGTCGCTCTCCGACACCGGGCAGTCGTTGGCCACCACCCGGGCGATCTGCTGCAGGGGCACTCCCAGCATTTCCACGATCTCCGTGTCCGACACCCCCAGGGCGCTGAGCACCGGGCCGGTCATGACCCAGGAGAAGACCAGCACCGCCGCGGCCACCAGCAGCAGCTTCTTCCTCTTCTTTCCCAGGAAAATCACCATGGCCGCCGCCAGGATCAGGAACACCGGCAGGCCGTTGTTGCGGACCAGGCAGAAGCCCGCGCCCCCCAGGGCGAACACCAGGTAATTGAGCCAGCTTTTCCTGCCGATCCCCCGGAGGAGCCGGTACAGCGACGCGATGAGCAGCAGGGAGAAGCCTCCGAAGAGGGTATCCTTCCACATGGTGATGCTGTAGGTCAGGTTATAGGACAGGCACGTGTACATCAGGAAGGTCACCGCCACGCACCACCGGGGAACCCCGGCCTGGTACAGGGTCAGCAGCGTATAGGCAAAGCAGGCCGCCATGATCAGGCACTGGATGGTGCTGTACACGGCGCAGAGGGCGTTGCCGTCCCGGGTAAACAGCAGTCCCAGCCGCAGGCACAGCTCGATGAACCGGGTGTACCAGTAGGGGTGGTGGTTGCTGTAAATGCCGGACTGGATCTGCTCCAAAGAGGTGATGGAGTCGGCGGCCAGGTACACCGGGTACCCAGTGGTGAACAGAAACAGCAGGAACACCCCGGCAACGGCGGCGAAGAACAGCGCGAACACCAGGGCCGGGGACTTCTCTGCTGGCCGGGGTCCCGGAGCCTCCGCCGGGAGCCGGAACAGGGCCCACACCAGGATCCCCCGGGCCAGGAAGAAGCCCCCCGCCAGGGAGCAGGCCCCGTTGAACAGGTTCATCAGTCCGGTGATGGGCTCGAAGAGGGGATAGTTGGCCAGCACCGTGGCCAGGGCGAACAGGGCCGCCAGCAGATCCGTCAGCACCAGGATCCACCGCCGGAACACCGGCCGGGTCCGGGCGTTGTCGCAGAGGCAGGCCACCCCCGCCACGGCGCACAGCAGGTACACCGAATAGTAGGAGTCCGTCTCCATCAGGTTGGCCAGCCAGCAGAAAATAAGGAAAAGCTCCAGGAAAAACAGCGTTTTCCGGTTATTCACAAGGATTTTTTTCATAAAACCAACCCACTTACTTCCCGGCGTCCCGACTCTTCAGGTCCTTGAACCGGTCGCTGGCCCGGTGCAGGTTCAGCTCAAAATCCTGCCTGTTTTTCTGCTTGATGGTGTCCAGCACCACTCCGGAGAAGAAGCTGATCAACGCGGCGATGGCGGCAAAGCCGCAGACGATCAGGGTTGGGATCTTCTCCACCAGGCCCGTCCGCAGGAAGGAGACGAACACCGGGATGAAGAATCCGGCGGACAGGGCCGCCAGCACCAGGGCCACCAGGGAGAAGAACTCCAGGGGCCGGTAGTTCTTGAACAGCCGGAAGATGGTGAAGATCACCTTGATGCCGTCGGAATAGGTGTTCAGCTTGGAGTAGGAGCCCTCCTGCCGGTCCCGGTACTGGATGACCACATTCTTATAGAGCATGTTCTTGTCCACGGTGTGGATGGTCATTTCCGTCTCGATCTCAAAGCCCTTGGACAGCACCGGGAAGGTCTTGACGAAGGCGTAGCTGAAGGCCCGGTAGCCGGTCATCACGTCCTTGATATCCGTGTGGAAGATCATGTTGATGGCCTTGCGGACCACGGTGTTGCCCATGTTGTGGAAGGGGCGCTTGTTTTCCGTGAAGTAGGTGGAGGACAGCCGGTCCCCGATGACCATGTCCGCCTTTCCCTCCAGCACCAGACGGCACATCTCCCCGGCGCACTCGGCGGGGTAGGTGTCGTCGCCGTCGGTCATAATATAGCACTCCGCGTCGATCTCCCGGAACATCCGGCGGATGACGTTGCCCTTACCCTGGGCGTACTCCTTCCGGACCACAGCCCCGGCCTTTTCCGCCAGGGCGGCGGTGTCGTCGGTGGAGTTGTTGTCATAGACGTAGATCACGGCCTCCGGCAGAGCCGCGCGCATATCGGTGACCACCTTTTCGACGGTTGCCGCCTCATTGTAGCAGGGGATCAGAACAGCGATCTTATCCATGGTTGGTTCCTTTCCGGAAAAGCGGCGGGGCGTCTTCTCCGTTTTCTTTTTATGATACCAAATCCCGCCCCACAAATCAAGGGAATCCCGGAACAAATCCCCCGCCGCCGAAGGAAGATATAAGATAATGTGCATATCGGTTTTACTCAGCTGCTGGATAAATTGGTGTTTGTAGAGATGTTTCGTAGGGCGGGGCCCCCGCCCTACGCCCCCAGTCAAACAGGAGTTTGTATAGACAACGGAACAATACCTTCCCCCGGGGGGAAGGGGGACCGCGAAGCGGTGGATGAGGAA
>SFQY01000078.1 GCA_004562395.1 bacterium | reverse complement strand
ACTGTTCACCGCGCTGCTGATCGTACGACCCATCCGGTCAAAGACCATGGTCGTCAGTATGTCGTCGCTGTTATTCAGCGTCCGGTCCACGCCGCTGTTCCGGTACGTCCGTACCTCCCCGCTGCCGCTCACCGATACCGTAGCGCCCGCTGTGCTGCCGCCGCTCTCGCTGTATCCGTTGATCTTCCCCTGACTGTCATAACTGTAGCTTATGCCATAGCCCGTCTCGTTGTCTCTCGCGCTGTTCAGCCGTCCGTCGCTGCCCGTGCTGTAGCTCACTGTCGTCCCGTCCGGGTGGCTCACCTGTGTCAGATAGCTCCCGCTGTAGGTGAAGGTGTAGCTGTTCCCTGCCTTGTCCGTGATCCCCGTCAGCTTGTTTTCGCTGTCGTAGCTCAGCGTCGCTATCGTCTCCGTGCTGCCGCCGTTCAGTTTCCGCGTCACCGACGTTATCTGCTTCTCCCCGTTGAGCGTATAGCTGATCCGGTTCCCGTTGGCGTCCTGGTTATAGCTCAGCAGTCCTCCGCTGAAATAGCTGCTGTTTCCATAACGGTCCGTCATGGTGTAGTTCCCGTTGCTGGCGGTGATGGTCAGTCCCAAACCGTCCTCGTCCGTATAGCTGCCGGACGTACCGGACCGGTAGAAATAATGGATAGTCCCGTCCCCGTCCAGGTATTGCAGGTAGTTGTCGTTATACACCGACACCGTCTGATGGATGTTCAGCTTCCAACCCCGGCCCAGGCGGCTTCCGCTGTAGCCCGATCCGGGCGTCGCGTACAGCTGCTTGTCGTAGTAGGCCGAGTTGTACACATGCTCTATTCTCACCGGGCACACCGTGCTGGCCGCCATTACATCGCTCTTCACCAGTGTCAGGTTCGCCGTGAAGTCACTGACGTAGCCCGTGCCCGCACGGTCTATGCTGTGGCTCTGGGCCGTATAGTAGTCCTCCAGCCCTACCGCGTACCGATAACTCACCGTCAGGTACGGTGAAAGTACACTGCCTGTTCCCCCGTACCCCTGAAACGTGGCCACCACCGCGTAGCTGCCGCTGTACTCCCCGATATCCATCAGCTTCAGGGCCAGGGCGCGGGTGGCCGTGCTGCTGCTGTACCACTCCTTTACCGACCGGCTTATATCCCAGCTGAGATAGGTGCCGTTTGTCTCCTCCGTACACACCGCATAGTCCAGCACTGTGGCTGAGGTATTCGGTCTGCTGTTCCAGCTCAGCCCCTTGATCCACTCGTAGTATCCGTCCGTGGGACAGGCGTCCGTCACCGGGTACATGCCCATGCTGCAGGCGGTGCACACCACCTTAGACCAGCTGGTCTGACACAGCGTCAGCTCTGCTCCCACAACCACCCCGTTGCTTGGGATCGTGGGAAGGGTGCTGAAGCCCATGTATATCTGCGCCTCCTGCACTGATGACACCGTACTGTATCCAAAGTACAGCGTCTGTGCCAGTCCATACTGCCGTGCCGGGGAGCCTTGGGCCACATAGCTTGCCGTCATGGTCCCGCTGGACAGCTGACACTCCGCCACCAGTGTGGGGTCGATGACCACCGGGAAACTCCGGTCCGATGCGTTCAGCCATTCGCTGTCCGCCGTCACCGCCAGGATATATCCGTCACTTGTCTCTGTCAGCGCATAACTCACGTCAAGGCACAGCTCACCCGCAGCGTCGAACATGTACGGAGCAGGGATGGAGTAGATCAGCTCGCCCTCGCTGTTTGTCAGGCTGACGCCGCCGCTTTCCTCAAGTACGGCCTCCAGCCCATCTGTGTTCAGCCCGAAGGCGAAGCTGTAGGAATTCAGAGCGTGGGCAATGATAATGCTCTCTTTTACGTTGTAGCCCATGTTTTCATAGGCAAGGCTTATACCGGGGAATACCTGGTCATATCCCACCCGTGAACCGAAGCAGCGGACTTTTCCCGCCTCTTCCAGTGTTATCTGGTCCCCGGCGGAGACCGGAGCGACAGACATGTCCGTGTTACGCAGCTGGGCGCTTATTTCGCTGCGGCTGACCATTTGGTACCCGGTCCCCGCCAGGGCGTCTGCGCTGTTTTCCCCGGGTTCAGCACTCTCCTCCGGGGCAGTACTCCCCTCGGGCTGTGCGCTCTCCTCCGGGGCCGCGCTCTCCTCGGGCTCTGCGTTTTCCGCCGGGGCTTCAGGCTCTTCCGGCTGCGCCGCGTCCTCACCGCCGACAATGATGACCTCGTCTTGCTCCTCAACGGCAGCCTCCGCTGTGTTGCTCTCCTCTCCGTCTTCGTTGGGCAGCAGCGGCTGTTCCTCCGCTCCGGAGCCGATCACAATGACGCTGCCGCTCTCCTCCTCCAAAGGTTCTCCGGGAGGCAGTGGCTGTTCTTCTTCCTCTTCGGCCGGTTCATCCCCCGGCTGGCCCTCTTCTGCGGTTTCTCCCTCCGGTTCAAGCAGCGACAGCTCCAGCGTATAGCCGTCATAGCTCATCTGAAGCAGATAATCCTCATCCAGCGCAGCGGCAAAGCGCTTCTCCACCCCGCCTGCCTGGGCGATATATGTCTCGCCGCTCAGCGTCAACGTATTGTCGATCTCCTCCCAGGTCCCATCCGCTGTTTGGTAATGCACCGGATACTCATACTCTACCGCAGCAAAGGACCCGTCTGACAGCCGAAAATGCTTTTCCCGTTCACTTCGGTATTCCGTTATTTCCTTGGTGACATAGACTTCCTCTTCTTCGGTTGGGAGCGCATAATTCGCTGATGTGTTCTCCGGCATGGCCGCATTGCCGGCTCTCCCCTCTTCCGCTTTCGCCGGTACCGGCAGCATCTGAATGAGAAGCACCAATACCAGTATTATAGACAATATCCTTTTTCCGGTTTTCATGCCTTTCTCCTCTCCGCTCCCCTTTTTCTGAAACAATCCCGCTATCAACACTTTGATAGCGGGATTGCCCATAAGCTGAAGTGAAATGTTTTCCTGCTTCAGCTTTTTCCGATCCTCTTTCCCGGGGGAAAGAGGATCAGCTGTGAAATTGTTTCATTATACGGTTTCCGGATACTGGAAGCTCAGCGCCTGTTCTGCTG
>SFQY01000019.1 GCA_004562395.1 bacterium | reverse complement strand
AATTGCCGCACCCATGGTCGAGGGGCCCAGAGGATGTAAGTCCAGCGCGGGAGTTCGTAACGCATTCGCCGCGGGCCTTGCCCGCATAAACGATCATTTCCCATCGTATAAAAAAGAAAAGGAGACAGAATCATGGAAGCTTACAAAAGAGAGTTTATTCAGTTTCTGGAAAACGCCGGAGTTCTGAGATTCGGCGACTTTACCGCCAAGTCCGGCCGGAAGATCCCCTATTTCATCAACGCCGGTATGATCAAGACCGGCAGCGAAATTGCCACCCTGGGCGAATTCTATGCCCGGGCCTACCTGGAAAAGCTGGGCGAAAAGAAGGCCGTTCTCTATGGCCCCGCCTACAAGGGCATTTCCATCGCCGTGTCCGCTGCCGTGGCTCTGAGCAAAAAGGGCCTGGATGTCCCCTTCTTCTTCAACCGCAAGGAGGTCAAGGATCACGGCGAGGGCGGTACCTTCGTGGGCTATGTTCCCCAGGCCGGTGAGGAAGTGGTCATCGTGGAGGATGTCATCACCGCCGGCACCGCCATCCGGGAGAGCATGGCCATCCTGAGCCATCTGGAGGGCGTCAAGGTGGCCGCCACCTTCATCATGGTGGACCGCAAGGAGCGGGGCCAGGGCGAAAAGCTGGCCATGCAGGAGGTGGAGGAGGAGTTTGGCTTCCCCGTCTACTCCGTGGTGGATGTCTATGACATCATCGAATATCTGGAAGAGAACCCCGCCAACGCCGAGAACGTGGCCCGGATCCGCAATTATCTGGCTGTCAACGGAGGCAAAGCATGAGAAGTCTCAACAGCATTCTGGAACTGAGCGTGGTGGAGCTGGACGGGCTCATCGCCACCGCCAGAGATATCATCGCCCATCCCGAAAATTATTGGGACAAGTGCGCCCACAGGAAGCTGGCAACCCTCTTCTTTGAGCCCTCCACCCGGACCCGCTTAAGCTTCGAGGCCGCCATGCTGGAGCTGGGCGGCAGCGTCATCGGCTTCAGCGAGGCCAGCTCCTCCTCCGCCGCAAAGGGCGAGAGTGTAGCGGACACCGCCCGGATGGTCAGCTGCTACGCCGACATCATCGCTATGCGCCATCCCAGAGAGGGCGCGCCCTATGTGGCCTCCCGGGCGGCCACCGTGCCTGTGATCAACGCCGGAGACGGCGGCCACAACCATCCCACCCAGACCCTGGCGGATCTTCTGACCATCTCCCGGGAAATGGGCCGGCTGGACAACCTGACCATCGGCCTGTGCGGCGACCTGAAGTACGGCCGCACGGTCCACTCCCTCATAGAAGCCATGAGCCGCTACAAGGGCATCCGGTTTGTCCTCATCTCCCCCCAGGAACTGCGGATCCCCGGCTTCATCCGCTACAATGTCTTTGAAAACCAGGGCATTCCCTACACCGAGGTGTCCTCCCTGGAGGAGGCCATGCCGGAGCTGGACGTGCTGTATATGACCCGGATCCAGCGGGAGCGCTTTGACGATCCCTGGGAGTATGAGCGGCTGAAGGACAGCTATGTGCTGGACACCGAGAAGATGAAGCTGGCCAAGGAAAAGATGTGCGTGCTGCACCCCCTGCCCCGGGTCAACGAGATCAGCGTGGGCGTGGACAACGATCCCCGGGCCGCCTACTTCCGCCAGGCCCTCAACGGCAAATACATGCGCATGGCCCTGATCCTGATGCTGCTGGAGGAAGCCCGGCAGGATCCCGAAAAAGAGGCCATCGACACCGAGGGTCTGGAATACGACCGGGTCTGCCGCAATCCCAAATGCATCTCCCAGGTGGAGCAGGAGCTGCCTCAGCTCTTCCGCTGCACTGACCGGGCCGCGGATATCCACCGCTGCATCTACTGCGAGCAGCGGGCCTGAGATCTCCTCCAAAGACAAAGGCCCGTTCATCGGACTTTCCCCATGGGGAATCCTCGCTTCCCCCGCTCCACCCCATATCGTTACCGCCGGAAAGGATCGTTTATATTTGCACCAGCCGTAGGGGCCGATGCCCACATCGGCCCTTGCCCAGCATGCCGAATTCGCCGCAGTCTGGTTCAAAAATGGGGTTATCCCCGCGGGCCGATGTGGGCATCGGCCCCTACGCGAGGTGCTGCGCGAAACGATCCTTTTTCCGTCCTCGATGGAATCCGTAATCCTCTCTCATAAAGGAGTGTTTTTTATGGCTGCTAATCTGAAACCCTATCTGTTTACAAAGGGCGCCGACGGCGAGGCGGACCGGGAGTTCGCGGCCGCGAAAAAATATGGCCACCTCCGGCTGGGACAGACATCCCTGTTCTGGCGTGCCGGACTGCGCTGGCACCGGATCCCTCTGTCCGGGGTGAAGCGGATCTTCCGCAGGGTCGTGCCGGTCGTCGGCAAGCTGTGCTGCGGAAGCCAAACCTTCCTGATCGAGATGCTGGTGCTGGTGCTGCCCGACGGAACCAACCTGGAGCTGTACATCGGCGATGATCTCGAAAAGGACGCCAAGGCCCTGTACCAGGCCCTGCAGGAGGCCCATCCGGAGCTGGAATACGGTGTGGTCAAATAAAATAGGAAATGACGGGAAGCGCTCCGGCGCTTCCCGTTCTTTGTCCGCAAATGGGTAACCGTGGAAACCCCCAACGACCCCGGCACTGCCTGACAGACGGAATCCTTCCGGTCCATCTTTTGGGATATCCTTCCTGCCCGGGGAGAGAGCTTCTTGAAAATTCTCCGGGGATGGCATATAATGGGGGAAAAGTTTTCCGAAAGGAACGTGATCCCATGAAAGTAACCCTGCAGCATCTGACCAAGACCTATCCCAGCCGGAACAAAAAGCAGCCCCAGGAGGTCGTCGCGGTGAACGACTTTACCTTCGAGATCCCCGACGGCAAGCTCATCGGACTGCTGGGGCCCTCGGGCTGCGGCAAGTCCACCACCCTGAATCTGCTCTCCGGCCTGCAGAAGCCCACCGGCGGACGGATCTTCTTCGGGGACGACGACGTCACCGACCTGCCCCCGGAACACCGGGGAGTGGGACTGGTGTTCCAGAATTACGCCCTGTATCCCCATCTGACGGTGAAGCAGAACATCACCTTCCCCCTGGAAAACCGGAAGGGCAAGGACAAGCTCACCCGGCAGCAGATGTCGGACATGGCCCTGGAGGCGGCAAAGCTGGTGCAGATCGACACCCTCATGGACCGCAAGCCCAGCGAGCTTTCCGGCGGCCAGCAGCAGCGGGTGGCCATTGCCCGGGCGCTGGTGAAAATGCCCCGGGTCCTGCTGCTGGACGAGCCTCTTTCCAACCTGGATGCCCGGCTGCGGCTTCAGACCCGGGAGGAGATCCGCCGCATCCAGCGCTCCACAGGCATCACCACCGTCTTCGTCACCCATGACCAGGAGGAGGCCATGTCCATCTCGGATCTCATCGTGGTCATGAAGGACGGGGTGGTCCAGCAGACCGGCAGGCCCCAGGAGGTCTACGACTCTCCGGCCAACCTGTTTGTGGCGAAGTTCCTGGGCAATCCCCCCATCAACGTTTTTGACGGCAGCGTCAAGGGGCAAGTGCTGTACATCGGGGAGGAGGCCGTCCTGGAGGTGCCGGGGGTGGAAGACCAGAGCGTCACCGCCGCCGTCCGGCCCGAGGGCTTTGTCCTCTCCGACACCGGCGCTCTGACCTGCTCCCTCACCGGTGTGGAGGTCATGGGCCGGGACATCAGCGTGATCTCCACCCATCCCAACTCCCGAAACGCCGCCATCCGCTCCATCATTGCCGCGGAAAACGCGGTGAGGGATGCCGAAACCGTACGCTTTGACCTGAAAAAGAACAAGGTCTTCCTGTTCCGCCGGGAGGACGGCGCCCGGATCCTGTTCTGACGGAGGCGGCCCATGGAAAAAAACAACCCCAAGGGCTGGCTGTACCTGCTGCCCGCCGCCGCGTTTCTGGGATTCTTCCTGGTTTATCCCCTGCTGGACGTCTTCGTATACTCCCTTGAGGAAGGGTATAACTTCGCCTCCCAGACCTACTGGGGAGTGGGATCCTACAACTACGCCTATGTTCTGCACGATCCCTATTTCCTCCAGGCCCTGAAAAACACCTTCATCCTGGTGATCATCACCGTCCCTCTGTCCACGGGGCTGGCCCTGCTGATTTCCCTGGGCCTCAGCTCCATCGGGAAGCTGCGGGAGCTGTACCAGACCGTGTATTTCCTGCCCTACGTCACCAACACCCTGGCGGTGGGCCTGGTGTTCATGATCCTCTTTAAGCAGACCCCATACACCGACGGCCTGGCCAATCTGATCCTCAGCCGGTTCGGCCTGGGGCCCGTGGACTTCATCGGCGGACCCTACTGGGCCAAGATGTTCGTGCTGTGCTTCTACACCGTGTGGGTGGTCATGCCCTTCAAGATCCTGATCCTCACCGGCGCCCTGGCCTCCGTGGACCAGACCTACTACAACGCCGCCAAGGTGGACGGCACCGGCAGGCTCAGAACCTTCACCCGCATCACCCTTCCCATGATCTCCCCGTCGCTGTTCTATCTGGTGATCACCGGCTTCATCGGAGCCTTCAAGGCCTACTCCGACGCCGTGGCCCTCTTCGGCACGGACCTGAACGCCGCGGGGATGAACACCATCGTGGGCTACATCTATGACATGCTCTACGGAGACTCCGGCGGCTATCCCTCCTACGCCTCCGCCGCCGCCATGCTGCTTTTCGCCATTGTGCTGACCATCACCTGCATCAACCTGCTGGTCAGCAAAAAGCACGTCCACTACTGAGGAGGCCCCTATGGATTACGAAAAAATTGAAAGATCCGCCGCCCGCCGGGCCCGGGCAGGGAAGGCGGTCACCTATTTTCTGCTGACCCTCTGGGCCATAGCGGTGCTGTTTCCCTTCTACTGGATGGTGCTGACCAGCGTGAAAAGCTACGGCGCCTACAATTCCGAGTGGGTCCCCCAGCTGTACACCCTTTCGCCCACCCTGCAAAACTATTCGGACGCCTTCACCCAGGTTCCCCTGGGCGGATATTTCCTCAACACCATCGTCTTCACCGTGGCTACCACCGCCATGATGCTGGTGGTGACGGTGCTGGCCGCCTTTGCCTTCGCCCGGCTGAATTTCCGGGGCCGGGACCTGGCCTTTACCCTGTTTCTGTCTCTGATGATGATCCCCAGCGAGCTGGTGGTCATCACCAACTTTGTCACCATCACCAACTGGAACCTGCGCAATACCTTCCTGGGCCTGATCCTGCCCAGCGTCACATCGGTGTTCTACATCTATCTGCTGAAGGAAAACTTCGCCCAGATTCCCGACGAGCTGTACTACGCCGCCAAGGTGGACGGCACCTCGGACCTGAAATACCTGCTGAAGGTCATGATCCCCATCTGCCGCCCCACCATCATCACCATCACCATTCTGAAGGTCATCGAGTGCTGGAACAGCTACATCTGGCCCCGGCTGATCACCGACGACCAGGCCTATTTCCTGGTGTCCAACGGCATTCAGGAGATCCGGGAAAACGGCTTCGGCCGGGAAAACATCCCCGCCATGATGGCGGCGGTGGTGGTCATCTCCCTGCCGCTGATCGTGCTGTTCCTGATCTTCCGGAAAAAGATCATGGCCGGTGTTTCCAGGGGAGGTGTGAAGGGATGAAAAAAATCATCGCCCTGGCCCTGGCCGCCGTTCTGGTCCTGGGCCTCACCGCCTGCCACGGCTCCCGGGAGAAGACGGCCTTCTCCATCCCGGAGCGGTTTGACACCTCCCGGGATTACGAGATCACCTTCTGGGCCAAAAACGACACCAACATGACCCAGGTGAACATCTACAAGCAGGCCATCGCGGATTTTGAGGCGCTGTACCCCAACATCACCGTGAACCTGCGGCTGTACACCGACTACGGCAAGATCTACAACGACGTCATCACCAATATCGCCACGGACACCACCCCCAACGTCTGCATCACCTACCCGGACCACATCGCCACCTACCTCACCGGCGCGGACACGGTGGTGCCCCTGGATCTGCTCTTCGACGATCCCCGCTATGGTCTGGGAGGCAGCGAGGTTCTCTTCGACGCTCCCACCCGGGAGGAGATCATCCCCAAATTTCTGGAGGAATGCCGCTTCGGCGGCCACTGCTACGCCGTCCCCTTCATGCGCTCCACCGAGGCATGTTATGTTAACAAAACCTACGTGGAAAAGCTGGGCTACACCCTTCCCGAGACCCTGACCTGGGACTTCATCTGGGAGGTCTCCGAGGCCGCCATGGCAAAGGACGCCCAGGGGAATTTCCTGCTCAACGGTCAGAAGGTGCTGATCCCCTTCCTCTACAAGTCCACGGACAACATGATGATCCAGATGCTCCGGCAGCTGGAGGGGGACTACTCCACCGCCCTGGGCGAGGTCCAGATCTTCAACGACACCACCCGGTCCCTGCTGCGGACCGTGGCACAGCACGCCGGGACCGGGGCCTTCAATACCTTCAAGCTGGCGGGATATCCGGCCAACTTCCTCAACGCGGGACAGTGCATCTTCGCCGTGGACTCCACCGCCGGAGCCACCTGGATGGGCTCCGACGCCCCTCTGGTGGACATCGCCAAGGAAAAGCTGGTCCGGTTTGAGACGGCGGTCATGACCATCCCCCAGTTTGATCCCGAAAATCCGAAGATGATCTCTCAGGGACCGTCCCTGTGCGTCTTCCAGAAGGAGGATCCCCAGGAGGTGCTGGCTTCCTGGCTCTTTACCCAGTACCTGCTGACCAACCGGGTGCAGATCGCCTATTCCCAGACCGAGGGCTATGTGCCCGTCACCGCCAAGGCCCAGTCCTCCGGGGAATACCAGGACTACCTGAGCCGGGGCGGCGAGGACAACACCACCCACTACGCCGTGAAGATCGACGCGGCCAGGCTCCTGCTGGAGAACACAGACAACACCTTCGTCACGGCGGTGTTCAACGGCTCCGCCTCCCTGCGCAACGCCGCGGGCCAGCTCATTGAGAACGTGAACAAGGCCGTCCGCCGGGGCCAGACCGTGGACGAAGACTACCTGGACAGCCTGTTCAGCGAGGTTTCCGCCCTGTACCGGCTGGACCAGATCAGCGCCTCCTCCGGTCAGGCCGACCTGGGCCCCCTGCCCGCCGCCTCCAAAGCCCTCCTGGCCGCCCTGGCCCTGTGCTGGCTGTCCATGGGCGCCTACACCGCCCGGGGCTGGCTCCAAAAAAGAAAACAGGAAAAGGGATAATCTGTCCTTGTGGTTATCGGCTTTCGTAAGCATAGTATCGTTTCACCCACAGGGTAGGGCGGGGGCTTGCCCCCGCCGTGCAGCAGGTAGTTACGAATTTGCCGGAATCAATGCGAATACACAACGTTTTACCGCTGGCGGGGGCAAGCCCCCGCCCTACGTTGGTACCAATATTCATATCATTTTTTCGTTTTGCTTATGAAAACCGATAACCGCATCTGTCCTTAATCCCCGCATTCCTTCTTTCCCCGGCTTTGAAATTCATAAGAGGATCCTTCCAAAAACGGCATGGCTTTTGGCCATGCCGTTTTTGGTTTTCCGGGAAGTGGATCACACAGCGCTGCCCCTCATGGGAAAACCATGAGGGGCAGGGGAGTTATGTTTTTTCCCTTTGGCCTTTTCTGTTTAGAAGCCATACCGCCAGGCCCTCGGCCAGAATTACCGGGACAGGGGCCAGGATACCCTTTCGGATAACCGCCATAGCGTTGGCGGTCATCGTCTCTTGCTGAGAAAACAGCGGATGGTTTTCCATGCCCATACTCCGCAGGGCACGGAGGAGTGTGTTGAATTCCTCACAATAATACTGCCACTGAAAAATATTGTCCGCCGGGAGAAGAGAAGCCGGAAGGTCAAACTGGCCCAGCAGATATGCCAGAACACCCAGGGATCCCACGGCAAGAGCGGCGTTGAGCCAGAGAAGCCCCTTATATTTTTCAGCGTGGACACTCAGACAGCAGGAAAAGCTCCACAGCAACAGGCCAAAAATCATCGCGGGAACGACCGCCGCAACCGACGGCAGCGCCGCCAGAAACCGTTCTGCCTCTGTCAGGCTGAAAATGCGTTGAGCCGTGTCGGTGGTGGCGGAGGAGGTTTTTACCGTCTGGGGTAAGAAGGGCAGCTCTCCATCCGGGCATTCCAAAAGCAGCGCGGTTTCGCTCCGGCCAATTTCCGTCAGGTGAAAGGGAAGCTCCGGCGGCTCCGGAACACCGTCGGGATAGATTGCCAAATACTGATCCGTAACCGTTTCAAAGGCGTCCACAATCCGTACCTTCCCGCCCTCCGTCGGCTGGCGGGAGGCAGAAAGAATGAGGCGGTAGTCCTCTCCACCGGAGATATCGGCGTACAATCTGCCGCCCGCGTTTCCCAACGCCCATTGGGAGTGGGGCAGCTCCCGGACACGCAGGCCTGTTTCCCAGCCTGTTCCGTCCACAATCTGATACAGATGATTTTCCTCCCCGTCCGAAAAAACCGCGCTGATGTTCACAGCCGTGCTGGAGCCGGACTCTTTGGTCTTCCGGGTTTCCGACTGAACCTCCACCATCATTTCCCCCTCGATCTTACGGCTCAGAATTGTGCAGGCACACAGAAGGTACGCAATCAGGGAAAAAACGCACAGGACTCTCCTTTTCATGCTCATTTCTCCCCTCCGATGGTGATACCTTCCACCAGCTCCCGGTTATTATAGGCGAACAGGAACAGGGGCGGAAGGGCAGCCAGAACGCAGCAGACCATCTGAATCACGGAATCGGCCGGTGGGATGGAGGCCAGGCCCACCGAGAACGGATACATGCCGTGGTCCTTCAGATACACAATGGGCTGCTCCACCATGTTCCATCCATCCAGGAAGGACAACAGCATGGTGCAGACGATGCCGCTTTTGTTCATGGGTGCGGCTATACGGCAAATGACACCCAGCGTCCCGCAGCCATCCAGCCGGGCCGCTTCAATGACCTCCCTGGGAACGGACTGAAAG
Source organism: bacterium (assembly GCA_004562395.1). Lineage (GTDB taxonomy): Bacteria > Bacillota > Clostridia > Oscillospirales > Oscillospiraceae > Faecousia. Next base: position 9,110 of record SFQY01000019.1, on the reverse strand, counting down.
CTCCGGGTCATGATAAATGTCCCCAGGGGCACGAAAATCATGGGCAGGGCCAGCGCGTAATAAGTATTCAGCAGCCCCATTTTATCCAGCATCAGGTAGTTGGGCACCAGCGTCACCTGCAGGGGCATAATCATCAGAATCATCAGCAGGAAAAAAATGCCGTTTTTCCCGGGAAAGCTGCACTTGGCAAAGCCAAAGCCTGCCAGTGTGGATACGGTCAGCTGCCCTGCCGCAATCACCAGGGTCAGCGCAAGGCTCTTCCAGAACCGGACCAGATACTGGGTTTCGGCGAGAAAAACACGGTAATAGCCCTCCGGCGTAAGGCCGCTGCCGTCCAAAAAGCTCTTCGCAAAAACATAGAGGTAGGGTGCGACGCACAAAAGAGTCAGAACCGGCGTCAGACAGGAGGCAAAAATGTACCGTTTCTTCATTCCTTGTACGCCTCCTTCTTCATAACCCAGAGATAACCGGCGGCAAAGAGTACCGTCAGCACCAGAAGCAGCAGCACCGAAGCCACTGCCAGCTTGGGATAGTTCAGCTTATGGAAGGCGTTGTTGATGAAGTGCTGAAGCATGTAAATGCTGGTGTCAGGATGCGTGCCGCCGATGAGGAATATTTCCCGGAAGCACTTGAAGGCATTGATGAGGGAAAATACCGTGGTGAAAAACACGCTGTACCACATCTGAGGGATGGTGATATACCGCAGCTGCTGCCACCCGGTGGCGCCGTCCAGCTCCGCGGCGGCATAGTGGTCCTCCGGAATGGTAATCAGGCCGGACAACAGCAGAATCACGCTGTAGCCGGTATTTTTCCATAAGTACAGCGCCACCGCCACGCCGAAGGCGTATTTCGAATGGAGCCAGTCGGCGATGGGCAGTCCCAGGGTATACAGCCCCCGGTTGATCAGCCCGGCCTGCGCAAACAGCAGCTCCACCAGAAGCACCGTGCCCGCCACCGGCAGGATATAGGGCATCAGCAGAACGGATTTGAGAATTTCATGCTTTTTCGCCTGGTCTTTCAGCAGCAGCGCGATGGCGAAGGAAATCACGAGAATCAGCGGAATGGACACCAGCAGAAATTTCATGGTGTTTCCAAAGGCCAGACGAAAGATTCCGTTTCCCACCATGGCGCTGTAATTTCCCAAACCCACAAAACGTTCGGAGCGGCTGATTCCGCTGAAAACGGAATTGCGCAGCACCAGCAGAAAGGGCACGGCGTAAAACACCAGCATACCCGCCAGCAGCGGCGCGGTAAGCAAGTACCCCTCCCGGGCATTTCGGGCCGCAAAGTTTGACTTTTTCATGGACTCACCCCTCCGCCAAATGCCACCACAGGTTTTGCCGCACCTCTCCGGCCAGTTCGTCGATATCCACGTCCGTTGGGGTACCGTCTTCCTGATTCAGCCGGGCCAGCACCCCGGACAGTGCCCTCTCTCCGGACAGATAGATCGGAAACCGCACTTCATCAATGGACCGGGATAATACCGGCAGGTCCTCATCCGTCAATACCACTGTCTTGCAAAAGGTGTTCCGGACCTCTTCCGTCCCATCTCTGAAGCTATTGCTCCCAAACCGGTAAATCTGATATTGCAGGGTTTGCCATAAATACCCTACGGAATTCTTTGACCGGACAGGCCAGCTGTTCTCAACCAAGCCTCTGTTTTGAACCTCCTTCGCCTTCTGAAAAACGGAGTCCCCTGTGTCATCCGTCCGGGGCCGGAGAATATCCCATTGATAATCCTCCGTTAAAAACTCCCGCAAAAAGGCATAGGCCAGTTCCGGGTCTTCGCAGCTGCAGCCAACCGCTCCGTAATAGGCAACCTCCGCCACCACGGACCCGTCCGGAGGGCAAAGTGGCAGGCAAACCAGATTGCCTCCGAGGAATTGATTGATGGCCGCGTTTTCCAGAGAATCCGGTATTCCTCCCGCGAAAGCCGGGAACCGGCTGGTGCTCCAATGGGTTCCAAAGCAGGTAAAGACCGTTGCGTCACAGAAATCACGCAAGCCGTAGGTATGTGTGCTCTTGGCCATCGCCGCCAGGTCCTCAGGAGCAGACGCGAAAATTTCCTTGAGCCAGGAATCCAGGAGCTCCTCAAGGGGCAGTGCGCTCATGGCGCGGATTTGCTGGTATTGAGAAAGATACCGGGCAATTTCCTCCCTTGTAATCAGGACCTCTCCATTGGGATAGTCAAACAGCCTGGAAAACAGGGAAAAATCATCCCGCATCTGAAGGCCAATGGCCAGCATCGTATTCTCACCGGAAATCGCCCGGGCAGCCAGCTCCGTAACGGTCAGGTTGTCCTCCAGCGGAAAGGGCAGGGCCTCCGGATCCACCATGATCACCGGCATGTTATAGCGAAGGGGGAGCACATAGCGGCGCCCATTCACGGTTCCGGCATCCATAACGGTTTTGTTCAGGTCCTCCGTTCGGAGAGACGCGTCGCTCTGGTAATATGGCTGAACATCCTGAAAAATGCCGTTCTCCATAGCCTGATTCACGTCCGAAAACAACGGCTCGATTTCACTGTCACTAAGCGCCCGCACGCTGATCCTGGCGGTGTCCGTTTGAAGGGTGCTTCCGGTGGGAAGCAGGTAGATGTCCGGACCTTCCCCCGCCATGATGCTGGTCCGAAGCTGGTATAGATAGTTGGACCGCTCCTCCGGCTCCGTCGGAATGATCTCGATTCTCACGCTCACCCCGGGATGCGCTTGCGCAAAGGCCCCGGCAATTCGCTCCGCCTGGTAATTCATCCCATCTGAGGGGGACTTCTCCGTCAGAACCCAAAGGGTCCGATCCCCCTGAGGCGCCTTTTCCGCTCCGCATCCGGCAGCAGACAGGGAAAGGAAGCAAAGAAGCACCCACAGCCATACCCGTTTTCGCATATCCGTCACCTCCGGGAATACAGCGGAAGCAGAAGCCCCATGGTAGGACTTCTGCTCCCCAGTTCAAAGTAAGCTGCCAAATGCTGTGGGAAAGCAGGCCGTCTGTTGCGCTTTTCCTCCGATTGACACTGCCGCCCCGGCAATGTCCAACGGGACTACGGACCGAACCAGACGAAACACAATCCCGCATTCCGGCAGCTGCGTTTCCTTTGTGAATACCGAGGAATCCATACCTCTTTTCCAGTTCAGGATATCACGTCAGGCATATCTTGTCAATATTATTTATGATAAATAAGTATTTACTTTTCACTTTATTTTTGCTACCATATAATTAACAATTCAAAGAGGAGGGGTAACTTGGTTAGCAGTGCCTTTAAAAAAGGATCCATCGAGATGCTGACCCTGCTGATGCTGCAGGAGGGCGATATTTACGGCTATCAGTTGATTCAGATGCTTTCCGACAGAAGCGGCGGCAGGCTGACAGTGCAGGAGGGATCATTGTACCCTCTGCTGTACCGGATGCAAGACTGCGGCTATATCTCCGGGCGGGACATCACGGTGCAGACCCGGAACGGGCGTAAGCGAAACCGTGTGCTGTATCATCTGGAGCCCGGCGGCAGAATCCGTCTGACGGAACTGAAAGCGGAATTTGATCAGGTACAGGAGGGAATTCAGAGTGTTTTCCGGAACAGCGTCCCCATTGGCTACGAAAGAGAAGAAGTCTATGCGCAAAGCAGCGTCGAAATACCTGCGGGAAGTGAAAAAGAATCTACGTTGTCCCTATTCCCTCAGAGCCGAATTCCTGAACCAACTGGCGGATGAAGTATACCTTTACTGTGATGAACATGAGGGAGAAGACTTGGTTTCCCTATCCAAAAGGTTTGGAAATCCAGAAGCAGTTGCTGAGGATTTTCTAAACAGTCTGGATGGAAATGCAGTAGCAAAGTCCGAACTTTATAGCGGAAGAGTTCTGCTCGTAGCAATTGCAATACTAATTGTTTTGGCTATGGCCGTTGGTATTCATAGAATATATGTACAACGTAGGATTTTGGATAGTAAATACATTGAATCCATTACTTTTGAAGAAGATCATATTATTGAGATTACTGGACCAACCTTTTTCCATGAGGAAGGATCCGCAAATTAAGTTGGATGTTTTTCTCATACAATAAATTTCCATTTGGGGTGATTATTATGAAGCGAATTTTTTCTCTATTGGTTTGTATTCTTGTTGCTGCATCAATTCTGGTATTCCCTGTATCTGCAGCAGAATTACCGGCAGACGAACAAATCATTGTGTCACGTACTGTTCAGAACATGGGCGACGGATTTTATTGCATTGAAACCATCTCCGTTCCTGCCGTACAACCTTACGCAAATACAAAAACCGGAACCAAGACCGCGCAGTTCGTTTCTTCAGGCACAACTGTTTTTGCTCTCTCTGTAACAGGTACTTTTACTTATGATGGGAGTACCTCGGAGGCTACTTCTGCATCTTATTCGATAACTACCTATGTTGAAAATGCAACCGTTAAAGATTGCAGTGCGCATACTTCTGGTGCGTCTGCTGTCGCTACTGGTTCGGTTTCATATCAGGGATTCACCCTTCAAAAAACCGTAACTCTGACCAGCGATAAAAATGGCAATCTCTCCTGATTGCAAATCTTTGTAATTGCGGGAAAGCAACCCAAAGATACGTCCTTCCGCGATAACCGCCGGTTCCGTCTGTTTGATGACGGCACCGGCGGTTTTTCTGCCGGACATGCGCTATGCCATGATCGTTTCCGGATGTATTTTAGTAAGAAAGCAAATAATGATTCGTGCTTATCAACTTTGCTCATCAAGCCGACAAATTGGATTTGCAGAGACGTTTCGTAGGGCTTATGTCATGACCCTGCCGACCCGCCGCGAGTTTCCGACCGGTTGGTTGAATGGAAAAGGGGCGTTCGTACCGTAGGGCGGGGGCTCGCCCCCGCCGACCAGGTTCCGATTTTTGACCAGAGAGCATTCAACGGAATTGCCAGAAAATCGTTACGTTTCGGCGGGGTCATGACCCCGTCCTACGAAGGGGATGGCAGTAAAGGTTCCTTTCTTCTTCTTTCTCCCGGCTTTGATAATCCTAAGACCGGTGTTCTTCCAAAAACGGCATGGCATTGGATGTCATTGCCCTTCAATTAGGAAGCTGCTTTTTGTAATTCCAGAATTTATTATTGACATTCGATAATTTCTATGGTACACTTTTCCCACATGGAGGTGGAAACAATGACTTCACAGCTTTCCGCGAACATTACGCTTTGGTGCAGCCGTGTTCTGACTGCGGTGATCTGTCTGCTGGTGGTGTTCTTCCCCGGGCTGCTGCGCTGGTATCAGACCCTCCGGTCTCTGGGGCCCTACGGGGCGGCGGCGATCCTGATCGGGTTTTACTGCTGCGTTCCGGCGGTGCTGTACGCCCTGCGGTGCATTGATCGACTGGTGGTGAACATCCTGGCCGGGGAGGTATTCGTCCGGGACAACGTCTCCCGGATCCGCCGCATCCGCTGGTGCTGCGCCTGGGTGAGCCTGGTGTGCCTGCCCGCTTCCTTCTTTTACCCGCCGCTGTGCTTTCTTGCGGTGATCATGGCCTTTCTGGCGCTGGTGGTCAGCGTGGTCAAGAACGTCATGGCCGCCGCTGTGGAGATCCGGGAAGAAAACGACCTGACGGTGTGAGGTGGACTATGGCGATCATTGTAAATTTGGACATGATGCTGGCCAAACGGAAGATGACCTCCCTGGAGCTGGCCAACCGGATCGGCATGACCCCCGCCAACCTGTCCATCCTGAAAACCGGCAAAGCCAAGGCCGTCCGCATGAGTACCATGGACGCCATCTGCCGGGAGCTGCAATGCCAGCCGGGAGACCTGTTCGAATTCGTGGAGGACGACGATCCCTGGAAGCGGTAGTTTCCCCGGGTTGTGCGGCAAAATGCTTGCACCCCGCGTAGGGGGGGACCCTTGCAGTCGCCCGGCGGTAACGGGTACGTTTTCCCGCCGATTTCGGCGAATCCGTATTTCCCCCAGCGGGGGACGCTGAAACATTGCGCAGCCAACCAACCGTGCAATCAACGATACCGATCGGCGGGGTCGTAACCCCGCCCTACGAATGGTCCGGCTATCCACGATCATTTCCTGCAAAGATTTCGTGATTACGCCATCGCCGTACCCTGCAGACAGCACGATTTTTTCCTGAAAGGAGTATATTCCATGGACTATCCGATTTCTTCCTCACCCGTGCCCCGTTTCCCTGCCGGAAAGCGGGAGCTGCGGTTTGGGCTTGCCATTCTGCTTTGCAGTGTATTTCTGTGGAACAGCATCCTGTACGCCGGGTTCAGTCTGGGCTTCTCCCTGGGAATCCTGGCCGTCATGGGCTGCTCCGTCTGGTATCTCATCTCCTCCGGCTGCCGGTTTGACCGCTACAGCGGGGCGCTGCTGGTGCTTGCCGGGCTGATCTCCGCCGGGTTCGCCCGGTCTTCCGACGGCTTTGTGAAATTCGTCATGGTGCTGTTTCTGATTTTTGCGGGGAACCTGAGCTTCTGTCTCGCCGCCGGACAGAACCGCCGGGATCCCAAGGGGCTTGGTTCCCTGCTGGACGCGCCCCGGGCCTTTTTCACGCTGGGAACCGGCAGCATGAGGGCCTCCGCCCGGGGTCTGAACGACGCCAGGAAGAACGCCGAAGCCGCCGGAAAGAAGGGCGGCGCGGCAGTGCTGGGCCTGGTCATTGCCCTTCCGGTGGCAGCGGTGCTGATTTTCCTCCTCATGCGGGCCGATGCGGCCTTCGAGGGACTGATGGACCTGCTGCCGGACATGGACTGGTCGGAGCCGGTGTGGTCCCTGCTTCTGGGAGCCTTCGCCGCCTGGGTCCTGTACAGCCGGGGCCTGGGGCTGCGGATGGCGGAGAAAACCCAGGCCATAGAACGGAAATTCCGGGGCATCAGCGCCGTCACCGTGAATACTCTGCTGGGTGCGGTGAGTCTTGTCTACTGTGTGTACCTGCTGAGCCAGCTGGCCTACCTGGGCGGGGGCTTCTCCGGGATCCTGCCGGAGGAATACACCCTGGCCCAGTATGCCCGCCGGGGCTTCTTCGAAATGGCCTGGCTCAGCGCCATCAACCTGGGGCTCATGTGCCTTGTCATGGGACTGGTGGAGCAAACCGAAAAAGCCCCCGGACTGACCAAGGGCTTCTGTCTGTTCCTGGGCGTGGTGACGCTGTTCCTCATCACCGCCGCCAGTGCCAAGATGCTGCTCTACATTCAAAACTATGGCCTGACCCGGCTGCGGGTGCTGACGGAGGTCATCATGGTCTGGCTGGGCATTACCACGGTTTTGGTATCGGTCTGGCTGCTGCGGCCGGGATTTCCCTACATGAAAGCCGTGGTGATCACTGCCCTGGCCCTGGGGACCCTGGTATTCTGGGCGGACGTGGACACTCAGGTTGCCCGGTACAACGTGCGCTCCTATCAGGAAGGACGGCTGGAAGCCGTTGACCTGGATCACCTGGGAAGCCTTGGCTATGGGGCGGTTCCCTATCTGGAAGAGCTGGCCAATGACGCCGATCCTGAAACAGCGCAGGCGGCAAAGGACATTCTCACCCGTCAGCGCTGCCGGACCGAAGATTTTCGGGACTGGAATTACAGCAAGGCCGCCGCGGAGAAGATCCTGGAGCCTTATCAGGAACAGGCAGAAGTTCTGCCCGGATAAGGAGCATTTTCATGTACAATCTTCTGAGCCTTATGCTGGGCCTGTTATCCTGGGGATTGGGTATCGCCGCCGTCTGCAAAAAAGGCCGCTCCATTTATGGCTTTGGCAGCATGGTCCTGTGCGGTGTATCCCTGGTTTTGCAGCTTTTGGAACTCTCCCGCCGTGCAAAGCTTTCCGATTTTTCCGCCATTCAGGATACCGCCCCCACAGCGGCGCACGCCGCCGTGCTGCTGCTGATAGTGACCATAATATTGAACGGCATCGCCCTGCTGCGTGGCAGATCCATCGGAAAATGCGTTACGCACTTTGGGTGGTAGACGCACATCCTTTGGGCCCCTCGACCGCAGGTGCAGTGGGTAAATGAACGTTTTGCGCAGCAAGGGTACGTCCACCACCTGTCATTGCGAGGAGCGCAGCGACGTGGCAATCCGTTCCCCTTGCAACGTATCAAAATTCGTACCGTTCCCAATGAGAAACGGATTGCCACACCAGCGTGCGCGCTGGTTCGCAATGACAGTGGTAGTCGGTACCCTGGCGGAACCATCGTACGTTCGTGCGATAAACGATCATTTTTATTCCCCTTTATCCCATAAAAAAGCACTGCCTTTTCGGCAGTGCTTTTTTGAAATATTCTGTAAGCAGCTTACAGCTTGGGGCCGGCCTCCACCAGAGCCTTGCCGGCTTCGTTGCCGGTGTACTTGGCGAAGTTCTTGATGAACCGGGAAGCCAGATCCTTGGCCTTGGTCTCCCAGACGGAAACGTCGGCGTAGGTATCCCGGGGATCCAGAATGGCGGGGTTCACGCCGGGCAGGGAAGTGGGGACCTCCAGATCGAACAGGGGGATCTTCTTGGTCTCGGCCTTCAGAATGTCGCCGGAGAGGATGGCGTCGATGATGCCGCGGGTATCCTTAATGGTGATACGCTTGCCGGTGCCGTTCCAGCCGGTGTTGACCAGGTATGCCTTGGCGCCGTTGGCCTCCATCTTCTTGACCAGCTCCTCGCCGTACTTGGTGGGATGCAGCTCCAGGAAAGCCTGGCCGAAGCAGGCGGAGAAGGTGGGAGTGGGCTCGGTGATGCCCCGCTCGGTGCCGGCCAGCTTGGCGGTGAAGCCGGACAGGAAGTAGTACTTGGCCTGCTCGGGAGTCAGGATGGACACGGGAGGCAGCACGCCGAAGGCGTCGGCGGACAGGAAGATCACGTTCTTGGCAGCGGGAGCCGCGGAAACGGGACGAACGATGTTCTTGATGTGGGTGATGGGGTAGGACACACGGGTGTTCTCGGTGACGGACTTGTCGGCGAAGTCGATCTTACCGGCCTCGTCCAGGGTCACGTTCTCCAGCAGAGCGTTGCGCTTGATGGCGTTGTAGATGTCGGGCTCAGACTCGGCGTCCAGGTTGATGACCTTGGCGTAGCAGCCGCCCTCGAAGTTGAACACGCCGTTGTCGTCCCAGCCGTGCTCGTCGTCGCCGATCAGCAGACGCTTGGGATCGGTGGA
>SFQY01000077.1 GCA_004562395.1 bacterium | reverse complement strand
TTACCAAGGAGAAAACGGATTGCCACGTCGCTGCGCTCCTCGCAATGACAGAGGTAGACGGTACCTTGGTGCTTAAGTTGATGACATTGCCCCGGGGGGAAGGTGCCCCAGTGCGCACACTGGGGCGGATGAGGAACGGCGATATGTTCCGAATCGGTACGCATTTCGTTAAAAAGGTACATTGGAAAAGTCTGTACCGTTTAAATTAACTGCATTGCGAATGGTAAGGTGTCGCCGTTCCTCATCCACCGCTTCGCGGTCCCCCTTCCCCCCGGGGGAAGGTAATGTGCGGCACTCGTCCTTACAAACACCAATTTATCGAACGCTGGGCAACGCCGGTAAGCACATTTCAAAATCATCCCCGGAGGGGATACCACATCTTATATCTCATATCTCATATCTCATATCTCCTATCTGATATCTGCGTGCGTCCCGCCGCTTACCTGTGGGCTTCCTCGAACTGCTGGATGATCTCCAGCATCTGCTCCTGATGGCGCAGGACCTCGGCCACGTGCTCCGGCACCTCCACCTCCACCCCACGCTTGACGATGCAGGTGTAATTGTTCACGGACACAAACACATCCTCCTGCTTGGGATTCAGCCGGGGAATGCGGATGGTCACGGTTTTGGCTTTTTCTGTCATGTTAAATTCCTCCTTCGAAAACGGCTGCGGAAAGGATTGTTTTTCTTCGCACCCAATGTAGGGCGGGGGCTCGCCCCCGCCGACGCACCAATGGTTTTGCATATCCGCATCCAACGCAGCAGATCGCGTATCTCACCTGCCCGGCGGGGGCGAGCCCCCGCCCTACATTGGGTGCGGCGTTGTATGGCAGATGCTGCGATAAACGCTCCCTTCCCCAGTCAGCTCCATCTGTTTCCGCCGGGAGAGGGTTGTCCCTCCCCCGGTGGATCCTGCTTAGTTGGCCGCCGCCGTGGCGGAGAAGCGCTTGGAGCAGCTCTCCACCCGGACCAGGTACTGCTGGATCAGCAGCTCGGCGGTCTTCATGCCCTTCCAGCCAACGGAGCTGCGCTGGTCCAGGGGATCGGAGGTGCCGCCGCTGCCTTTCTGCTTGACGATGGTCTGCATACCGCCGCCGGTGATCTCCGTGGTGCCGTAGGCGCCGTCGCCCAGGAACAGGGTGCCGAAGACCGCCAGGCCGCTGGGGCAGCCGGAGCCGGTGTAGATCTTGGCCTCGGTGGTCTGGACGAACCGGACCCCCGCGATCTCGCCGATCTCCCCCTCGTAGAGGTTCACGGGCTGGGCGTACTTGTGGGCGTCGATCCACTCGGGGTCCCGCATCAGGTCGTAGGCCACGTAGGGGTGGATGATGGCCACGTACTTGCCGTTAATGGTGGGGGCGTTCTGGGCCCGGAGCTTGGCCACCACCTGCTGCACCACGTCCACGGTCAGCTGGGCAGTGGCGTCCAGACCCGCACGGCTGGTGACGGCCGTCTCCACACCGTTTACAAACTTCGGGCAGTAGGTGACGTTTGTCCCGGACTGGAGGACATTGCGCACCACGGTATCCAGCGTGGCGCCGCCCTGACGGCCCAGGAGCTTCAGCGACTCCACGATCACGTTGTCCACGGCGGTCAGCTCCAGCACGTCGGACAGGGTGATGTAGTCGCCGTACTGGCTGACGGTGGCGGTGACGGTGTTCACCTCCAGGCTCTTGCCGTCGGGGGTGACGCCCTCGGTCAGAGGGGTCAGGGCCTTGTCCAGGGGGGCGAACTTGCGGAACTCGATGGTCTTGCCGCCGTTCGCGGGAATGGGCCGCTTCTGGCCGAACTGGTCGTGGACCAGGTTGGGGGATGCCTCGTCGATGAGGGTCATGTCGTAGAAGGTCTTCATTTCCGCGCTGAGGCCGTCGGACTGGGTGGTCTGCACCTCGTTGGCGAAGAGCTGTAAATGCTTGATTTCCATAGGGTTTTCTCCTTTCCAGATTGTAAAATGGTTGACAGGGGGAATGGACCTAAAACCGCTCAGAACCGGATCTTCTCTCCTCTGGCGGCCCGTCTGCGGATATCCTCCCGGTCCGCGCGGGTCAGCTGGGAGACGTCGGTTCTGGTGACGGCGGTACTCTGGGGGCCGATGCCGTTTTCGGGGGGGCGCACATCCCCGGCCATGAGGCGGCCGGTGAGTCTGCGCTCCACCTCCTGGGCGGCCCGGCGCATGGCGGCGGGGAGGATCTCGTCCTTGTGGAGCACCAGGTAGGCGTCCCCCACCTCCACCCCGGCTCCCAGCAGCTGCCGGAACCGGGGGTCCCGGGCCTCCGCGTTCAGGTCCAGCCGGGGGTAGAGCTGCCGGGCCGCCTGGGCCTGGCTTTCCCACAGGTCCATCTGCCGCCGGGCCAGCTCCTGCCGCCGCAGCTCCGGATCCTGGGCCTGCTCCCGGGGGGCTTCCTCAGCGGTGGCCTCCCCGGGCCCCTCAGCGCCACCCTCGGCCGCCCCCTCTCCGAACAGCTGCATCCCCCGAAACAATGTGTTTTCCATATCATCACCCTTTCTCAAAGAATCCCAACTCGATCGATGCCGCGAAGCGGATGCCTACAGCCGCATCCGTTCCCAGGGGGTGTCGGAGTCCAGGGGGTACAATGTCACGTTCCTGGGGTAATTCCGGGACAGGACCCAGGCGCCGGACTGGACCACCCAGAAGGTGTGCAGCACCTCCGCCAGGGCCTCCCGCCGGGGCACGGCGCAGATCACCGCCCGGCCCTCCTGGAGGTCGATCCGGGGCCTGCACCGGAGCAGTCCGGACTCGTACAGGAACCGCACCGACTGGCCCAGGGTATAGGCCAGCATGGTTGCCGCCGCGCAGACGGGATCGGACCCCTTGGCCCCCGCCCCGGCATGGCCCTCCATCACCATCCGGACCCCCCCGTCCTCACTTCTTCGGGTAAAACGTATGGTAATCATTGAAATTCTCCTTTCTGTCTGTAAATTCGCGCACCGCCCCCCTGGCTCCCCCCTTGGGGGAGCTGGCAAAAATCTTTGATTTTTGACTGAGGGGGTGGCCGGAATGTTGTGCTTCTGACCAGCGTCACCCTCTCCGTCAGCCCCTTCGGGCTGCCACCTCCCCCAAAGGGCAATGTCATCAACTTAAGGAACCAGGCCCCGATTTTCCTGTCATTGCGAGCCAGTGCGCACACTGGCGTGGTACCTGTTCCCAAGGAGAAAACGGATTGCCACGTCGCTTCGCTCCTCGCAATGACAGTGGTAGACGGTACTCCGGCGCTTAAGTTGATGACATTGCCCCAAAGGGGGAGGCAAGGCCGCTGACGCACCGCTCCCCAATACCTTCCCCCGGGGGGAAGGGGGACCGCGAAGCGGTGGATGAGGAATGGCGACATCTCATTCTTTGTCATGCAGCCAAATCAAACGGTACAGACTTTCCAATTATGCTCTTTTATCGAACTGCAAACAAATTCGGAACATATCGCCGTTCCTCATCCGCCCCCTTGCGGGGGCACCTTCCCCCCGGGGGAAGGTATGGTGCGGCGCACCCCTACAAATTCCAATTGATCGGGCTACTGAGAAAAACCGGTATACACATTTTTTCAAATCCATCCCCGGAGGGGATACCACATCTTATATCTCCTATCTGATATCTCCTATCTCCGCGAGTGTCGTCCTACGCGGCAGAAGCACTCACGTGACCTCCCCCATCACTGCCGTCCGTTCTCTGGCCTGGCGGGTGGCGGGGGGCTCCCCCAGGCTGGGGGTTTCCTGGGACGCCGGTTCCGGGCGGGGGCGCTGGAGAAACTGCCGGGCGTTTTCGGCCACCCGGGCGGTCACGAACTCCTTCCGGTCGAAGTCCATCATGTCCAGGCAGGTCAGGGCCTGGTTTGCCGCCAGGGGGTCGAAGAACCCGGCCTTGTAAAACTGCAGGGCCAGCTCGTTCTGGTTCATCTTGGAGTAGGGGCTCTGTTTCTCGGCGGTGATCTCGATGTCGAACAGGGGCAGCCGGCAGCCCAGCTCCACCCCCAGGGTCACCCCCTGGTCCTGGGGCCGCAGACCCCGGTTGCTGTACAGCACGAACCGCTCCGCTCCGTCCCGGCCCAGGATCCGGAAGCACCGGGGCAGGTCGTAAAACTGCCGGATCAGCTCGATGACCATGAGGCACACCTTCCGGAAGGCCCGGTAGGATCCCCGGCTCACGTCCCGGTCCAGCTTGCTGCCGGCCTCCTGCATGGCGGCGATGGCGGAGGCGGCGGTGACCCCGCCGGTGGTGCCTCCCGCAGAGATGTCCCGGTTGCCGGTGGTCTCCTTCAGCTCGTCGATCTTGTCGTTGATGACCTTGACGTAGACGCTGCTCAATGTCTTGCCCTGGACCGGCAGGATGCTGTCCTGGCCCAGATTGCCGTCCACGTGGATGAAATTCTTGCTCAGGTCCGCGTACTCCTCCTCGTTGACGCTGCCGTCGCTGCGGATGAAGTGCCGGGGCCGGGCGTTGGCCAGGAGGTTTTCCAGAATGGCCTGGTTCCCCCGGTCGATGAACTCCTGGGCGCTTTTGGCCACGTCCACGAAGCCGAAGCCGCAGGGAGTCCCCTTCATCCGGAACAGCGGGTCGAAGACGTAGGGATACAGCCCATGGTCGTACCAGCCCCGCTGGGCGTAGGCAGGCTCGTTCTCCGAGGCGAAGAGGACCTCGTCGTTGACGAACTTGCAGTAGTGCAGCACCGTCCGGCCCCCCACCCGCTTTTTGTAGTACCAGTCCACCACGGCGGACTTGTCGGTGGTGTCCACGGTGTCGTCGTAGAGGTACTGGCTCAGGTCCAGGGTGGAGGAAGAAAGCTTCCCCTCCAGCTGGGGGTATTCCTCCAGCAGCAGGTCGTTGTCCCGGAGGGTCACGTGGAAAAAGTTTCTGGAATGCTGGATATCGGTGACTCCCGGCTCCCAGAAAAGGCTCAGGATATCCTCCTGCTCCACGCACACGTCCCCCAGACCCCCCAGCCTGCCCGGGTCCCAGAAGACCCCGTAGACCCCGGTGCCGCACTTGAGCTTGTCGTCCACCTGGGCGTCGTAGACCGCCTCGAAGTCGTTCTGCTCCAGAATCACCGGCACCACGGCGCTGAGCATGGCGGCCTCGGCCCGGTCCCCCTCCTCCCGGGGGAGGATGTTGGGGCTGGGGAAATTGTCCATGACGGTGGCGTGCTTGTTGGCGATGGCGTTGAACAGCCACCCGGACACCGGCTCCACCTGCCCCGGCTGGGCTCTTCGCATACACTCCCAGGACCGGAGCTTGTACCACTGCTCGGCGTCGATGACCTTCTTCTCCAGATTGGCCTTCCCGGCCTTGTACCTCTGCAGCGTCCGCCGTGCCAACCGCACCCGCTCCGCCCCCACCACAGGCTCCTGTTTGCTCAAATCCATAAATATCACCTCTTTTTGAAAATGGAAAATAACGCATCCCCTTGGCTCCCCCCTTGGGGCAATGTCATCAACTTAAGCACCAAGGTACCGTCTACCTCTGTCATTGCGAGGAGCGCAGCGACGTGGCAATCCGTTTTCTCCTTGGTAACATGTT
>SFQY01000076.1 GCA_004562395.1 bacterium | reverse complement strand
ATTCGGTCTGCCACCTTGTCCGGGTGGCTCGGATTCACTTTTTCTATCATCTGTTCTTGCTCCTTGCTCTCAGCAGTTTTTCCATCGCGTCATCCTGCGGGGAGCCCTCGTAGGCCGTGGTGCAGTTCTGCTTCACGATGTCGAATATCTCGTACCAGAGCAGGTTTGCCTGCTTCTGAAAACTGAGCATCATCTGTACGAAGGGGCTGGCGATGGGGGCCTTCGTGGTGGGGTGCTTGCCGAGGAGGCCGTAATTGCTGACCGCCTCCGAGCACTGTATATACCGGGCAAAGGCCTCGGAGTAGCTCTCCACCAGCCGGGGATTTACCAGCCGGTCGCAGCCCCGTTCCTTCAGCCATCGGATCGTCTCGTTGAAAATGATATCCGCACCGAGGGGCTCACCGTCACGCTGCTTGGCGGACAGGTAGTCGCTGGGGTGCGGCATGTCCGTGCCGGTCAGGTCGGCCACCGGGCCGAGGTCATCTGTGCCATCAAGGTCGGTGATTGGAAGATCCATAACCTGCGCGGCTTTGCCACGAGCGATTTTATCGGCAAGAGCATCCGGCTTATCGCCCGCACGGACGCGTCTGCCGCCTCGATTTGTACCGTCTTTTGCCATGCTTTCACCGTCCTTTCGATGGCCTTGGGGTTAATACCCCGTTTGAACCTGTTTTTTTGCGTAAAAGAGGGGGCGGCGGTCTTTTAGAAGCCGCCTCACAGAGATTCTGACCGCCCCTTCCCATCGGAATCAGTAGTGGTACACCGGGTACTGATCTTCGTTGCGGGTCTTGACGTCGTGATGATGCTTGCACAGTGGCTGCCAGTTCTCCGGGTTCCAGAAAAGCTCCGGATCACCACGGTGCGGAAGGATGTGGTCCACGACCGTTGCCTTGACGTACTTGCCTTCGCGCTGGCACTGGGCGCACAGCGGGTGGGCACGAAGGAAAGCCTTCGAGAATCTGCGCCACCGGGAGCCGTAGCCACGGGCAGCAGCGGAGCGCACCTCCTCCGGGTGGAGGGAAGCATGCTCGTCACAATATTTCTTTCCCTTGGGCACCAGCTTGGGGCAGCCGGGATGCCTGCAGGGATGGTCCGGGAACCTTGGCATCACTGTCACCGCCTCTCTAATAGAAAAGGTCAGAGCCGGTTTTCCGGTCCCGACCTTCATTTTTCGCATCTTAATCCTATCATAAGAGGCGACTCTCAATCCCTCTCATTTCCTCTCATGCTGAGCGACCATCGAGAATTTCCGTCACGGCATCCAGTGCCGTCTCATGCATCCGGTAGATATGCTGGATGCTGTAGTGCATCTCCACGGCGATCCGCTCCCAAGAGAGGAAGCAGAGGTATCGTTTTTCCAGCAGGGTCTGAAGCTCCACATCCTCCACGGCGTGGATGGTGGCCATGATCTCTTTCTTCAGCTCCACCAACGCGTTGATGTCATCCTGCAGGCCTTCCTGCACTTCGATGATCTTCATCACGCAGCTTTCCACCTTGGACGCTCCGTGGTTTGGGTTCCTCGGCATGTCCGACAGGACCGCCGTGCAGCTGGTGGCCAGCTCCCGCAGGGAATCGATCTGCTGTATCTTCGACTTGATCCGCATGTCCAGAAACCGCGCCTGACCCAGATATGCCTTAGTAGTCATACGTCTTTTTCTCCTTCCGCAGGTTGGTGATCAGGAGGTTTGGGTCCACTTTGGTCAGCACTCCAAACCAGTTGGAACGGAAGAAGCGTTCAATTTCTTTCAGTTCCTGCTCATCGTCCGTCATGCGGTAATCCTTCACTGCCTGCAGGACGATGGCGTTTGCAAGCTCCTGATAAGGGTCCATCCTTGTACCTCCGATAAGTGTTCCTCTCGGATTGGCACGGATTGTCTAATTTTGCCGAAGGTTGTCATCAGATTTTCAGGTCCGCTTTGACCGCCTCAATCAGGGCGGCCTGCGTTTTGTCTTTCGCCTGCAGGGCCTTCAGGATGCGTTCGTCGATGGTGCCCTTGGTGACGATGTGCTGGATCACCACGGTACCGGCGCTTTGGCCCTGTCTCCACAGGCGTGCATTGGTCTGCTGGTAGAGCTCCAAGGACCAGGTCAGGCCGAACCACACGAGGGTGGAGCCACCGGACTGCAGGTTGAGACCGTGACCGGCAGAGGCGGGATGGATCACCGCCACAGGGATTTTGCCGCTGTTCCAGTCGGCAATGTCCTTGCTGGACTTCAACTCCCGGACATCAAAGCGGCTCCTGATCCGCTGTAAGTCGTGTCGGAACCAGTAGGCCACCATCACAGGCTTGCCGTTTGCTGATTCGATGATGTCCTCCAGTGCATCCAGCTTCCGCTCATGGAACTCGACCACCTCGCCGGTGTCGGCATAGATCGCACCGTTGGCCAGCTGAGCTAACTTCCCGGTCAGGGCAGCGGCATTTGCGGCGGTGACCTCGCCATCCGGCAGCTGCAGGATGAGCTCCTGCTTCAGGTCGGCATACCGCTCGGCCTCCGCGTCAGAGAGCTGCACCTCGTACTGGGTGGAAACCAGCTCCGGCATTTTCAGGTGGTCGGTAGACCTCATGGAGATCGTGATGTCCGAGATCTTCCGGTAGATCGCATCCTCCGCAAAGGGCAGCGGTTTGTAGGAGTAGATGATCTCGCCGTTGCGCTTGTCGGGCATGAAGTAGGTGTTGCGGTATTGGGTGATGAAGCGTCCGAGGCGCTGGCCCATATCCAGCAGCCGGAACTCTGCCCACAGGTCCATGAGGCCGTTGGAGCTGGGCGTGCCGGTCAGGCCGATGATCCGCTTGATCGCGGGTCGGACACGAAGTAGAGCCTTGAATCGCTTGGACTGGTGATTCTTGAAGGAGGAGAGCTCGTCCACGATCACGGTGTCGTAGTCGAAGGGAAAGCCGCTATCCTCGATCAGCCAGCCCAGGTTCTCCCGGTTGATGATCGTGATGTCCGCACTTCTCATCAGGGCAGCGCGGCGCTCCTTTGCGCTGCCGACAGCTACAGTATAGGTCAGATGCTGCAGATGGGACCACTTGCCGATTTCGGCGGGCCATGTATCGCGGGCCACACGCAGCGGCGCGATCACCAACACGCGATGGGCTACGAAGCTGTCAAACAGCAGATCCGCGATGGCAGTCAGGGAGATCACCGTCTTGCCCAGACCCATATCGAGCAGGACAGCAGCCACGGG
>SFQY01000075.1 GCA_004562395.1 bacterium | reverse complement strand
TGGCTCCTTTGTCATGAATGTTTAGTTTCATTCTTGACTTTGCCGCCAGTATTTATACTGTCATACTTTGTCGATTACACAGAATTTTCTGCGGTCTCTTCTATTCCGTGGAGTGCAGGCCCTTTCAGGTAGTTCTCCATTTCCCCGGACAGCACCAGACTGGCGTATTCCATCGGAGCATTGTATAGCAGCCCGTCAAGGTCTGCCATCTGTCCATTCGTAACATCGTAGGCGTTCTCCACTTCCTCACAGTCAATGGCGAGAACAGAGCCACCGTTGTAGGTTAGCTCCACGGTGTTGGTATCCATGTTGTAGAAACCATGAATCAGTTTTATCATAATATGCCCCTCCAAAAGCATTTGCTTCTTTGAGACATTGCCGATTCCGGGAGGGCAACGTGAACTAAATCATCCCAAAATACTGCAATGCCACTCGGATTGCATTCTCTTTTTCCGGGGGACAGGTCGGGGCTTGTCTGGAATCTTCCGATTTCGGCAGATTGTAGTTCTTTCCAACTTCCAGTCCGCACTTTCTCTTAACCTGAGAGATGTACAGGCTGGAAACCTTCAAACCGGTATGCTCCAACACATACGCCTTGATCTGGGGATAGGTTGCGCCGTCCTGAAACTCCGACATGTCCATGTCTTCCAAAGAGAACTCAACCCGAATGTTCTTCGAGTCGATCTCGCCCTTGGAAAGCAAGACAACCGTCTCCACATGGGCGCATCTTGGGAATAAATCGGCGGCCTGGGCGGTTTTTAGTTCGTAGCCCCGCTCCTTCAGCAGGGCCACGTCGCGGGACAGGGTGGCGGGGTCACAGGAGACGTAGACGATGCGGCGGGGGGACATGCGGCTGAGGGCTTCGATGGTGTCGGCGTTCAGGCCCTTTCGGGGCGGGTCCACCACCACCACGTCGGGGCGGACACCCTCCCGTTCCAGCTGAAGGGCTGCCTGGCCCGCGTCGCCGCAGAAGAATTCCGCGTTTTCGATGCCGTTGCGTTTGGCGTTGTCCCGGGCGTCCTCCACCGCCTGGGGGACTACCTCCACGCCGATGACCTTTCCGGCGGCGGAGGCCATGGCCAGGGTGATGGTGCCCACGCCGCAGTACAGATCCAGCACCGTATCCTGCTTCGTGATCCCGGCCTGGGCGATGGCCGTCTCGTAGAGCCGCTGGGCCTGGTGGTGGTTCACCTGGTAGAAGGACCGGGGAGACAGCCGGAAGGTCAGGCCGCAGAGGGTATCCTCAATATAGCCGGGACCGTGGAGGGTGATGAATTTGTCCCCCAGCACGGCGTTGCCCTTTCCGGTGTTGACGGACAGCACCAGGGTGGTAAAGCCCGGCACCGTCTCCAGCCGCCGGATCAGCTCCTGCGCCTTCGGCAGCTTCTCCCCGTTCACCACCAGGCACACCAGCACCTGCCCCGACACCGCCCCCCGGCGGACATAGATATGCCGCAGCAGGCCGGTGTGGGTGGTCTCGTCATAGACCGGTACCCGGTATTGGTTTACATAATCTATCACTTTGTCCTTCACCAGGTCCGCCTCCGGAGGCAGGATCCGGCAGCGGGAATTTTCCACCACCTCATGGGTCCCGGCCCGGAAAAATCCGGCGAAGGCCCGGCCCTTTTTCACCGCCACGGGGTACTGGGCCTTGTTGCGGTAGCCATAGCAGGTGGGGGCGGCCAGGATGGGCACCGTCTCCAGCTGCTGGCCGCCGATGCGGTTGAGGCAGGTTTTCACCCGCTCCGCCTTCAGCCGGGTCTCCTCGGCGTAGTCCATGTGCCAGAAATCGCAGCCGCCGCAGAGCTTGGCCACGGGGCATTCCCGGTTGACCCGGTGGGGGGATTTTTCCAGAATCTCCACAATTTTTCCCGAAGCCCAGGTCTTCTGGGCCTTTTCAATGCGGACCCGGACCCGCTCTCCCGCGATGGCGTTGGGCAGGAACACGGCGCAGCCCTCGATATGGGCCACCCCCTGGCCCTCGGCGGTATAATCCGTCACCAGGGCCTCATAGATCTGATTTTTCACCAGCATGGCTCAATCCTCCATCACCGCTTTGAACAGCTGGTTCAGCCGCTCCGTCCGGCCCGCCAGGTACAGCGCCCCGAACAGGGCCTCCAGACCCGTGGCCTTGGCGTACTCGGCGGGGGTGGCGGACCTGGGGACCGCGTGGACGTGGGCGTTTTTGCCCCGGCGGTACCAGGCCAGCTCCTCCTCGGTCAGCATCGGCAGCAGCTTGTCGGCGAACTTTGCCTGGGAGGTGGCCTTCACCATCTGAATGGTGTCCCGGTGGAGCCGGTCCACGGTCTTCTCCCCCCGGGCGCAGAGATAGGCCCGGCAGAGGATCTCAAAGACGCAGTCCCCCATATGGGCCAGGCCCAGATTGGAAATGGCGTCAATGTCCTGTTTGGGCAGGTTCATTTTGAAATAATTTTCCATAGCTTTCCTCGATTCACCAGCAGTTGGGCGCACAGGCCGGTAAAGGCTCCCGTGACGATGCTCGCGGCAATCATCACCGGCAGGTACACCGCCAGGGAGGGGGTTCCCGTCAGGGCAATGGCCATGGCCATCTGTCCCAGGGAGTGGGCCACGGCCCCCAGGCATCCCGCCACCCAAAGCTGTTTTTTGGTCAGGATCCGCCGCAGCAGGATGGTCACGCCAATGGCGCACAGCCCTCCGGCGGAGGAATAAAAAATGGTGCTGAAGTTCCCGGCGAACACCGCCCCCAGGAAGATCCGCACGGCCAGCACCGCCGCTCCCTCCCCGGGTCCCAGAGCGAAGACGGTGAACACCGTCACGATATTGGCCAGGCCCAGCTTGATCCCGGGCACCGGCACCAGAGCCGGAAGCTGGGCCTCCACCATAAAAATGGTCAGGGCAATGGCGGAAAGCAGGGCCAGAAGGGTCAGCTTTCTGGTTTTCAAGGCGGTTCCTCCCTTTCCGGATCAGAGACAGTCCGCTTTCCCGCCCCGGGAACCCGGCCCGTCCGGGCACGCAAAAGCGCCCGTTAACATGGATATTCCATAAAATGCTTATCAACTCTACTCCTCTGCGCGACAAATTGGAATTTGACGGGATGGCGGAGCCAAAACCTTCCCCTCGGGGCAATGTCATCAACTTAAGGAACCAGGCCCCGTTTTCCCTGTCATTGCGAGCCAGTGCGCACACTGGCGCGGCAATCCGTTCCCCCTTGCAACGTCCCGATTTTGTA
>SFQY01000074.1 GCA_004562395.1 bacterium | reverse complement strand
CAACCGCCGCCTGCGCTGCGTGGGCGAGCTGCTGCAGAACCAGTTCCGCATCGGCTTCTCCCGTATGGAGCGTGTCATCCGGGAGCGCATGACCATCCAGGACCTGGATGTGGTCACTCCCCAGAGCCTCATCAATATCCGGCCCGTCACCGCTGCCATCAAGGAGTTCTTCGGCTCCAGCCCCCTGTCTCAGTTCATGGACCAGACCAACCCCCTGGCCGAACTGACCCACAAGCGTCGCCTGTCTGCTCTGGGCCCCGGCGGTCTGAGCCGTGAGCGGGCCAACATGGAGGTCCGCGACGTCCATTACAGCCACTACGGCCGCATGTGCCCCATCGAGACCCCTGAAGGTCCCAACATCGGCCTGATCTCCTACTTGGCCACCTACGCCCGCATCAACGAGTACGGCTTTATCGAGGCCCCCTACCGGGCCGTGGACAAGGCCACCGGCAAGGTCGCCAATGATATCACCTATATGACCGCCGACGAGGAGGACAACTACATCGTCGGCCAGGCCGCCGAGCCCCTGGACGAGAACGGCTGCCTCATCAACGCCCGTATCACCGCCCGTCACCGTGACGAGATCGTGGAAGTGGATAAGGAGCTGGTGGACTATATCGACGTCAGCCCCCGTATGATGGTCTCCATCGCCACCGCCATGATCCCCTTCCTGCCCAACGACGACGCCAACCGTGCCCTGATGGGCGCCAACATGCAGCGCCAGGCCGTGCCTCTGCTGCGGCCCGAGGCCCCCATCGTCGGCACCGGCATGGAGCACAAGATCTGCATCGACTCCGAGATCGTGGTGCTGGCCGAGGGCGACGGTGTGGTCACCTCCGTGGACGCCCGCCATGTCACCGTCAAGTACGACAGCGGCGAGACCAAGGATTATAAACTCACTAAGTTCCTGCGTTCCAACCACACCACCTGCATCAACCAGCATCCCATTGTCGATGTGGGCGAGCGGGTCCATGGCAAGCGCCTGAATGAGAAGGGCGAGTGGGAGGACCCCACCGTCCTGGCCGACGGCCCCGCCACCGATCAGGGCGAGATCGCCCTGGGCCGCAACATCCTGGTGGGCTTCATGACCTGGGAAGGCTACAACTACGAGGACGCCGTTCTGCTGAACGAGCGCCTGGTGCGGGAGGACCTGTATACCTCCATCCACATCGAGGAGTTCGAGATCGACTCCCGTGACACCAAGCTGGGCCCCGAGGAGATCACCCGGGACATCCCCAACGTGGGCGAGGACGCCCTGAAGGACCTGGACGAGAACGGCATCATCCGCGTGGGCGCCGAGGTCAAGTCCGGCGACATCCTGGTGGGCAAGGTCACCCCCAAGGGCGAGACCGACCTCACCGCCGAGGAGCGGCTGCTGCGGGCCATCTTCGGTGAGAAGGCCCGCGAGGTCCGCGACACCTCTTTGAAAGTGCCTCACGGCGAGAGCGGCATCGTGCTGGACACCAAGGTCTTCACCCGTGAGAACGGCGACGAGCTGGGCCCCGGCGTGAACCAGGTGGTCCGCGTGTATATCGCCCAGCGCCGCAAGATCCAGGTGGGCGACAAGATGGCAGGCCGCCACGGTAACAAGGGCGTCGTGTCCCGCGTGCTGCCCCAGGAGGATATGCCCTTCCTGCCCGACGGCACCCCGCTGGACATCGTGCTGAACCCCCTGGGCGTGCCTTCCCGTATGAACATCGGCCAGGTGCTGGAGGTCCATCTGGGCTACGCTGCCCACGCCCTGGGCTGCAAGGTCGCCACCCCCATTTTCGACGGTGCCCGGGAAGAGGACATCAAGGGAATGCTGGAAGAGGCCGGCCTGGACCCCGAGGGCAAGAGCGTGCTGTACGACGGACGCACCGGAGAGCCCTTCGACAACAAAGTCACCGTTGGCTATGTGTACTTCCTCAAGCTGCACCATCTGGTCGACGATAAGATCCACGCCCGTTCCACCGGCCCCTACTCCCTGGTCACCCAGCAGCCTCTGGGCGGCAAGGCCCAGTTCGGCGGCCAGCGCTTCGGCGAGATGGAAGTCTGGGCCCTGGAGGCCTACGGCGCGGCTTACACCCTGCAGGAGATCCTGACCGTCAAGTCCGACGATGTGACGGGCCGTGTCCGCACCTACGAGGCCATCGTCAAGGGCCACAATGTGCCCCAGCCCGGCGTGCCCGAGTCCTTCAAGGTTTTGGTGAAGGAGCTGCAGTCCCTGTGCCTGGACATCCAGGTGCTGGACGAGAACGGCAACCCCATCGAGCTGAAGGAAGACGAGGACGCCATGGATACCTTCAACCTGGCCCGGATGGACGCGGACGACGACCGTCACCGCGCCTTCGCCGAGGACGCGGACTTCCAGGAGTCCGGCTTTGACATCGAGGACGCCCCGGAGGACGCCGGCGCGGACATCGACGTCGATTTCGACGACGAATGATCCAGAACCATTCGTCACACTGAACATTCTGGATCATTGAAGGAGGAAATCGCAATATGATGGATAACAATACCGGCAACAACATTGCCTTTGACGCGATCAAGATCGGCATGGCCTCTCCCGAGCAGATCCTGGCCTGGTCCTACGGCGAGGTGAAGAAGCCCGAGACCATCAACTACCGCACCCTGAAGCCGGAGCGGGACGGCCTGTTCTGCGAGCGCATCTTCGGACCCACCAAGGACTGGGAGTGCCACTGCGGAAAGTACAAGAAGATCCGCTACAAGGGTAAGATCTGCGACCGCTGCGGCGTGGAGGTCACCCGCGCCAAGGTGCGCCGTGAGCGCATGGGCCACATCGAGCTGGCCACCCCCGTCTCCCACATCTGGTATTTCAAGGGCATTCCCTCCCGGATGGGCCTGCTGCTGGACATCAGCCCCCGCATCCTGGAGAAGGTGCTGTACTTTGCCAACTATATCGTCACCGACCCCGGCGAGACCCCGCTGACCAAGAATCAGATCCTCTCCGAGAAGGAGTACCGTGACTACCGCGAGAAGTATGAGGACGATTTCCAGGCCGGCATGGGCGCCGAGGCCGTGAAGAAGCTGCTGCAGGACGTGGACCTGGAGGCTCTGTCTGCCCAGCTCCACGCCGAGCTGAAGGATTCTTCCGGCCAGAAGAAGGCCCGTATCGTCAAGCGGCTGGAGGTCGTGGACGCCTTCCGCATCTCCGGCAACAAGCCCGAGTGGATGGTCATTGACGTTCTGCCCGTCATTCCCCCCGAGCTGCGCCCCATGGTGCAGCTGGACGGCGGCCGGTTCGCCACCTCTGACCTGAACGACCTGTACCGCCGGGTCATCAAC
>SFQY01000018.1 GCA_004562395.1 bacterium | reverse complement strand
AGATACGCAATCTGCTGCGTCAAACGCAAATATGTATAACCATAGGTGCGTCGGCGGGGGCAAGCCCCCGCCCTACAGTGAGTGCAAACATAAACGATCCTTTACCTATGTCAGCGCGACGGAATTGTTATCAATCAGAAAGGAAAGCCGCCATGAGAGAACAGCCGCTGATCAGCGTCATCGTCCCGGTTTATAAAGTGGAAAAATACCTGGACCGGTGCCTGGAGTCCATCACCGGCCAGACCTATGAGAATCTGGAAATCCTGCTGGTGGACGACGGCTCTCCGGACGGCAGCGGCGCCATCTGTGACCGGTGGGCTGCCAGGGACAGCCGGATTCGGGTGCTTCATCAACCAAACAGAGGCGGTGGAGCGGCCCGGAACGCGGCCCTGGACATGGCCTCGGGACAGCGGATCGGCTTCGTGGACAGCGATGACTATATTGCTCCCCATATGTACCGGTATCTGTCGAAGCTGCTGGACACCGGGGCGGACATTGCCGAGTGCGGCTATGTGGAAACCGAGACGGATCAGGCGTCCTTTGAAGAAGAGCGGCAGGAGGTTCGGACCTATACCCGGTCGGAGGCCATGGCGGAGCATATCCGGGACAACGTGTTCCGACAGCTGATCTGGAACAAGCTGTACCGCCGGGAGGTCATCGGCGATACCCGGTTCCCCGTGGGCACCAAAATCGACGACGAGTTTTTTACCTACCGGGTGCTGGGCAGCGCGCATAAGCTGATCCGCTCGGAAAAAATCTGCTACGCCTACCGTCAGCAGCCCGGCAGTGTCATGCACCAGAACGGAACCCTGCGGGCGCTGGAGGGCCTGGAAGCCAAGAGGCAGCGGCTGGCCTATCTGAAGGAGCAAATGCCCGCGCTGGTTCCGGAGGGGAAGCTCAGCCTCTTCGTCTCCTGCATGTATACCCTCCAGGCGGGGCTGAAGACCCTTCAGGGACAGGAAAAGGAAACCCTGCGCCGGGGCGTGGGGGAGATCCTGGCGGAGCTTCGGCCCCTTTCCATAAGCCGGGCCTATTCCTGGAAGGACAATCTGTGGATTCTCATGGCAAAGATTTCCTTTGAAGGGACCTGCCGCCTGCGGAATCTGATTTTTGAGAGAGAATAGAGGGATACCATGGCGTTTGACTATAAAATCACCGTGTTTACCCCAACCTATAACCGGGCCTACATCCTGGAAAACCTGTACCGGTCCCTGCAGCGCCAGAGCTATGGGGACTTTGAGTGGCTGGTGGTGGACGACGGCTCCTCCGACGGCACCGAAGCGCTGTTCGACCGGTGGCGCCGGGAGGAAAACCCCTTTCCCATCCGCTATGTCCGGCAGGAAAACGGCGGCAAGTGCCGGGCCATCAACCATGGACTGAAGCTGGCCCGGGGAGAGCTGTTCTTCACCGTGGACTCCGACGACTATCTGACGGACGACGCCCTGGAAAAGGTGGCCCGCTGGGAGGCGGAGCTTCCGAAGGACGGGAAATTCTGCGGCATTGTTGCCAACCGGGGCTATGCTCCGGATTACACCCCGAATCAGCTCTTTGACGGGGCATTCCTGGATGGAAACGCCTTTGATATGTACGGCGTAATCAACGGCGAGCGGGCCCTTGTGTTCTATACGGACATTCACCGCAGGTATCTGTATCCGGAGTTCCCCGGCGAAAAGTTTATGACGGAAGCAGTTACCTGGAACCGTATGGCCTATGACGGCTACAGGATCCGGTTCTTTAACGATATCATCTGGATCTGGGAATACAAGGAAGACGGTCTGACCAAGGCGGGGTATAAGGTATTCCTGGACAATCCCCAGGGGACGGGCCTGTTTTTCCGGGAGAAGGCGAAATTCTTTCACTATTCTCCCAAGACCATGCTGGGCATGTGGTACGGCTTCACCTGCGACGCCATGGACAGATGTACCGACGCCCAGATCGCGGAGTATATCGGTATGCCCCGCTGGCTGGTGGCTCCCATGAAGGGGGTCCACAATCTGATCCAATTCCTTCGAAAAAAGAGGTAACCAAATGGCACACAGTACACAGTCCACCTATCACACCCACATTTCCTCGAGCCACAGCCTGCTGAAGCTGAATCTGAAGGAGGTTTGGCAGTACCGGGATCTGATCGCCCTGTTTACAAGGCGGAATTTCGTGGTGTCCTATAAGCAGACCATTCTGGGCCCCGCCTGGATCCTGCTGACGCCCCTGTTCAGCAGCGTGGTCCACGCCGTCGTCTTCAACGGCATTGCCGGAATTGGTACGGATGGGATCCCCACCTACCTGTTCTATCTGTGCAGCAACGCCATCTGGGCCTTCTTCGCCAGCTGCGTGACCAACAACGCCAATACCTTTACGGAAAACGCCTATGTGTTCGGCAAGGTGTA
Organism: bacterium; assembly: GCA_004562395.1. Lineage (GTDB taxonomy): Bacteria > Bacillota > Clostridia > Oscillospirales > Oscillospiraceae > Faecousia. The sequence goes on along the minus strand of SFQY01000018.1, from coordinate 16,716 downwards.
TTTCCCACGGCTGACCACCCCCATCTCCAACGTGATCTCTTCGCTGATCCGGTTCCTGATCCAGATGCTGCTGGTGATGCTGTTTATGATCTACTTCCTGCTCCGGGGACAGCTGCATCCCCACTGGGCTGCCTGGCTGATGATCCCGGTGGAGCTGCTGCACCTGGGGATCCTGGGCATGGGCTTTGGCATCATCGTGTCCAGCATGACCACCAAATACCGGGACCTGACGGTGCTGGTGGACTTCGGCGTTTCCCTGTGGATGTACGCCACCCCCATCGTCTACCCCCTGTCCACCGTAGGCGAGGGCTGGCTCCGGACGGTGCTGATGGTCAATCCCGTCACCTCCTCCGTGGAGATGCTGCGCTACGCGATCCTGGGCCAGGGTACCCTGAGCTGGGGATATTACGGCCTGTCCTGGGTCATCACCCTTGCGGTGGCGTTTTTCGGAATCATGATCTTCAACAAGGTCGAGCGGACCTTCATGGATACGGTGTAAGGAGGAACAGGCAATGGGTATGGAAGAAAACAACCGGGAAGTTGCCATCCGCCTTTCCGGGGTCAAGAAGCGCTATAAGCTGGGCCAGATCGGCGGCGGAACTCTGACGGAGGATCTGCAGAGCTGGTGGGCCCGGGTTCGGGGCAAGGAGGATCCCAACATCCCCATCGGCATGGACCAGCGGCTGGTGGGCAAGACCTTCATGGCCCTCAACGGCATCGACCTGACGGTATACAAGGGTGAGGCCCTGGGCATCATCGGCGGCAACGGCGCGGGCAAAAGCACCATGCTGAAGCTTCTGTGCCGGGTCACCGCCCCCACGGAAGGAGAAATCGACATCTACGGCCGGATCACCTCCATGCTGGAGGTGGGCACCGGCTTCAACGGCGAAATGACCGGCCGGGAAAATGTCTACATGAACGGCGCGATTCTCGGCATGACCAAGGCGGAGATCGACGCCAAGATGGAGGACATCATCGACTTTTCCGAGGTCCGGGACTTTATCGACACCCCCACCAAGCGGTATTCCTCCGGCATGTTCGTGAAGCTTGCCTTCTCCGTGGCTGCCCACCTGGACAGCGAGATCATGATCATGGACGAGGTCCTGGCCGTGGGCGACGTGCAGTTCCAGAAAAAATGCCTGGACCGGATGCGTGCCGCCGCCAAGCAGGAGGGCCGGACGGTGCTGTACGTCAGCCACAACATGAACACCATCCGCCAGCTCTGTGACCGGTGCGTGGTCATGGACAAGGGCAAGATCATCTTTGAGGGAGACGTGGAGGAGGCCATCGGCGTCTACTACGGAAAGGGAGATACCCTCCAGCTCCGGTACGACTGCGAGAATACCGTCCGGGAGCCCATCGGCGACGAGGCCATCCACATCCACAGCGTGGAGATCCTGGACCGGGAGGACCCCATCCTCTATGAGGGGGAGAGCCTGAAGCTGAAGGTGGACTTCGCCTCCCAGAGGGAGTTCCCGGAGCTGGCCTTCCGGACCATCTTCTTCACCGCCTCCGGCGTTCCCGTGGGTATGGCGGCCTCCGCTCCCCGGCTGAAGGTCCGGGAGGGAGAAAATGAGGCGGTGTTCCGGCTGCCCCTGCCCCAGCTGGCGGAGGGCGAGTACAACGGCCGGATCGTACTGTACGAGGTCAACGAGTATGGCGCGGAGATCGTTCACGACGTGGTGAACGCCGCCTTTACCCTGCGCAAGGAGTTCCACACCAGCGTCAACGACACCTCCAAGCGCTGGGGCCAGCAGTACTGGGGAAGCATCGTGTTCCCCACCATCGAGATATTGACCCCGGGCCCCTGATGGGGGGCGGTGATATTGCGTAAGTGATCGTTTAGCGCTCCGATGGTTGCTGTGCACCCACAAGGCTCCCTCTGATGAGGGAGCTGTCGCGAAGCGACTGAGGGAGAGAAAATGTTCCGCCTTTTACCATATTTTTAAAGAGCTCGAAAGGTTTCAGCCTTTCTCTCCCCCAGTCAGCTTCGCTGACAGCCCCCTCGTCAGAGGGGGCCTTGGGGACGCGAAACGATCATTTATCAGACATTTTCTAAATCCCTGTGTGGTATGAGGAGTAACGTGCATGAAGATCCTGCTGATCGGCGAATACTATTCGGAAAATCTGGGGGATCCGCTGCTGTGTCAGTCGGTGGAGAGGATCCTGGCGGAAGGGTATCCGGAGGCGGAGATCGTCCCCTTTGATCTCAGCGGCAGGATCAGCGTTACGGAGTATTACGAACCCAAAACCAACCCGGTTCTGGATGCGGTGACGAAGTATGTGTGTGACCATTACCTGTACTACCGCCGGGCGGCCATCTGCCGGGCCTATGACGCGGATAAGGACCGGTGCCTGCGGGTGTGGTATCATCTGCAGGAGTTGCTGCGGAAGAACCGGTTTGACCTGGCGGTCTTCGCCGGAGGCTCCCTGTTCATGGATTATTTCGCCGGAGTCATCCATCTGATGATCCGGCAGCTGGCCCTTTCCGGAACCAGGATCCTCTTTCACGCCTGCGGCATGAGTACCTTGGACCAGGACGGGGAGTACCTGCTGCGGCAGGTCCTGGGCAGCGGGAAGGTGGTATCCATCTCCCTGCGGGATTCGGCAGAACGCTTTCGTTCTATGTTTGCGGTGAAGGCCCGGGTGCTGGAAACCTACGATACCGCCCTGAACTGCAGCCGCTGGTTTCCCAAAGCCGGGGAGTGCCGGGCGGAATACGGCATCGGTCTCATTGACCGCTGCCCGGAGCAGCAGCTGCGGCTGATCCGGGAGTGCATGGCCTCCGGACACAGCTGGATGGCCTTCACCAACGGCTCTCCCTACGACCAGCGCTACGGGGAAAACCTGCTGACTGAGGCGGGAATCCCCCAGGAAAACCTGAAGGACTACCTGATGGAGCGGCCCCGGACCACCGGGGAGCTGGTCCGGACCGTTACCGGCTTTGAAAAGATCATCGCCTTCCGGATGCACGGACAGATCACGGCGGCTTCCTTTGGGATCCCCTCCTTCGGCCTGGCCTGGGACCGCAAGCTGACGGAGTTTTACGGGAAGCTGGGCTTTCCCCAGGGCTGCGCCGAAACGGTCCCGTCCTTTTCCGAAATCGAAGAAATTCTGGCAGGCTATGACGCCGCGGTCCATGACCGGGCGCTGACCCAGGGAGAGGAAAGCCGCCGCTGCCTGCTGGAGGCCGTGGAGCGGGCGCTGAAAAACAAATGACAGGAGGGGTCGCTATGATTCCCAGAATTATCCATTACTGCTGGTTTGGCCGGAATCCCAAGCCAAAGCTGGCGGAAAAGTGCATCAAAAGCTGGAAAAAATACTGCCCCGATTATGAAATCCTGGAGTGGAACGAGGATAATTTCGACCTTGCGTCCGCGCCGCTCTATGTCCGGCAGGCCTATGAGGCAAAGAAATGGGCCTTTGTTTCGGATTATGTGCGGTTGAAGGCCATGACCGGGCTGGGCGGGGTTTACATGGACACGGATGTGGAGCTGGTGAAGCCCCTGGATCCCTTCCTGAAGGACCGGGCTTTCGCGGGGTTCGAGACGCCGGAGAATATCTCCACCGGCGTCATGGCCTGCGAAAAGGATTTTCCTCTGTTCCTGGAGTTTCTGAAGCACTACGACGGGATCTCCTTCCTGAATCCCGACGGAACCCTGAATGTCACCACCAATGTAGAGACGGTCACCGCCGTCTGCCGGGACCGGGGACTGGTGCCCAACGGGGAGCATCAGGTGGTGGAGGGGCTGAGCCTTTACCCCTGTGATGTCTTCAGCCCCGTGAGCTTTGAAACCGGCAGGCTGAAAAAGACCCGAAGGACCACGGCAATCCACTGGTTCTCCGGCAGCTGGTATACGGAGCAGGAACAGATCCGCAGAAAAGCCCTGCGCCGGAAGGCAAGATGGGAGAACCTGGAGAACTTCGGAAAGAAGACCGCCCGGAGGCTGCTGGGAGAAGAGGGCTGCCAGCGCTGGGCGGAGCGGCTGTCCCGGTACCGCAGTTGGGAGGAGATCCGCAAAATGCCCCGGCGGGTGGTGCGGAAGCTGCTGGGAAAGTCCAACGCGGAGGAATAGGGTATGCCCCAAATCAGTGTGATTGTGCCGGTGTACCGGGTGGAAGCCTATCTGGACCGGTGCGTAACAAGCATCTTGAATCAGACCTTCCGGGATCTTGAGCTGATTCTGGTAGACGACGGCAGCCCCGACAACTGCGGGGCCCTTTGTGATGCCTATGGGAGGGCGGACAGCCGGGTCCGGGTGATCCATCAGAAAAACGGAGGCCTTTCCGCTGCCCGGAACGCGGGGATCGACTGGGTGTTTGCCAACAGCGACAGCCAGTGGCTCACCTTTATCGACAGCGACGACTGGGTTCACCCGGAAATGCTCCGGCGGCTGCTGGACGGGGCGGTCCGCGGCCAGGTCCGGATCAGCGTCTGCGGCTATGGGGAGACGGCGGGGGAGGAGCCAACGGTCCTTCCGGAGTCTCTGGAACCGGAGCGCTGGACCCCAAAGGCGTTTTACCTGGACAGATTCATCAATGCCACCATTGCCTGTGCCAAGCTCTACCACAGAAGCTGCTTCGCGGAGTGCCGCTATCCGGTGGGCAAGCTCCATGAGGACGAATTTTTGACCTACCGGCTGCTGTTTGCCCAGGAGGCTCTGGTGTTTCTTCCTGCGCCATTGTATGCCTACTATCAGAATCCGGAGGGGATCACCAAAACCACCTGGTCCCCCGGACGGCTGGATGCCTGGGAGGCCTATGAGCAGCAGATCGCCTTCTTTCGGAAAATGGGAGATCAGGAGCTGGTTCGCTTCCGGGTCCGGGAGTACCTGGAAAACGCTGTGAAGAACCTCAGCGCTGCCCGGGAGGCCCCCAATGCCGATCGGCTGACCGGGGAGATCCGGAAGATCCGGCGCAGGATCAAACATCTGATCCCCAGAGCCTGGAAGCAGGGCTGCGTGGACTTCTGGCCGGACTTTGAGCTGCTGTATGAGTACTACCCCTTCCTGACCAGAGCCTACCGCCTCTGGCTGGAGCTGCGGGGGTAGATGATCGTTTACACTCCAAAGGTTGCTGTGAACGTACAAGGCTCCCTCTGATGAGGGAGCTGTCGCGAAGCGACTGAGGGAGAGAAAATGTTCCGCCTTTTCCCGTATTTACCAGGAATGCGAAAGCTTTCAGGCTTTCTCTCCCCCAGTCAGCTTCGCTGACAGTATACATTTAGGTATGATTGCCACCGGCAATCATGAATATTTTGATTCGCTGCGCGGAGCACTACCCTCGTCAGAGGGGGCCGTTGGGCCGCTAAACGATCATTTCTATTTGGATGTTTGGGTACGGCGGAATTGTTGCCATGGAGGATTCGTCAGGCTTTTTTGAAAGGAGGGAAACCGATGCCGGAGGTCAGTATCATTGTGCCGGTTTACAAGGCGGAGGCTTTTTTGCGGGAGTGTGTGGACAGCATCCTTTCCCAGACCTTCCGGGACTTTGAGGTCATCCTGGTGGACGACGGCAGCCCGGACCGGTGTCCGGCGATCTGCGAGGAATACGCCGGAGGGGACAGCCGGGTTTCCGTGATCCACCAGGAGAACCAGGGCCAGGCCGCCGCCAGGAATCATGCTCTGGCTCAGGCCAAGGGGGAATGGATCTGCTTTGTGGACAGCGACGACCGGATCCATCCTCAGATGGTGGAGCTGCTGCTTCACGCCGCCCGGGACAGCGGCGCGGCCGTCAGCATGTGCCGGATGCTGGAATCCCAGACCCTTCCCCCGGATTTTTCCCTGCCCGGGACCGGGAACTATGAGACGCTGACCATGGATGAGCAGACGCTGGTGGGGCTGTTCGACGGGGGGGAGTACCCCGGCTGGGTGGCCTGCGCCAAGCTGATCCGCCGGGAGATCATCGAGACCCATCTGTTTTGTCCGGGACGGGTATACGAGGACAACGAGGCGGTGTGCCACTGGATCTGCGCCGCCGGAACCGTGGCCCGGATCCAACGGGAGCTGTATTTCTACCGAACCAACCCGGGCAGCACCACCCAGAGCGGCTTCAGCCCGAAACGGCTGGACTACCTGTGGGCGCTGGAGCGGATCATCCGGTTTTACACCGAAAAAGGATTTTTCCGGCTGCGGGAGCGTTTCTGCGGCCTCTACGCCGAGGCGGCGGCAGGCTGCTACTGCAGGGCGGTTGCGGACTGGAACCGGCCGGATATTGCAAGACAGGTCAAAAAAGATGTCCGGAGGCTCTTTGGAAAAGAGGGGATCCCCCTGACGAAGCCCCAGTTTGAGATGCTTCTGGACGCCATGCACCCGAAGCTGATCCGGCTGTACTGGCCCGCGGAGGCGGTGGTCCGGACGCTGCGGGAGAAGGGACCGGCGGAGCTGGTCCGGAAGATTGCCGGACAGCTGCGGAAAGGAGACGGACAATGAGCATTCCGAAGATCATCCACTACTGCTGGTTCGGCGGCGGCCCCAAGCCGAAGCTGGCCCAGAAGTGTATTGCCAGCTGGAAAAAATACTGCCCGGACTTTGAAATCCTCGAGTGGAACGAGGGCAATTTCGACGTTTCCACCGCGCCGCTGTATGTGCGCCAGGCCTATGAGGCAGGGCGTTGGGCCTTTGTGACGGACTATGTCCGGCTGCGGGCTCTGACGGAGCTGGGCGGCGTTTACATGGACACGGACGTGGAGGTGGTGAAGCCCCTGGAGCCCTACCTTCAGCAGGAGGCCTTCGCGGGCTTTGAAAGTGAAAAGGGAATTCAGACCGGGCTGCTGGCCTGCCGGAAGGGGTTTCCCCTGTTTGAGGAATTCCTGAGCCATTATGACAGCGCCAGCTTTCTGCGTCCCGACGGCACCGTGGATACCACCACCAATGTGCAGGTGCTGACAAAGCTGTGCCTGAGCCACGGGCTTGTCCTCAATGACCGGTTTCAGATCGTGGACGGCCTGGCCATCTACCCCAGGGAGGTCTTCTGCCCGGTGGACTTTGACACCAAAAAGCTGAAAAGGACCCGCAAAACTGTGACCATCCACTGGTTTTCCGGAAGCTGGCAGACGGAAGAGGAGCGGCAGTTCCTGCAGGAGGAGAAAAAACGGCTTCAGCGGGAAAAGCGCAGCAATTTCCGGTACGGCCTGGGCAAAGCGCTGTTCGGGGAAGCCGGCTATGAGAAGCTGAAAGCCATTCTGAAACGAAGATAAGCAAGGGGAGGGGAAGCCATGCCAAACATCAGTGTGATCGTTCCGGTGTATAAGGTGGAGCCGTATCTTTCCCGGTGCGTGGACAGCATCCTCGCCCAGACCTACCGGGATTTCGAGCTGATCCTGGTGGACGACGGCAGTCCCGACCGCTGCGGGGAGCTGTGCGAGGAATACGCCCGAAAGGACGGGAGGGTCCATGTGATCCACCAGGAAAACGGCGGACTCTCCGCAGCCAGAAACACCGGCATCGACTGGGCCTGGGCCAACAGTGCCAGCCGCTGGCTTGCCTTCGTGGACAGCGACGACTGGATCCATCCGGCTTTTTTGCAGACCCTGTACACCACCGCGGAGCAGACCCTGTGCAAGATCAGCGTCTGCGGCTTCTTCCGCACCGCCGGGGAGGATTTTCCGGCGGAGGAGGATTTTTCGGTGCGGTGCCTGTCCGCCGGCGACTACTACTGCGGCGGGATGCACGAGGGTCTCACGGCGGTGGCCTGGAATAAGCTCTACCACAAATCCCTGTTCCGGTCCCTGCGCTACCCCATCGGGAAGCTCCATGAGGACGAATTTACCACCTACCGGGCGGTTTATGAGGCGGGGAAGATCGGGGTGACCCCCGCCCGGCTGTATGCCTATTACCAGAACCCCCAGGGAATCATGCGCTCCCAGTGGAGTCCCCGCCGGATGCACATTCTGGAGGCCTTTGAACAGCAGATCGCCTTCGCCCGGGACAGGAAAGACCACCGGCTGCTGGCGAAAGCCGCGGAGCAGTATGTTTACGCCGCCTATGAGCAGCTGGAGAAGGCCCAGGTGGTTTACCGGAAGGAGCTGCGCGGGAAGCTGCGGCAGGCCCTGAAGCTGGGCCGGGAATGCGGCTGCTTCCCCGGGGACCGGGAGCATCTGTGGGCCTACGAAAAGGCGTATCCTGTCAAGCCTGTATGGTGGCTGCTGTCCAGGCTTCCGTCTTCCGGAAAGTGAGGCTGCAATGGGAGATCTGATTTCGGTTATTGTACCGGTTTACAATGTGGCCATGTATCTTCCCCAATGCCTGGACAGCATCCTGGGGCAGGACCATGAAAACCTGGAGGTGATCCTCATTGACGACGGCTCCCGGGACGAGTCCGGCGAGATCTGCGACGCCTATGCCCGGCGGGACAGCCGCCTGCGGGTCATCCACCAGAAAAACGGCGGCGCGGCGGCGGCGAAAAACGCCGGGCTTCGGATCGCCACGGGAGAATATCTGAGCTTTGTGGACAGTGACGACTATCTGGAGCCCAACGTGTACGGCTATATGCTGGAGGTCCTCCGGTCCGAAAAGGCCGACGTGGCCCAGTTTGCCTTCCGGGATGTCTACAAACACCGGTCCGAGGACCGGATTTTCCGGACGGGGAGAACGGCCGAAGAGGGCAGGCGCTACCTGGTGCGCTTCAACGGGGATTGGACCTGCGCCCTGCTGTGGAACAAGCTGTACCGGCGGGAGCTGTTTGAGGGCGTTTTCTTTGAGGAAGGCCATAAGATCGACGATGAGTATTTTACCTATCAGGGGCTGATGAACGCCGGACGGGTGGCCTGTGACGACCGGATCATCTACAATTACCGCCGGCGGGCTTCCAGCGTCATGCTTTCGCCCCAATCCCGGAACCAGCTGGTTCTGGACCGGATCGATGCCGTGGCCAAGCGGCGGGAAAAGGTCATCGCCCGCTTCCCGGAGCTGCGGCGGGCCTTTGACGTTCCTTACCTGGATGCGCTGGTCTACATGTCCGAATATCCGGACAATTCCCCGGAAAGCCTGAATCTGCTGAAAGCCAAGCTGAAGGCCTATTTCCGGGAAGGGGGAAATACCCTGCCGCCCAAATGCCTGTGGCGGGGGCTGCTGAAGCTCCGGTTCACAAAAACCGAAAAACTGCTGGCCGCCTATGGCCCGCTGCAGGAACCGGCGACGGAGGATTACTTTCCCTAGAGCCCCTTTGATTGGAAATTCGCTCTTTTGCGCATATCAGACGGATGACAGAAAAAACAATTCAGTCATGCCGGATTTATGCGTAATTGATCGTTTATGCTCGCACCCAACGTAGGGCGGGGGCTTGCCCCCGCTGACGCACCAATGGTTTTACATATCCACATCTAGCGCAACAGATCGGATATCTGACCTGCTCGGCGGGGGCAAGCCCCCCGCCCTACGTTGGGTGCGGCATTGTATGGTAGATGCCGCGGTAAACGATCATTTACGGCAGTGCTGATACTAGTTTTTCATAAAACGGTTAAATACCGTTTTATGAGACCGCTGTCAAGCGGTCAGCGGCATCGCCGCTAAAAAACGTAGTCCATACATTTCTCGCCGCCACTGGCGGCCTGCGCAAAAAAGCGCAGGATAAAATGGTATTAACCATTTTATCGAGAAATAGTATGAGGGAGCAAGCGGGTATTTTCGAAAAAATATTGCAGGCAGTGCCGAAAGGCACTGCCTGCATTGCTATTTTTTCGGGAGGCGCCAATCAGTTGCCGGCGCTGCGCCTTTCGGCCAGCTCCGCGCGGATCTGGGGCATATGCTTCTCGAAACGGAAGTTGATGTACAGCATCACCGCGATCAGTCCGCAGTAGGCCACCAGCGGAATGATCGTGCCAAGGGCGTGAATGCCGGAGGCACAGGAGGCCGTCTGCACGGTCAGGGACTCGTCGAATCCGACGGCGGCCAGCATAAACGCGATGGAGGAGGTGCCCAGGCCCTGACCCATCTTGGTGCCGAAGCTGTAGGCGGACATCACCAGCGCCTCATTGCGCACGCCGGTTTTCCACTCGCCGTACTCGATGCAGTCCATGGTGTTGGGAACCATCAAAGAGGCGTACAGGGTCATACCGAAGCCGCTGACCAGCAGGCAGGCCAGATACAGAGGGATCACATGGTCGCCGGTCACGATCCGGATGATGATGCACACCAGAGAGATGCACAGGCCCGTGACGCAGGTGCGGTTCTTGCCCAGCTTCTTGGTGAACAGGCTCAGCAGAATCACCGCCAGGAAGCCGGAAACCATGGAGCAAAGGCCCGCCAGGCCGATGAGGCTGCGGTTGCCGATGTAGTAGCTGACATAGTAGATCAGCAGTCCGGAGGTTACGGAAGAGGTTGCCGAGTACAGAACGCCGGCGATGATGTACCATCTCCAGAGGTTATTCTTGAACAGAGCCACAACGGCGTCCTTGATGGGAACCTGCTCGGTCTTGGCGCTTTCGGCCAACTCCTCCTCCGTGGCCACATCCTGCTTGTCATAGCCCTTGGTCAGGAAGTATACGAAGATGTAGCTCAGGGTGAGAATGGCGGCGTAGATCCCGATGACGATCCGGAAGCCCTTGCCCTCGTCTCCGTGGCCCATGGCACCCACCAGTCCCATGGTGGCGGAGGAAACAAAGATGGCCGAGAACATGGAGATAAAGGCCCGGCTCTGGTTCAGAATGACCCGATCCTGGGGCTCGGCGGCAATGCGGGCCTGGAGGGTGGTATAGGCAAGGCCAGTGGCCGTGTAGCACAGGTCCTGTCCGAAATAGGTCACATAGGCGTAAACCAGCTTCAGGGTGGGACTCAGGTTGGGGGCATAGAACAGCAGCCACAGGAACACGCCCGCGGGCACCGCCCAGCGCAGCAGGAAGGGACGGCACTTTCCGTCCTTACCGGGCTTGGAGCGGTCGATAAACAGTCCCACGATGGGATCGTTGATGCCGTCCCAGAATTTGGCGACCAGCATCAGCACACCGGCGGCCACGGGGTCGATCTTCAGGACATTGGTATAGAAGTACAGCAGGAAGTAGTTCAGGGTTCCCAGAGAAAACTGCTGGCCGAACTCACCGATGCCATAGAACATGTGGAGCCTTCTGGGCAGCCCGGGGCGGGATACCGCTTTTACGGTGGGGTTGTCGTTTTTCTTCATATAGATCCTCCTTCTTTGATGATCAGTCTTTCTTGCGACGATAGATTACCCGGCAGGCATGGTCGCCGTTGGCCAGCCGCTGGGGATTTTCCAGAGTGTAGCCCATTTCCCGGGCCATGGCGAAATCTCCCTCCATGGCCATGTCGCACAGCTTCGCACACATTTCATCGGAGCATCCCAGCTCCAGCCACCCCTGCAGGTGGGGGCAAAAATGCATATCCATGGCGAAGCAGTCCTCACTACACTCAAGAACCTCCATGCCGAAGGCTTCCTTGCCGATCTCGACGGTCATCTGCTTGCCCCATTCCCGCAGATCGTTGACATCCGTCATGTGGGAGCGGAAATTCCGGGCGTTTTTGGCTGCCAGCTGGCAGGAGGAGGCTCTGTACACATCCTCATAGGGGATCCCGCGCTTTTCAAACTCCATGGCGTTCAGCGCGCTCTTCTGGGCGGCGGAAGCCATCGCGCGGCGGTAGATCATGGCCTCCCGCATTTTCGTGGGCCATTCATTTTTGATTTTGGACATTTTGTTTCTCCTTTCTGATTATTTGCCAACGGAGTGACTCCGTTCAACACAAATCCCGGGAGACACTGTCGGTCTGCATCATGATCCGCAGGATCTCCTGATCGGTCTCATCCATTCCGTTCCGGCCAATATGGCCAACACTGCGGATGGTCTGCTCCACATCCTCGCCCACGACCCCCTCTCCGGGGTGGAAGGCACTGTGCCGCCGGGCCATGCCCAGGGACAAAAACGCGGCGTCCAGCGCCGATGAGATCTTCGCCGCGCAGGAGGGCTTGGCTCCGTCGCAGAAGATTCCGCTGACAGCGGCGAGGGTGTTGGTAATGGTGTCGGCGACTCCCCGGTAGCCGATCCCTTCCAGGTAGGCCAGCGCAGCGCCGGTACCGCAGGCGGCGGTAACGGCTCCGCAGAAGGCGGACAGATCGCCGATAAAGTATTTCAGATGAATGGAAATCAGATTGCTGACAGCCAGGGCCCGGTACAGCTGTTCCTGGGACAGCCCATGGGCCTGAACATACTCGATCACCGGGACGGACACGGTGATGCCCTGATTGCCGCTACCGGAGTTGATCACCACAGGCAGAGGGCAACCTGACATCCGGGCCTCGGAGGCGGCGGCAGCCTTTGCCCGTGCCACGGTAAAGACGGACGGATCCTTCCCCTCCAGAAGAGCACCGGCCACACCCGCACCGAAGGGCGCGGATAAGCCCTCCTGGCAGATGCGCATATTGCACCGGATCTGCCGGGACAGAACAGGCTCGATCCGGGCAATTTCCACCCTGTCCGCAAACTCCAGAATGGAGCGCACGCTCAGCCGGCTCCGGTCGCCCCGGCGCAGGGAGGGAGTCTGCCCGGCAAAGTCACAATGGAAAAGCACCCGGCCGTTCCTTTCAATGTCCGTGATGTTCGTATGGTGGCCCTGGATGGTAACGCTGGCGGACTCCTGGCCCTGTGTTGCCTGTATTTTCAGGTACAGCTTGTCCACGCTTCCCACCAGCCGGGTGTCGCAGAAATGCTCCGCCAGGAGGGCTTTCGTCCGCTCAATGTCCTCCGGCTTCACATCGTCCAGCACCTCCAGCTCCTTTTCCGCCCGGCCGCCTACGGTGCCCAGCGTGGCGGCCGCGTCAATGCCCCGCAGGCCGTTGGAGTTGGGAACGGTCACGGATTTTACGTTTTTGACAATGTTCCCGCTGCAAAACACAGTGATATGCCCGGGAAACAGCCCCAGCACATCCCGGGCCTTGGCCGCGGCGTAGGCCACCGCGATGGGCTCCGTGCAGCCCAGGGCCGGTATCAGCTCCTCGTTGAGAATCGTGATGAAATTCTGAAAGGTTTCCTCACCCATGGTTCCAATCCCGCCTCTCTGTGTGAATACATTAATCATACCAGTAATCATACCAGATTGCAAGAATTAATTTGACAGAATTGGGAATATTTTGTAGAATAAGGTTGCCAAAGGAAGGTTTCCCGTACAGACCGAAGCACTCCGGCACAGAAACTGGAATCCACCGGAAAAGTGAGGATTTGATATGAAAAAAAGCGTTTCCGCCCAGGTATATGACTCTGTTCTGAATGACATTTTCAGCAACCAATACAGGCCCGGCCAGATCCTGACGGAGCGGGAGCTGATTGAGGAATACGGCTGCAGCAAAACCACCGTCCGGGAGGCGCTGGTGGCGCTGTGCCGGGAGCATATTGTGCGCAGCATTCCCCGCTGCGGCTATGAGGTGCTGCGGGTGGAGCGCAGTGAGATCACCGACATTCTGGAATACCGGTATGTGCTGGAAACCGGCTGCCTGGCCCGGTGCTTCGATCAGATCACGCCCCGGCACATTCTGCGCCTGGAGGAGCTGAACAAGCGATGCTGTGACCCGGATTTTGCGAAGGATGTCTGGACCCACTGGGATCACAACGCCGCCTTCCACCTGGAGCTGATCGGACTGGCGGGAAACCGCTATGCCACCCAGCAGCTCCAGTCCGCCATGGACACGCTGAAGCGGGCCTATGCCCAGTATTATTGGGGAATGCGGGACCGGGTGGAAACCGTCTCCGATATGAAAAACCACCAGGCCCTGCTGGAGGCTCTGAGGCAGCGGGATCTGTCCGCCGCCCGCTCCGCCCTGGGACGGGATCTGAAGGATTTTGCCTATTAGGGCCAGCCGGGGCTGGTGAACACACCAAAAAACAGGACCTTTCCGGAAAGGGGAGGTCCTGCTTTTCTTCGGTCAGTCCTGACCGGCGTCTTCGGTCCGTTCCGCAATGATGAACCGGGGGCGGCGCTTGGTTTCCATGTAGATCTTTCCCACATATTCGCCGATGACGCCCAGGGAGATCAGCTGGATGCCCCCCAGGAAGCAGGTGGCGATCAGACTGCTGGCCCAGCCGGAAACCACATCGCCCCGGAAATAGGAGATCAGGGCGTAGAGGATCAGCAGGAAGGCCACAAAGGAGATGCCGATGCCCAGGCCGGTGATCATCCGGATGGGCTTGACGCTGAGGCTGGTGATGCCGTCAAAGGCCAGAGCCAGCATTTTCCGCAGGGGGTAGTGGCTCTCCCCGGCCATCCGCTCATGACGCTCATAATACACCGATGTACTCTTAAAGCCCACCAGAGGGAACATGCCCCGAAGATAAATGTTGACCTCTTTGAAATCGGAGAATTCCCGCAGCACTCTCGCGGAAACCAGACGGTAATCCGCGTGGTTGAATACCACCTCCGCACCCATCCATTTCAGCAGCCGGTAGAAGCCTTCCGCGGTGGTGCGCTTGAAGAAGGTGTCCGTTTCCCGCTTGCTGCGGACGCCGTAGACCACCTCCGCCCCCTGCAGGTATTCCTCCACCATGGCGTTCATGGCGTTCAGGTCATCCTGGCCGTCACAGTCGATGGAGATGGTGATGTCGCATTTGTCCCTGGCTTCCATGAGGCCTGCCAGCAGGGCGTTCTGATGGCCCCGGTTCCGGCTCAGACTGATGCCGGCAAAATGGGTATCCTCCCGGGAAAACCCGCGGATCAGCTGCCAGGTGGAGTCTCGGCTTCCGTCGTTGACAAACAGGACCTTGCTTTCCTGCCGGATCATTCCGGCGGCAATCAGCTCGCGGAGCTTCCCGAGAAAAAGAGGGGCGGTTACGGGAAGCACCTTTTCTTCGTTATAACAGGGAATTACAATATACAGCAGGGGAATCTGGGTTCTAGCCATAGAAAACGCCTCTCTTTGTCATATTTGGAGAACGGATCAGTCGGAAAGCTTTACCACCAGAATGTTGTCGAACCACCGCATGGAGCCGTAATAGGGATACTGGGCCATCTGGGCGTATTCCTCCGTGGCGGTGATCTGCCGGATCTCCTCGTCGGTGGCAAACTCCATGGGGAAGCCCATGTAGTACTCCATGAATTTGTCCTTGGAATAGCTGTCGGGCAGGAACCCGTCGATGCCGGTGATGTCATCGGAGAAGGAGAACTTCTCATAGTAGAAGGCCGGTTCCCGGAAGGTGCCGACGACGGCAAGCCTGGACTCCTTGTTGAATTCCGGCATCATTTTGATGTCCGCGATGAGGGAGGTGTAGAAGGAAGCCGCGTTCTCATAGCGCAGGTAGAGGTTCAGATAGGATTCGTTGGCGATGTAGGTGTTCACAACGATGATGATGGCAAGGCAGAGGGTGATCAGATTCAGGGCGAGGCTCCGGAAGCTGATCCGGCCCTTTCCCTCCGGCATGGCCGGGGCGCATTCCTGTATCACGATGACCATCAGCACGTAGATGCTGACGAAGCCGCAGGCCACCAGGGTATGGACGGAGTCCCGGGTGGCGAACAGATGCAGGCAGTTGGAGGAAAGGGGCAGAATGGCGATCAGGGCCAGCAGCATCAGGAAACGGCCCAGGCGCTTTCCGCGCTGCCGCAGCATCCAGCCCACCAGAAGGACCCCGGACACGGCAAAGCAGAGCAGGTGGACCATCCGGGAGAAGGCCGTGGGGATCAGACCCTGATAGCCCTGGGTGACGTACTGGAAGAAGGTAACGTAGGCGTCGGCGATGTCCCTGGGGATGGAGCGGATGTCAAAGCTCAGATTTCCCGCGGCGTAGCTGTTGAAGCCCACGTTCTTCCAGTACTGCATGAATTTGGCGGTCATGTAGTAAAGTCCCAGGGAGAGGATCAGGAAGCCCACGAAGAAAAATCCCTTTTTCACCAGGGGCTTGATATCGGATTCGTGGAACAGCCGCTGAATCAGAATCAGCACCAGAAGGCTGGCGGCCAGGGCGATGTGGGCCTGGTAAAGGCTGAGGGAGGCGATCATGCACACAAGGGCGGCGCACCATTTCCAGGGGCGGTCCTGGTTGATCAGGGAAGCCGCCGTGGCGGCCAGCAGAATGGACAGGGAATAGGTGCAGCTCATGAACATGTAGGAGAACACGCCGGTGATGGAGGGAAAGACCACCAGGATCCCGGCCAGCAGCACCTGCAGCAGCCTGCTTCGGATGGAGAAGATGTGAAGGATCATGCAGGCGGCGGCAGCCATCAGGGCGATGGTGATCACGCCGTAGATCCAGGGCATGGAGTAATCGGGGAAGATCCGGTCAATGAAATCCAGTCCCCAGCGGCCGAGGCTGACGGAACCGCCTTTGAAAAACAGGGTGAAGACCTCGTCGTGGTTTACCAGCTTGTTGGTGAAGGCAAAGTTGTGGGCCAGAAACCCAAAAAGAAAGGCGGCGAGAATGGGGAAAAGATTTTCCCTGATTTTCTTTGCCAGCCACCTGGCGATCCGTTCCAGGATCAGAAGAGAATCCGCAGACTGTTTTTCCATAGGGGGTCTCCTTTTTCATATGTTTCCTCCATTATACGCCCCGGGAGCCCCGGAGTCAACCGGAATCTCGGCGCCGGGAACCGGAGGGAGATGTTGGAATAATCATGTGCTTGCCGGCTTAGCGCGGTTGTCAGATAAATTGGAATTTGCTGAGGTGTTCGCGCCGAAGGCGCCTTGCCTTCCCCCGGGATGCGAATCAATAGTTGAAATAGGAAAAAATAACAAAAAAAGATGACAAATAGTGCAAAAAGTAGGATAAAGAAAGTGTGAAAAACC
>SFQY01000017.1 GCA_004562395.1 bacterium | reverse complement strand
CATGCTCGGCTGCGTTAGACGCGGATATGCAAAATCATTGGTGCGTCGGCGGGGGCAAGCCCCCGCCCTACAGTGGGTGCAAACATAAACGATCATTTACCAAATTGCGGCACCCATGGTCGAGGGGCCCAGAGGACGTAAGTTCAGCGCCGGAGTTCGTAACGCATTAGCCGCGGGCCTTGCCCGCATAAACGATCATTTACACGTGAGCCACTGCCGCTGCTGAATGCTGCTCCTTTCTTTTTCACTCAAAAAACAGGCACAGACTTTCGTCTGCGCCTGTTTTTGTTGTTTGGGAATTATTCCGCTGCCAGGATCTTGAACTTCACCGTGGCCTTCTTTCCGCTGCCGTCGGCGGCGGTGCAGGTGATGGTGACGGTCTTGCCGGCAACCAGTCCGGTCACTTCGCCGTCTTCGTTCACGGTGGCAGACTTTGCGTCAGAGGATGTCCAGGTGTACTCCCCTGCCGCGTTGTCAGGCGTACACACAGCCTCCAGAACGGCGGTGGCGCCTGCCGGCAGAGTCAGAGTCTTTCCGGTCACATCGCTGCCGCCATTGGCGAGGGTCACCTTGGTGGTGGCGGGATAGACGCTGACCTCGAAGGTCAGATCCACTCCGGAGCCATCCTGGGCGGCCGCGGTGACTTCCACGCTCACATGCTCTGTCACCGCCCGAGTCGACAGGACGCCGGTGCTGGCGTTGACGGTGATGCCGTATTCGTTATCCGCCACGCTCCAGGTCAGCTTCGGGTTGGAGGTGTTGGAGGGATAGATATCCACAGCCGTCGTCAGCTTCAGGGCCTTACCGCCGGCGATGATGGGATTGCCATATACATCCAGCACCAGATTCTCCTTCAGCGTCAGGTTTTCCATGGGCTGGACACCCTTGATCTTGACGGTAGCCTTCTTGCCGCTGCCGTCGGCGGCAGTGGCGGTGATGGTCACGGTCTTTCCGGGAACCAGAACGGTAACCACACCCTCTTCGTCCACGGTGGCGGACTTGGTATCGGAGGACTTCCAGGTCACTTCCTGAGCAACCTCAGAAACCAGATCCTTGGCAAAGCTCACGGTGTCCAGATCCAGGGTATTATCGCTGTCCGTTGCCATAATCATGGACACGGTGCTGCCGGTGAGGGAGTTTCCATCGCCATCCTGGATGTCCACCTTGTCCACCGCGGTGGGGTACAGGGTGACTTCACACTCGTCATAGACATCCGCGTTCTCGGCAGCGCTGACACGGACCGTGACTGTCTTTATTTCGTCAAGGGTCTTGGCGGCCTTCACCTTTCCGCCGGAAACGGAGGCGTATTCCGCGCCGCTGACAACCTCCCAGACCAGCTTTTGGTTGGTGGTGTTGGAGGGATAGATCTGCGCCGTCAGAGAGATGGTCTTGCCCGCTGCCGCCGCCGCGGTTTCAGGCAGAGTGACCTCTTCCATGGGCTGAACGGTCTGGATCTTCACGGTGGCCTTCTTGCCGGTACCGTCGTTGGCGGTGGCCGTAATGGTCACGGTCTTGCCCGGGGTCAAAGCGGTCACAACGCCCTCTTCATCCACGTCAGCATACTGGACGGCGGAGGACTTCCATGTCCACTCCTGAGCGGAGTCGGCAGGATCGTTCTCGGCATCCAGATCCAGGGTGTTGCGGGCATCCTCAGGATCAGAACTCATGTACAGGGTGATGGTCTTGCCGTTCAGAGGACCTTCGATATCCGTAACGTCGGGGCTGTAAATATTCACAGCGGTAACGGCGGGATGGATGGAAACCAAGCAGTCGGCATACACGCTGGGATTCTCCGCAGCGGAAACACGGACCGTGATTTCCTGGATGCCTTCGACCTTCTTGGCCGTCAGCTTGCCGGTGCTGGAAATGGTGGCGAACTCGGTACCGCCGTCCAGGATCTCCCAGGTCAGCTTCTTGTTGGTGGTATCGGAGGGATAGACCTCAGCCTTCAGCGTCAGGCTCTTGCCGGAGGCCAGGACCGCGTACTCTTCCATGAGGATTTCTTCCATGGGCTGGACGGTCTTGATCTTCACGGTAGCGCTCTTGCCGCTGCCATCGGTGGCAGTGGCCGTGATGGTCACGGTCTTACCCGCAGTCACAGCAGTGACGATGCCGTCGGAATCCACAGTGGCATACTTGGCGTTGGAGGACTTCCAGGTCCATGCCTGCACGGACTCCTCGGGGGTGTTCCGCGCAAAGAGGCTCATGGAGTTATCGCCGCCGGTGGACATATACAGGGTCTGGGTGGTACCGGTAATGTCGTCACCCTCTTCATTCAGGATGCTCACCTTGGCAGCAACAGGAATGACGGTCAGGGTCACGGACGCGGGCTCCACCTGGTCCAGGTTGGTGGTGGCGGTGACGGTTACCTCCCGCAGGGTCGTATTCTTCTTGGCGGTGACAGTGGCTGTGCCGTCCTTGTTGTCCTTCAGGGTTACATAATTCTGATCCCCCGCACCCAGAGTCCAGGTGATCTTCACATTGGGATCGTCGCAATTGGACACAGTGGCCGTCAGGGTCGCCTTCTCGCCGAACTTCAGGGTGGTCTTGTCAGCAGTCAGATCGATGCCTGCCTTTTTGGTTTCGATGACGATGCAGCCGGCATAGTCGATACCCTCTCCGGTGATGGGATCGCCTGCCACATTGTCCTCTTCCAGCATGCTGCAATACCACTCGTCTTCTCCATCCGTCCAGTGCGACGTCACCATTTCCAGCTTGGCGCCGGTTTTGGTGGAATAGATCGCAAGATCATCGCCCAGGGTGAAGGAGGGCATGGCGTTCACATTCCACAGAGCAATACTGTTCTGGCTATTAATATGGAACGTACCGCCCTGCACGGAGACAGGCGCCTGCTGGGCCAGGATGCCTCTGCTGCTGATAAATTCATAGCCATCGGGATCAACGGGCAGCTGAATATCGAAATCGCCGCCGGTGATGGTCAGGGACGCATTGGGATTCTCAATGCCATAGATAAAGATACCCCATGCGGACAAATACTTTCCGAGGGATTCGCCGTTTTCATCCAGCGCTTCTCCTTCAAGGCCGTTGACAGTAACGTTGAAATCGCCGCCGGAAATGGAGGTTTCACCGACCAGCCAGATTCCGCCGTAGTCCGCTTTGAGGTTAAAGATACCGCCGGAAATGGTCAACTTCCTGGACGAACCCTCTTCCGGATTGTGGGCGAATGCGGTGTGCCAGGAATCCAGATTCATGGTGCCGCCCTCGATGCGCACGGTGCCGTTGGAATCAAAGGCGCTGCCGGTATTCATCCGGCTCATATCGTCCGTGGTGCAGGTGGCTTTTACGGTACCGCCGGTCTGGGTATAATCGCCGCCGGGATGGATGGCCACATCATAGTTGCGGGCGTTGACCGTCAGGGTGCCGCCCTTCATGTAAATATGGGAGCCAAGCTCAGAGTCAAAGGCAAAGTACCATACTTCCTCTTCCCGTCCTTCCAGGCTCTGGGTGGTCTTAACGGTGAATACAGCATTTGCGTCCATGGTGAAGACAGCATGCTGGTCCAGGAGGACCTGGCCCTCGTTCACGTTGACCTCGGCATTCCGCAGGATATCAGACGTGCCGTTCAGCTCCATGTCCATCTCGGTCAGATTCAGGACAGGATGGTGTCCATCCTCCTGGGCGCCGACGAAGAACGCGCTTCCTTCATCGACCCGCAGGCCCACATTGTGGCAGCCGTCAAAAGAGCGGATGTTAAAGACGCCGTCATTGAGCAGCAGGGAGCCGGTGTGCTCCTGGTTGTTCTCCTCATCCCAGTAGGTGGTAACCTGCACCGCGGCTTCCTGGGAATCCGTGTAGTCGCTGTTGTGGGTGATATCCACAGTGCCGCCCATCTGATGGAAGCAGCCTTCCACCGCCACCGCGCAGGGCCACATATTATGGCGGATGGTCAGCTTGGCATCGTTGGAAATCGCGTAGTAGGCCCGGACAACGAGGGATGCCCAGGAGGGGCCTTGCCGGTCGTTGTCGATCCGGATCTCGCCGCCGTTATGCATCAGAGCGTTGTTGACGACGATCAGGCCGTCATCGATATCGATGGTACCGCCGTTCATGGCACACTTGCCGTTGAACTCCATATGCCCATTGCTGACGTTCAGAGCAGCCCCGTCGATGGTCACCTCGCCGCACAGGACGCAGTTGGTCCAGGAGGTATTGATGGTGCCGCCGGTCAGATCCACGGTGGAACCGGCCTCGTTCAGGTTGATGGCATCAATGATGCAGCTCTCATCGCCGTGGATGTTCACGGTGCCGCCGGTCATACGGAAGTCGGAGGAAGCCGCCACTTCGCCGTTCTCATTGTACTCGCTGTTGATCTCCAGGCCGCAGCCGTAGCCCGCGGTGGTGAAATTGATCTCGCCGCCGGAAATGTTCAGACTGCCACCCCGGGCGGCGATGCCGACGAAATAGCTGCTGGAAGCCATTTCAGCCTCGGTGGGGGTCACGGTGATATTCAGCTCACCGCCGGAGATATTGGCGACGCTGCCCCAAAGAACTTCCAGGCCGGCGTAGTGGCTGTGCGGAACGGTGTCCACATACTCGTCCTGCTGCGTCTCTTCGTTCCACTCAAAAATATCGGTCAGGCTGTTGTAGCCCAGGGCCACGATATTCACGGTGCCGCCGGTCTGGGTATAGGTGCTGGAAATTACCTTTCCGCTTTCGTCCCAGCCATAATCCACCTTGAGATCAGAGGTATTCAGGGTGCCGCCGCGGATCGTCAGGCTGTTATAGCCATTGATGCCGCTGTAGCCGCCGGGGGTGTTGTCCCCAAAGAAGTCAGGCTCGTCCAGGAGAGGACCGTTACTCTTGGCTCCCTGGGGCACCCGGGTGGTCAGGGTGGCGCTGTCCTTCAGGGTAATATCCGCATTGTAAGCGTCCAGCGCATTCAGATGGGCCGTCCGGCTGCCCAGGTAACCGTTTTCATCCCAGCAGTCTTCCAGGCCCTGGCCGGCGATTTCCACGGTGATATTGACGCTGTCTGCAAAGGTCACACTACCGCCGTCCACCCGCATGGCAGGATAGCTGAAAGGATGCCCCTCCCAGTCCAGATTGTCGGGGCTGTTGGTGGACTTGACATGCAGGGAGCCTTCGCCGGTGAAGGTGACGTTCAGATCACCGCTGAAGCTCACAGCGGCCCTCACATCGGAAACGAGGCTGTTCTGGCCGATCAGCTCGACGGTCAGATTGCCGTTGGGCAGATTATAGAAATGGGTATTCTGGGATTCATCATAGCTGTCGTAGGAAATGTTGATGGATTCACCATGATAATCTTCCATGGTCAGCTTGTTAGCCGCCAGATCATAGGACAGGCCCTGGGGCAGGCTGTCAAGCAGCTCGTTTTCCCAGATCTCGTTGCCCCACTCATCCTGTTCACCGGTTTTCCTGCCGTGATTCCACAGCACCTGATCCCCTTTTGCGAACAGTTCATAGGGCTCATCGTCAAGGAATATCCAGGCCGCGCTCTGCAGCTGCATACGGGAGAAGTCGATGTAGGCGTACCAGGTCTCCACCCAGTTCTCGTCCGCATCATTCACAATCTCCACAGCCAGAGAGATGCCCAGCAGATACTGGTTCATCATCCGGTTCAGACCCGCGTCGGTCAGAGTCAGCTTGTAGAGGTTGGCGTTGCCCTCCACCTGAGTAATGGTAACATAGTCTGTCGCGCTGTCATCATTGACAAACACATTCTGAACGGTAAAGCCATCCCTGTCCAGGCCCAGGTAGATGCAGTTCTCCTCGAAGGGGTCAATCTCCACGGGGCCGCTGCTGTGCCAGTTTTCGTTGGTCATCGCGGGGGCGGTGTAGAAGCCCAGCTCTCCGCGGCCGGACCGGAATTCCATGGAAACCCGGGTGCCGTCCATCAGATAGTAGACTTCCACGGTCTGATCCCAGGAATCGTCATCGGTGGAAACGCTGCAGAAGTATTCGCCGTTCTCCTGGCCCTCGGCGATGTCGCTGACGGAGCCGACGGTGACATGATCGCCGCCCTGCACCCGGACGGGGGTCTGCACCATGCAGCCCTGGGCATCATCCCAGTGGTTCAGGTAGAAAATCAGGAAGAAGGTGTCACCGGGGGTAATGCTCATACCCTCGCAGTTGTGATCTTCCTGCTCAAAGAAGCCCTCGCCCCAGTTATCCAGCCAGCCAAAAGTCAGATAGGGAGACGTGGAGGACAGATCCGGCTCAAGGCTGAAATTGCAGTGGAAGGTTATTTCTTCATCATTTTCGTCTTTGGCATTCACACCGACGTCGACCCACAGGCTCTCCCCCCGGCCCAGTGCCTCCATGGCACTCTGGGATATGCGGACCCGCTTCACATCGGCATTGTCTGTATCCTCCAGAGAAATCCAATCCTGGCAGAAATCCTCCACCCAGAAATCACCGCTGCGGGTCCAGTAGTCGCTGGCAAATCCTACATACAGCTCATTTTCCGCACCCTCCGTCAGATCCACTGCAAAGGAAGCGGTAACACAGGTATCGTTGCTCATTACGATGGAGCGATAGGCAGCCAGTTCGTTCCGGTCCGTCAGGACAGTCACGCCGCCCACCGTGCCGCCTTCCTGGAGGGGGCACAGCACCGTGATCTCCTGATCCCAGGTATTGGTGGTGACTCGGTAGAAGAATTCCGCGTTTTCCTGACCGGGCGCGGCATCCTGGCCAACCTGCTCAAAAGTCAGGTCTCCCCCGGAGGGCTGCACGTAGACGGGGGTCTGAGAATAATCACCGATGGAGGCATCCCACCAGTTCAGATAGTAAATCTGATACATCTCCTGACCGGGCATCATGCGGAAGATGTCGCCCACTTTATCATTACGATCCGCAGGCTCATACCAGCCCTCGCCGTCATTGTTCAGCCAGCCGAAGGTCAGGTAAGAATCATGGGTCTCGGTGTCGGCAGGATTGATCCACACCGTATTGACCCATCTTTCTGTGATTTTAATTATCTCCCCTGAAACCGCATCAGTCTCTGTATGAGATACAGTGGGGTACAGACGGATGTGCCACCAGTTCTTGCTCTCCACACCGGCCTGGGTCAGGGTAAATTTCATCTCCCGCTGGCCGCTGGTGGACCACTCCTCTACGGTGAAGTACTGTGCGTAGTCCTGTTCGATCTCTATAGACTCCAGGGTCCAGTAGTCGTCATCATGGAAGTAGTAGTAAACCGCGTTTTCCTCCGCAGCAGGATCGATGTTGTAGTGGATGATAGCGGTTTCATTCTTATACGCCTGGGCGGAATAGAATTCACCTAAGCTTCTTCCGATCCATACACCCATGGCTATGACCATTCCATCCGGAAGGGTATAGCTGATGCTGCTGTTCTTATCCCACTGATTATCATAGGGGTCGATCACAACATAATAGTCCGAATTGTCGCCGCTGCACTCATTGGGAGACAGTGTGGTGATGGTCAGCAGGGTGCTGTCATATTCTAAATCGGATCCACGGATGGGCGTATATTCCCACACGCTGGTCTCGCTGTTCCATACCTTGGCATAGAAGATCACATAATAAGGGTCAATAGGCAGTTCATCCACAAAGCTATTCTCCCCAGTGCCTTCCTGCTCGTACCATATATTATCTGTGCCCAGGGTAAGGAACCGGAAAATCAGTTCGGGCTCGGGAATCTCTTCGTCTTCCACGGAAGCGGCCCCCAACATGGGCTCGGTTTCCTCCGTGGGCGCTTCCGTTGACTCCTCGGTGGGAGCTTCCGTTTCCTCAGAGGGAGCCTCGGTTTCTTCCTCAGGAGCCTCTGTAGGCTGCTCGGAAGGCACGGAAGTCTCCTCTTCCGCAGGTGCCTGCGTAGCTTCCCCGGAAGGAGTCTGGGTGGTCTCTTCCGTGATCGTCTACTCCGTGACGGGCCCGGTCAGCTCGTCAGCCAGGACGGTCACCGGCAGGTTCGGCAGCAGCATTGCCAGAACCAGCAGAAGAGCCAGAAATCGTCTTGCTGTTTTCATGAAAAATCCCTGCTTTCGTAGTAAATTCCGCATTTGGGAAAACTGCGGATATCACCGGACGGCACCGCGTCCGCACCATGGATAGAATCATCCACGATATTAAAAATGATTATAAGGGATATCGGTCCCAAAAGCAACTACAAATTGTATTTATTTCCCATGCCCTTCGACTTTTCCCACAATATCTTGTGGGCAGCTAACCCCCGGAGTTATTTTCTCCGCCCAACCCGCGCAAACCGGAACACCCCTCCCGGAATCACGTCCTTCTGCACCTTATCCGCGAAGGCAATACGATAAAGGATCGCTAGGCTCATCGGCTCTGCTCAGCAAGCCGGCAAATTGGTGTTTGCAGAGACAATGGCCGCACAATACCTTCCCCCGAGGGGAAGGGGGACCGCGAAGCGGTGGATGAGGAATGGCGACGCCTTACCATTCGCAATGCGGTCCATTCAAACGGTATAACCTTTCCCAATGTACTTTTTAACGAAATGCATACAGATTCGGAACAGATCGCCGTTCCTCATCCGCCCCTGTGTGCGCTACTTAAGCACCTCCCCACCGGGGGAAGGGTTTTCGGGTGCGGCTATCAACATTCACTTACCGAAGGATCCAGCTGCTGCAGCGTATCCGGCCTTAAAAAAACGGATTTTTCACCGGAAAGGCAGCCGCAGCCATAGACATTTATCCCGGTCCGTGCTAAAATCCCATTGACATTATCAAAGGAGATGCTCATCATGCAGCGCAAAGCCGCGGCCGCTCAGATCACCGAGGGTGTGATCTGGAAGCAGCTGCTGATCTTTTTCTTTCCCATCCTGTTGGGAACCTTCTTCCAGCAAATGTACAACACCGTGGACACCATCATCGTGGGCCGGTTCGTGGGTACCCAGGCATTGGCAGCCGTGGGCGCCACCTCCGCTCTGATCAATCTGATGAACGGCTTTTTCGTGGGACTCAGCACCGGCGCCACGGTGCTGCTGTCCCAGTTCTTCGGGGCCAATGACCGCCGGGGCGTCAGCAGCGCCCTGCACACCGGCGCCGGGCTGTCTCTGGTGCTGGGGCTTCTGATCCTGGTGCTGGGCACCACCGCGGGCCCCAGGCTTCTTCGCCTGATGAAAACCCCGGAAGCCTGCATGGAGGATGCCGTGCTGTACATCCGGATCCTGTTCACCGGCTCCGTGGCCTCCATGATCTACAACATGGGCGCGGGTATCCTGCGGGCCATGGGTGACTCCAAAAGGCCCATGATCTTCCTGGTGATCACCTGCTTTGTCAATATTCTCATGGATCTTCTGTGTGTGGTGGTTCTGAAGCTGGGGGTCGCCGGTGCCGCCATTGCCACCGTCCTTTCCCAGGCCGTCAGCGCGGTGCTGGTAACCGCCGCCCTGCTGCGGCTTCCGGAGGACGTCCGCCTGCGGTTCCGGAAGATCCGGCTGGACCCCGGCCTCCTGCGCCGGATCCTGTATGTCGGTGTACCGGCGGGACTCCAGTTCATTACCTTCGACCTGGCCAACATTCTGATCCAGTCCGGCATCAACTCCTTCGGCGACATTACCGTGGCCGCCTGGACGGCTTATGTCAAAACCGATGCCCTGACCTGGATGATCTCCGGCGCCTTCGGTGTCTCCATCACCACCTTCGTGGGCCAGAACTTCGGCGCCCAGAAGTACGCCCGGATCCGCCAGAGCGTGTGGGTCTGTCTGGGGATGAGTGTGGCGCTGATCGGCACCCTCAGCGCTCTGGTCCTCACCTTCCGGGAATTCATTCTGGGGATCTACACCACCGATCCGGAGGTGATCCGGGTGGGGGCCATGGTGATCGCCTGGATCGTACCCTTCAATTTCCTGTTCATGCCGGTGGAGGTTTTCGCCGGGACCATGCGGGGCACCGGCTATTCCCTGATGCCCACCGCCATCACCTGCGTCTGTGTCTGCCTGTTCCGGGTGGTCTGGATCTTCACCCTGGTCAGCCGGTTCCACACCGTCCACATGCTGGCGCTGTGCTATCCCGTAAGCTGGCTGCTGGCCTCCCTGGTGTTCTTCATCGCCTACCTCCGGGGCAGCTGGCTGACCAAGCGCATCGCCGCCTGCGGCATGGAGCCGGAGAAATAAGGAATCCGCCATTTGGGGAAGTTCTCCCAAAATGGCGGATTTTCAGTTTTTTGTTCTTATCGGCTTTCCTCAGCAATGCGAACAATTGGAATTTGGCAGGGGCGTAGGGCGGGGTCATGACCCCGCCGACCAAGTTCCGGTTTTTGACCAGGGAGCATTCATCGGAATCGCCAGGAAATCGTTACGTTTCGGCGGGGTCATGACCCCGCCCTACGAAACGCCTCGTCAAACACCCATTTATCGGGCAGCCAGGGAAAACCGATATGCCCATTCTTTTTACAGGTAACGATTGTATTCCTCCATAAATTCCCGGAAGTGTTCCTCCCCCATCCGGAAGGTCAGCTCCTCCTGGGAATACTCCCGGGTTACGCCCCGGAACAGTCCCTCCCGGCATTCGTCGATGCCCAGGGCCCGGATGGTCTCCTCCGCGAATTCCCGGAAGGCGAAACCGATGGCCGTGATGACGTTTCCGTCCCGGACCAGCGGCCTGTGGACCTGATTTTCCCGCGGGAAGAAGGGAAGCGCCTGGCAGACCTCCTCAAAGGCCCCGCAGGTGAACCGGACATCATCCAGCAGTCCCGCCTTTGCCAGCAGCATGGGGGAACTGGAGATGCTGCTGATCAGGATATTCTTTCCCTTCAGGCTCCGCAGAAACGCGATGTTCCGCTCATCGAAGAGGGCGGGAATCGGGTCGTAGATTCCCGGGAGAATCAGGCATCCGTATTCCTCCGGATCGAATTCCCCAAAGGTATGCTCCGCCGTCACAAGGAAATTGTCCTCGGTTCTGACCGGCTCCGTGGACGCGGCGAAGACCTCCACATCCACGTCAAAATACACCTTCAGCCCATCCGTCAGGCAGGAAATCTCCTGCATACTGAAGTTGGGGTAGATCATGACCGCGATTTTTTTCATAGTTCTCCTCCCAAGAAAATCGTTTTGGTGGCAATATGCCGGCAGAAGGTTTTGTCATGCTCCACAAACAGGATCGTGGGCCGAAAGGACAGCAGCAGTTCCTCAATCTGCACCCGGGAAAGCACGTCGATATAGTTCAGCGGTTCATCCCAAATGTGCAGATGCGTTTTCTGGCAGATGCTTCTGGCCAGCAGCACCTTTTTCTTCTGTCCGGCGCTCAGGGAGGACAGGTCCCGCTCCAGCTGTGCCCTGGGCACATCCAGCTTGCTGAGAATGGCATAAAACAGGCTCTCGTCTATGTCCGCCTCCCGGGCCAGGTCGGAAAGCCTTCCCTTCAGCCCGGAGGAATCCTGGGACACCAGAGAAATCTTCAGGCCGTTTCCCAGATGAACCTCCCCGGTATGGGGAACCGCCTCCCCGCAGAGAAGCCGGATCAGAGTACTCTTTCCGCAGCCGTTGGGTCCCTGCAGAGCGACCCGGTCCCCCTGCTCAAGGGTGAAGCTGACACCGCTGAAAATCTCCCGGCCGTCATATTGGACCGCCACATCCTTCAGCCGGATCAGCTGCCGAAGGTGGAAGGGGGTCTGAAAAAGCTTCAGCTCGTCGGCACGCTCAATGTTTTTCAGCAGCCGGGACTTTTCCTCAATGGCCTCCTGCTGCCTGGTCTCGATGGCCTTGGCCCGGGCCATGGTCTTCTTGGCCTTGGCGCCCTGGAGCGGCCGGTACCCCTTCCGGTTGTCCGCCTTCAGAGGGTCCACGCCGATTTTCCGCCGCTCCGCCGTATCGGACCACCGTGCCTTTTCTCCGGCTGTCTCCTGCAGACGGCCAATCTCCTTTTTCAGCTTTTCGTTTTCCGCCTGCTCAAAGGCATCCTGCCGCCGTTTGTTTTCAAACCAGCTGGAGAAGTTCCCCCGCTGGACCTCGATATTCGCTTTGTTGATGGAGAGAATGTGATCCACACAGCCGTCCAGGAAAGCCCGGTCATGGGATACCAGAAGGAAGCCCCGTTTGCCGTTTAAATACCGACTGACCAGTTCTCTCCCCTGAAGATCCAGATGGTTCGTCGGCTCGTCAATCAGCAGAAAGTTGTTCTCCCGGGAAAACAGCACCGCCAGCTGAAGCTTGGTCTGCTCGCCGCCGGACAGAGTCTCATAGGGGCGGTACAGAAGCTCCTGGGGCAGGTTCAGATCATTCATCTCCCTGGCCAGCCGCCAGTAGCGGTATTCCGGATGGATTTCCTCCACCACGTCCACCGCCAACCGGCTTTTGTCCGCTACCGTGTACGGGAAGTAAGAAAATTCCACCGAGGCGGAAATACTCCCCTGATAGTCATATTTTCCCTGCAGCAGGTTCAGGAACGTGGTTTTTCCCCGGCCGTTTCTGCCGGTGAAGCCCAGCTTCCAATCCGTATCGATCTGAAAGCTGACATGGTCAAAAATGGTTTCGTAGCTGCCGTCGTAGGCAAAGGTAAGGTTGGATACTTGAATCAATGACATAGCGCCCTCCAGAATATGAAAAATGACCGCAGGAAAGCACTCTCCCGCAGTCACAGCCAAGGCGCGCTTCCTCCGAAGCGCGGTTCACCGCTATGTCTGTTGAAAGAATCCACACTTTCCTGCCAAAAGGGCACAGCAAAGCCAGCGGTCAGACACCGCTTTGACTCTGAACGCCCAATCCTCAGCAAGAAACAGTGCGCATCCTTTCAACTCCCTTCTTTTGAAACTTTTTTGATTATAGCATGGAAATTTCTTCTTTGCAATGGTATAATGAAAAAACCTGCTGATCCGTCCGAAAACGGGTATCCCCGGGCAGGCGTGACCCTTGCGCGGAAGTTTCCGAATATTATTCCAAAAAACACCATTTTTTGATACAAGCCCATACACAGATACTTTTCAGCCACACAGAGGAAATGCCTATGTCCCAGATCATTGAAATCACCGATTTTTCCGCGCCGGAGCTGGATGTCTACGCCAGGCTCACGGAGGCCCAGCTGCTCAACCGCTTTGAGCCTGCCAAGGGCATGTTCATCGCCGAAAGCCCCAAGGTCATCCACCGGGCCCTGGACGGAGGCTGCCGGCCTGTCTCGCTGCTGATGGAGCGCAAGGATATTGCCGGCTCCGCCCGGGAGATCATCGCCCGGTGCCCCGATGTTCCGGTCTACACCGCCGACGAGGAGCTGCTGTGCGGCCTCACCGGCTACCACCTGACCCGGGGGGTGCTGTGCGCCATGCGCCGTCCTCCCCTGCGTCCCATGGAAGAGATCCTCGCCGGAGCCAGCCGGATCGTGGTGCTGGAAAACGTCATGAATCCCACCAATGTGGGGGCCATTTTCCGCTCCGCCGCGGCCCTGGGAATGGACGCCCTTCTGCTG
Organism: bacterium; assembly: GCA_004562395.1. Taxonomy (GTDB): domain Bacteria; phylum Bacillota; class Clostridia; order Oscillospirales; family Oscillospiraceae; genus Faecousia. The sequence continues at coordinate 7,041 of SFQY01000017.1, read as the reverse complement.
ACCCCCGGCTGCAGCGACCCTCTGTACCGCCGCAGCGCCCGGGTGAGCATGGGCACGGTCTTCCAGATTCCCTGGACCTTCACCCCGGGCTGGCCGGAGGAGGGCATGGCCAAGCTGAAAAGCCTGGGCTTCAAAACCGCCGCCATGGCCCTCAGCGACGACTCCGTCTCCATCGACGATCCCCGTCTGGCCCGGGAGGAAAAGCTGGCGGTGGTCCTGGGCAGCGAGGGGGACGGCCTGACGGATACCACCATCGCCCGCTGCGACTACACCGTAAAAATCCCCATGTACCACGGCGTCGACTCCCTGAATGTGGCCGCCGCCAGCGCCGTTGCCTTCTGGCAGCTGAGAAAAGCATAAGGAGAATCCACTATGGAATTGGTAACCGGCCGCCCCGCCGACTGCGCCGGGCGCCTTCCCAAGGAGGTCCGGTGCTATGACCTTCTGGACAAACTAGGCATCTTCTACCAGCGGGTGGATCACGAAGCGGCCATGACCATGGAGGCCTGCGAAGCCATCGACCGGATCCTGGACGCCACCATCTGCAAAAACCTGCTGCTGTGCAACCGCCAGCGCACCGCCTTTTACCTGCTGATGCTCCCCGGGGACAAGGTGTTCAAAACCAGCGTCCTCAGCAAGGAAATCGGTTCCTCCCGGCTGTCCTTCGCCCCGCCGGAGGACATGGAAAAATACCTGGATATCACCCCCGGCTCCGTCAGCGTGCTGGGTCTGATGAACGACCGGGAGAACCACGTTCAGCTTCTGATGGATGAGGACGTGCTGAAGGGCGAATTCTTCGGCTGCCATCCCTGCATCAACACCTCCAGCCTGCGCATCGCCACCCGGGACCTGACCCAGAAGATCCTTCCCGCCATCGGCCACGCCCCCCGGATCGTAACGCTGGCAAAGGAGTAACGTCTCATGCGGAAGTTTTCCAGCTTTCTCTTTGAAAATTTTGACCCGGCAGCTCAGGCCGAGAATCCGCAGAACCCCAGAAGATTTCTGAACGGGACATGCGACTGCGTTTTCTCCCGGATTGCCCAGGTCCCCGCCGGAACATGTCATGTCAGTGTTTTTCACGCCGATACCATCCAGACGTTGGTACAGGGCGGGATCCTGCGGCTGGAAGGTGACGCGGTGCTGTTTGACACGCCTGTCTTTCTGAAGGAGGATGCCTCCATTCTGCGGGAAACCATGCAGGCTCGGGCCGGTAAGCTTGTCGCGCTGCTGCTGCCTGTCATGTCCCGGATCCGGGAATGCCTGACACCTCTGGATAACGGATTTCCAGCAGAAGTGAACCTGTATCACATTCTGTGCGGCATGGTGTTTGACGGCCTGTTTTTCGACTGCCTGTCCAACCGGAATGTTGTCGCCACCTCCCGACCCCATCCGTCGGGATTGGATTACCTTTCCGTGATCTATGAGCGCTGCCCGGAGCTGGATTCCCTGTCTGACGGACTCCTCTGCTCCTACAATCGCTTCACCGATGGCCGGTGTTCCCTGCAGTCTTTTGGAGATTCCAACGGAAACCGGCTCGACTTTTACCGTTTCAGCCGCCTGCTGGAGTCCGGGACACTTCCGCACCAATGGGAACACCTTCGCCCGGATTTTGAAACGTACAGCAGGAGCGATCTGCTGTCCCAGGTCCGGGAGCTGATAATCACAGGCCGCTGTGAGGCGAAAGCTCTGTCGCTGCTGACGGAATTTGGCTACGTCTCCTGTGGGCATCCCTGTGTCCCCGTTTTCACCGGTTCCGCGTTTTCCGCTGCAGAGCAGATCGAAAAGATTGTGCAAACCCAGTGCGGTGACGCATTTGCGGAAGCACTATCGCCCATTCCGGAACTCACCGCAGCAAAGCACGGCGTAAATCCAAAGGAAATTGCCAATGAGCTGTATCACATTCTCTTTGGTTCCGTCAACGAAAAACTGATCGCCGAAGGATTGGCCGCCTCCCCGCCCCACATCCCCGGCGAGGGACGATACCTGAAATGTATTCAATTGGACATATAGGGGGAAAGAACTGCTATGATACGCAAAGCGGAACCAGATCACTTGCTGCCGGCGGCACGGCTTGCCGCGCTGCTGTGGCCCGGGCACTCCCTTGCAGAGCTGGAAGCGGAATTGGCAGAACTCACCGCCAGGCCCGATGCAGCCGTCTTCCTGGCCTGGGAGGACAACAAAGCGGTGGGCTTTGCCCAGTGCCAGCTCCGTCATGATTACGTGGAGGGAACCGCCACCAGTCCGGTGGGGTACCTGGAGGGAATCTATGTCCTGGAAGGCCACCGGCACCGGGGCCTGGCGAGAGCGCTGCTGGATGCCTGCGAGGACTGGGCACGGGCCATGGGCTGCCGGGAATTTGCCAGCGACTGTGAGCTGACCAATGAGGAAAGCCTGCGCTTTCACCTGGGCACCGGCTTCACGGAAGCAAACCGGATCATCTGCTTCACCAAGCCCCTGTAATCCCCAAAACAGCCGAACCCCCGGTTCACTCAGGAACGTCTTCCCAGTGAACCGGGGGTGTTCTGTTACCGCGGGGCAGCCCTCATGCCGTTTCTCCGCTGCTGCCGAGAAAAGCCCTGCATTTGCTCAGACCCGGCCCCACAATGGCCATGGTCCGGTCATAAGAGGCCTGAAGCTCCGCCCCGGCTGCATCGGACAGGCCGTAGCGCGTCTTCCACTGATCCCGGGTATTCCCGTCCAGCGGAAGGATGTTGTACTCGAATTTGCCGTCCCCGTTGACGAATTTGTTCACCCAGGTGGGCATCACATTCACATCCGACACCCGGACAGCCCCGTCGGAGTTCTTTTCAAAGGTGACGCTGAACAGGGCGCCGTCCTCGGTGTGGCCGGTATCCAGCCGCATCTCCTCCCTGCGCTGGTTGGACACCGCGTTGCCCAGGGAGTAAATGCACACCGTTTTGTGATCCGGGTCGGCGTTGCTGGTCAGAAGGTCCATGGGCTCCACCACATGGGGATGGCCTCCCACGATCACATCGATGCCCAGATCGCACATCTTCTGGGCAATGGCGCTCTGGGTGGCATCCTGGGTCAGCTCATACTCGGTCCCCCAGTGGATAAAGAGCATGGAAGCCTCCGCGCCTTCTGCCTTCAGATCGGAAAGGATCGTCTGAACCTCAGAATACAGCCGGTCCAGATTGTTCACCGTAAAGTAATTGACGACTCCGGCCTCCCGGACGATGGTCTGGTCCTTGAAATTCAGATTGGGGCTGCCGTCGCTTTCCAGGCCGGCGGCATAGGTATAGCAAAGCATCCCGATTCTGATTCCGTTCACGTCCACCAGGGCATACTTTTTTTCCTGATCATTCAGCTGGGTGCCCAGAGTGGCCAGATTCCGGCTCCGGACCTGCTCCACCGTTCGCTTGAGTCCGTCCGCGGTGGTATCGGCGCAGTGGTTGTTGGCGGTGAGCAGCATGTCAAAGCCCGCGTTGGCAGCGGAATCCGCCAGGGCATCGGGACAGTTGAAAAGGGGGTTTCCGGAATAGGGATAGCCATCGCCTCCCAGTGTCGTCTCCAGATTGGCCACGGCATAATCCGCCGCGGAGATATAGGGCGTGACGTATTTGAAAATGGAGTCAAAATTGTAGACACCATCCCCCAGATTACAGGCCCCGGGATATTTGGGATTGTCCGTAAAGATATACTTGTGCATCAGCAGATCCCCCTGGGCGGCAACGGTGGCCGTGGCCACCACCGTGGGCTGGGGAAGGGTGGTTTCCGCGGCATCGGTGATCTGGAGCCGGCTGTCCTGGGGCTCCGGGTCCTTTGCCCTGCCGCACCGGGTCAGCAGCACCACCAGCAGGACCAGCACCAAAACCAGCGGCAGCAGCACAAGGGGCCCAATACGTCTGCGTCTTCTTCTGGGTCTGGGACGGCGGGCAGAGCTTCCGCCGTTTCCGGAGCGGTCCGGTGGATTCCCTCCGCTTCCGGGACGCCCGGGCCTGCCGCCATTTCTGGGCGCTTCAAATTTTCCTGGCATTTCCGTTTCTCTCCTGTATAATTTACGATTTGTAACCATCTTAGCATAGAACCGCCCGGAAGTAAACACAGGAAGTCTTAAGAATTTCTTATTCTGCGGCCCGGCCGCACCCTTTGTCGGATTTCCGTTTCAGGTCTGAGCATCTGTCTGCATCCGGTTTCTCTTCCGGTATGCCACAGGACTATGCCCGGTGATGGCCTTGAAACTCCTGTTAAAATTCGAAATGCTGTTATAGCCGCATTCCATTGCGATCTGTGTAACACTGCGGTCGGTGGAAAGCAGCATTTCCACGGCCATCTCAATGCGTCTGGATTGGACATACTCCCAGAGCGTCATACCGTTCAGCTTCTTAAAGAGAGAGGAAAAATAAGCCGGACTCATGGCCGCTTCCCTGGCCACGCTGCTCAGGTTTAAATCTCCTGTGAGGTTCTGGTCAATGTAATCCAGCGCGCGGTCCATCTGGGCCAGGTAATCCGTGGTCACCATCCTGGCCGGTTCAATGACACAGTCGGCGTATTCCCTGCGGATCAGGACCAGCAGCTCCAGAACCTGTAGCTTGACCATCAGCTTGTAATCTGTATTTTGCCGCTGGAACTCCCGCTCAATGGCCTGTAATCTGCGGGCAATGCCGTTTTCGGTCTCCGATGCGGAAGTAAGAAGATGGGAATACTTTTCATTGCGCTGAAAGAATATTTCCGGGTAATGCACCTGAAACAGCAGATTTTCCGGAGACCAGAGAAACCGCGGCTCAAATTGAAGATTCATGATATCCAACGCGCCGCTTCCGGAGACCTCCACAATGCAGTGAGGTTCATTGCTGCTGAAAAGAAAAACGTCCCCCGGCTGAAAGTGATAGCTGTGTGCTCCCGCCCGGTAAACTCCGTTTCCCGCGCAGATCAGAGAAAGCTCAAAGGCGGTATGCCGGTGCTCTTCATAGGGCCGCTGAAAGGGCGGAACCACGGAATGATACAATCGCAGCTGCGGTGTATCCGTGGCTTCCGAACCGATGGTGTATACCTTGCCTGTAATCATACTGCTCCCCTTTCCATTCCCTGTTCCCGGGGTTAATCCCCTTGGAATGTCCAACCTGCAGTTTCTATTTTAGCATAGAATTCCATTGCTGCAAGATCAAAATAAATTGGCAGAATGAAATAGAATGTTGGTAGTCTCATGGAAGAAAAGTCTTTACAATGGATATGACGGCAAACGCCGTAATTCTGGAAAAAGGAGCGAATCCCATGAGCTACAATCCCTACTCCAATCCCTCACAGCTGCGCATCACCGACATTCGTTTCGTTGATATTGACGGAGCGCCCAAACGCTGTACCCTTCTGAAGATCATGACCAATCAAGGCATTGAAGGCTATGGCGAAGTCCGTGACGCCTCCAGCAAAACCTATGCCGCCATGCTGAAAAGCAGATTGATCGGCGAAAATCCCTGCGATGTTGACCGTCTGTTCCACAAAATCAAGCAGTTTGGATTCCATTCCCGCCAAGGCGGCGGCGTCTCCGGCATTGAAATCGCCCTGTGGGATCTTGCCGGAAAGGCATACGGTGTCCCCCTGTACCAGATGCTGGGCGGCAAGTACCGGGATTCCATCCGGGTATACTGCGATACCGACGTTGACGGCAAGCACACCGGCCACGACATGGGCCTTGCTTTGAAAAAGAGAATGGATATGGGCTTCACCTTCCTGAAAATGGATTTGGGAATCGGCCTGCTTCTGGACGAGCCCGGCACGCTGAACGCGCCCCTGGGGCTCATCGAAGATATGAAAACCTACGCTCCCCACATTCTGAACGTGCAGGGCGGAAGCGTGACTGCCGATATGGTCCGGCATCAGAAGAGCTATCAGATCGTCAACACCGCCCATCCCTTCACGGGAATTCATCTTACCGAGAAGGGGCTTGACTATCTGGAAAACTACGTCAAAGAAGTCCGCGACGTTATCGGCTACGAAGTGCCTCTGGCCATTGACCACTTTGGTCATGTATGCGTGGAGGACTGCATCCGCTTTGCCCGCAGAATGGAGCGGTACAATCTGGCCTGGATTGAGGATATGGTTCCCTGGATGCTGACGGATCAGTATGTCCGGCTGCGCCAGTCCACCTGCATTCCGGTCTGCACCGGAGAGGATATCTACCTGAAGGAGCCCTTTGAGCAGCTGATTCAGGCCGGCGGCGTTTCCGTTATCCACCCGGATGTTCTCACCTGCGGCGGTGCGCTGGAGCTGAAGAAGATTGCGGATATTGCCGACGAGCATGGTGTTGCCGTGGCCGTCCATATGGCGGAATCTCCGGTGGGTTGTATGGCCGCCGTCCATGCCGCCGCAGCGATGCACAATGTGCTTGCCCTGGAGTATCATTCCGTGGATGTTCCCTGGTGGAGCGATATGGTCAACGGTCTTCCCAAGCCCCTCATTGAAAACGGATTTATCAAGGTTCCCACAGCGCCGGGCCTGGGTATCGAATCTCTGAATGAGGAAGTGCTTCGGGAGCATATCAATCCCGACATTCCGGGCATGTGGGAACCCACAGACGAATGGAACCGGGAATTCTCCAACGACAGAATCTGGAGCTGATGAGATAAGAATACAAGGGCTACCCTTCAGGCAGCCCTTGTTCTTTCCCTTTTCCCTATAAAGAGAAAAGCAGTCTTCTGTCAGATTCTCGCCACGCCGGAAGCCCGGGCAGCCTCGGCCACGGCCTTGGCCACGGCGGGACCCACTCTGGGATCGAAGGCGGCGGGGATGATATAGTCCTCGTTCAGCTCCTCGTCGGTGATGAGGCTTGCCAGGGCGTTGGCCGCGGCCATCTTCATCTCCTCGTTGATATCGGAGGCACGGACATCGAAGGCGCCCCGGAAGATGCCCGGGAAAGCCAGCACGTTGTTGATCTGGTTGGGATAGTCGCTGCGGCCGGTGGAGATCACCTTGGCGCCGCCTGCCTTGGCCTCGTCCGGGAAGATCTCCGGGGTGGGGTTGGCGCAGGCGAAGATGATGGCGTCGCGATTCATGGTGGCCACCATTTCCTTCGTCACCATA
>SFQY01000016.1 GCA_004562395.1 bacterium | reverse complement strand
AAGCTGTCGAGCAAAGCGAGACTGATGAGGAACGGCGAAATGTTCCGAATTTGTTTGCAGTTCGTGAAAAAGGTACAAAGGAGAAGCCTGTACCGCCTGATTTGACTGCATTGAGAATAGGAAGGTGTCGCCATTCCTCATCCACCGCTTCGCGGTCCCCCTTCCCCCCGGGGGAAGGTATGGGGCCGTGCGACGGACAATCGCGGGAAAGAATGGCCGCTCAATTCTCCATCCCGGCGTTTTTATCCTTCTGCATACAGCACTTTTTGTATTTCTTGCCGCTGCCGCAGGGGCAGGGGTCGTTGGGGCCGACCTTTTTTTCCTTGCGGACGGGCTGGCGCTTGACCTCCGTCTTGGCGGCGGCGGTGGTGCCTGTTTCCTTGGCCACCTTTTCCCGCTTGACCTCCTGGTTGGTCCGCAGCTGCACCAGGAACATCCGGCGGATGGTCTCCTCCCGGATGGCCGTGACCATGGCCTCGAACATCTGGAAGCCCTCTTCCTTGTAGGCCACCACCGGGTCGTGCTGGCCGTAGGCCCGCAGGCCGATGCCCTGCTTCAGGTCGTCCATGGCGTCGATGTTGTCCATCCAGTATTCGTCCACCACCCGGAGCATCACCACCCGCTCCAGCTCCCGCATGACCTGGGGGGTGTAGGCCTTTTCCTTGGCCTCGTAGGTCCGCTGGGCGATCTCGAAGACCGTGTCGGACAGCTGCTTGGCGTCGGCGCCCAGCAGCTGCTCCCGGCGGGAGGCCAGGGTGCCTCTGGCAAAGTAGATGCCCTCCAGGGAGGCGGCCAGCCGGTCCAGGCCGTTTTCGTCGGCCACGCCGCCGTTGTCGCCCAGGGCGGCGGAGACGGTGCCCTCCACCATGGAGCGGAGCATAGTCATCATATTCTCCCGCAGGTCCTCCCCGTCCAGCACCTTCTGGCGCTGGGCGTAGATGATTTCCCGCTGGGTGTTCATCACGTTGTCGTATTCCAGCACGTTCTTCCGGGCCTGGAAGTTTCTGGACTCCACGCTCTTCTGGGCGTTTTCCACGGCATTGGACAAAATCTTGGCGTCGATGGGGGTATCCTCGTCCAGACCCAGGGTGTCCATCATGCCCATGACCTTGTCCGTGGAGAACAGGCGCATCAGGTCGTCCTGGAGGCTCAGGTAGAACCGGCTCTCGCCGGGATCTCCCTGACGGCCGGAACGGCCCCGGAGCTGGTTGTCGATCCGGCGGGACTCGTGGCGCTCGGTGCCGATGATGAACAGGCCTCCCGCCGCCCGGACGGCCTCGGCCTCTTTTTCGATTTCCGCGGTGTGCTTTTTCAGCAGCTCCTCGTATTTTGCCCGGACCGCCAGGATTTCGGGGTCCTCGGTCTCGGCGTAGGAGTCGGCCTCCCGGAGCAGCTCCTGGGGGATGTCCATTTTCTCCAGCTCCGCCTTGGCCAGGAAGTCCGCGTTGCCTCCCAGCTTGATGTCGGTACCACGGCCGGCCATGTTGGTGGCGATGGTCACGGCCCCCAGCTTGCCCGCCTGGGCCACGATCAGAGCCTCCTGCTCGTGGTGCTTGGCGTTGAGCACGTTGTGGGGGATGCCCTCCCGCTTCAGCAGCTTGCTGAGAAGCTCGCTCTTTTCAATGGAAATGGTGCCCACCAGCACCGGCTGGCCCTTGTCGTGGCAGACCTTCACCTGGCTGACGATGGCCCGGAACTTCCCTGCCTCGGTCTTGTAGACCACGTCCGGATGGTCCTGCCGGACCACGGGCCGGTTGGTGGGGATCTCCACCACGTCCAGGTTGTAGATGGCGGCGAATTCCTCCTCCTCCGTCAGGGCGGTGCCGGTCATGCCGGAGAGCTTGCCGTAGAGCCGGAAGAAATTCTGGAAGGTGATGGTGGCCAGGGTCTTGCTCTCCCCGGCGACCTGGACCCCTTCCTTGGCCTCGATGGCCTGGTGGAGGCCCTCGTTGTACCGGCGGCCGTACATGAGCCGTCCGGTGAATTCGTCCACGATGATGATCTGGCCGTCCTTCACCACATAGTCGATGTCCTTTTTCATGAGGCCCCGGGCCTTCATGGCCTGGTTGATGTGGTGGCTGAGGGTGGTGTTCTCGGCGTCGGCCAGATTCTCCACGCCGAAGTATTTTTCCGCCTTGGCGATGCCGCTGGCGGTCAGGGAGACGGTCCGGGCCTTCTCGTCCACGAAGTAGTCGCAGTCGTAGTCGTCGTGGACCTCCTTGTCCTCGGTTTTGGCGAAGACCTGCTTGCGCAGGGTGGAGACGAAGTAGTCCGCCATCTCGTACAGCTTGGAGGAATCCTCCCCCTTGCCGGAGATGATCAGGGGCGTCCGGGCCTCGTCGATGAGGATGGAGTCCACCTCGTCCACGATGGCGAAGGCGTGGCCCCGCTGGACCAGCTCCTGCTTGTAGATGGCCATGTTGTCGCGCAGGTAGTCGAAGCCCAGCTCGTTGTTGGTGCAGTAGGTGATGTCCGCGGCGTAGGCGGTGCGGCGCTGGGCAGGGGTCATGCCGGGGATCACCAGACCCACACTGAGGCCCATGTACCGGTAGACCTTGCCCATCCACTCGGAGTCACGCTTGGCCAGGTACTCGTTGACCGTGACCACGTGGACCCCTTCCCCCGTCAGGGCGTTTAAGTAGCAGGGGAGGATGGCCACCAAAGTTTTGCCTTCGCCGGTCTTCATCTCGGCGATCCGGCCCTGGTGGAGCACGATGCCGCCGATGAGCTGCACGGGGTAGGGCCGCATGCCCAGCACCCGGTCCGCAGCCTCCCGGACGGCGGCAAAGGCCTCGGGCAGCAGGTCGTCCAGAGTCTCCCCCTGGGCCAGCCGCTCCTTGAACAGCCCGGTTTTGGCCCGCAGCGCCTCCTCGGAGAGGGCCCTGTATTCGTCCTCCAGAGAAAGGATCTTATCCACCGTGGGCTGAATTTTTTTGATCTCCCGCTGGGATCGGGTGCCAAACAGCTTGTCGAATAGTCCCATTTGAATCTCCTTTATCCTTAAATGGCCATAGCAAACCAATTTTCCGTATTATAGCATACCTGTAAAGAGAATAAAAGTCGAATTTATGAACAAATCCCCGGAAATATTTAAGATATTCTTAGGCCCAATCCCATATTGCCAAAGGGAGCCGCCCAACGCAGATATGAGATACGAGATATGAGATATAAGATGTGGTATCCCCTTCGGGGATGTATTTAAAAATGTGTATATCGGTTTTCCCCAGCAGCCCGATCAATTGGAATTTGTAGGGATGAGTGCCGCGCAATACCTTCCCCCGGGGGGAAGGTGCTTAAGTAGCGCACACTGGGGCGGATGAGGAACGGCGATATGTTCCATATTTGTATGCATTTCGTTAAAAAGGTACATTGGAAAAGTCTATACCGTTTAAATAAACTGCATTGCAAATGGTAAGGTGTCGCCATTCCTCATCCACCGCTTCGCGGTCCCCCTTCCCCCCGGGGGAAGGTATGGTGCAGCGCATCTCTACAAATTCCAATTTCTCGGGCACCCGGGTAAAACCGATCATCATAATTTTCAAATTCATCCCCGAAGGGGATACCATATCTTATATCTCATATCTTATCTCTCATATCTTTTTCCAGAGCGCCTTCGGCGACGGGCGACCGCAAGGATCGCCCCTACGCGAGGGGGGAAGGTTTGCCAAATCACTTCCCCGTTTCAAAAAACCCTTCGATCTCCGCCCGGGTGGCCTTTACCCGGCCCTGCTGGAGCTCGGGCCTGCCGCCGCCCCGGCCGGAGAGAGCCTGGGTCATCTGTTTGCCCAGGGGCCGCAGGTCTTCGGTCCGGGAGGCCAGGCAGAAGCCGTAGCCATCTTCGTCGCTGCCGGTGAACACCGCCGCCCGGCCGCCGCAGCTGCGGGCCAGGGCGTCGGCCAGCTCCCGCAGGCCGTCGGCGTCCAGCCCCTCCTCGAAGCGCAGCACGTCCCCCTTCCCGGCGCACTCCCGGGCGATGGCGGCGAAGATCCGCCTCTGGAGGGCCACGGTCCGGTATTTCTGCTCCGAGAGCAGCTCGTTTATCCGCGCCGCCGCCGCCCCGGTCTCCTCCATCCGGGCGGAGAAGGCCTGGGACACCAGCTTGTTCTGGGCGTAGGCGCCGTTGAGAATTTCCAATGCCCGGCTGCCGCAGGCCATCTCCATCCGGGTGCCGCCCCGGAAGCCCACCACGGAAAACAGCTTGATCAGCCCGATCTCCCCCGTGGCGGAAACGTGGGTGCCGCAGCAGGCGCAGGTGTCGCAGCCGGGAATCTCCACGATCCGCACCGGCCAGGGCAGCGCCCGCTTGGTCCGGTAGGTGACCTCCGGCAGCTCCTCCGGGGAGGGGACCCAGCACCGCAGAGGCAGGTTGGCCCACACGGCGCCGTTGGCCTCGGCCTCCAGTCCGGGCAGGTCCTCCGGGGGGATCACGCCGTCAAAGTCGATGGTGATCACCTCCGCCCCCATGTGAAAGCCCGTGTTGTGGAAGCCGTAGCGCCGGTGGATGACGCCGGAGACGATGTGTTCCCCGGAGTGCTGCTGCATCCGCAGGAATCTGGGGCCGTAGTCGATGACCCCCTCCACCTGGCTGCCCGGCTCCAAAGGCCCGGCGCAGAGGTGGACAACCTCCTCCCCCCGCTCCCGGACATCCGTCACGGCCACGCCGCCCAAGACCCCGGTGTCCGCCGCCTGACCGCCCCCCTCGGGGTAAAAGGCCGTGGCGGACAGCACCACCTCCCAGCGCCCCCCGGCTTCTTCGCAGGACAGCACCCGGGCAGAAAACCGGGACAGATGGGAATCTACATAATACAGCTTCTCAGTGGCCATGGAAAAAACCTCCGCTCTTTTTCGGAATACCCGGAAAGTATACCATATCTCCCGGCGAATTGCAACTTTACCGGAATTTTCCCGAAACTTTTCAAAAACACCCTAGCAATTTCCGCTTCCCTGTTGTAAAATGAGGAGCAGGATCATGACCCAATGTCACGAATTTAAGGAAATGTGCCTATCGCTTTCCCTCCGCCGCCCGAGCAATTGGAATTTGCAGGGGCGTAGGGCTTATGTCATGACCCCGCCGACCCGCTGCAAGTTTCCGATCGGTTGGTTGAACGGAAAATGGCTCGTTTATACCGTAGGGCGGGGGCTCGCCCCCGCCAAAACGTATCGATTTTGGATATTTTGGTTGAATGGCAGCCGTTCAAAACCGGAACCCAACGGCGGGGGCGAGCCCCCGCCCTACGGTACATCCATAGCGACGGCACAAATCTGCAAGCCCCAATTGCCCCCCTTCCTGAGCAAAGCCAATCAGCACACTCCCTTAAGTTCGTGACATTGGGTCATGACGGAAACCCTATGAAGGCGTTCCTTCAATCCAAATGATGAGGTGATCTTATGCCTGCCAGCTATGCCCATTACCGTTTCGGCAAGCAGGTGCTTTCCGCCCTTCCGCCGGAGGGGCAGCAGTGTGTCCAGCGATTCCGCAGACTCTTTGACATGGGTCTTCAGGGGCCGGACTTTTTCTTCTATTACAATCCCGTGATGAAAACCGCCGTGGGGGATCTGGGGGGCAAATTCCACAGCCAGAGCGGCCGGGAGTTCTTCACCCGCTGCGCCGCCGCGGCGGATACCGAGGCGGGCCGGGCCTATCTCTACGGCCTGCTGGGCCACTACTGTCTGGACTCCGCCTGCCATCCCTACGTGGGGAAGGTGGTGGAGGCGGGCCAGGCCCGGCACGTGGCCCTGGAGTCGGAGTTCGACCGTTACCTTCTGGAAAAGGACGGTCTGGTGCCTCCCCACACCCAGGATGTCAGCGAGCATATCCGGCTGACCCGGGGGGAGTGCGTCACCGTGGCGGGCTTCTTCCCCCCGGCCACCCCCTCCCACGTCAACCGCAGCGTCCACCTCATGGGCTGGTGCCTGCGGTTCCTGGCGGGAAAGAACCGGAAGCGGGTCCGGCGGCTGCTGACCCGGGTGGGCCCCTCCCTCTGTGACAGCCTGATCCCCGAGGAGCCGGTGGAGGCCTTTGCCATGATGGACAGCGAGCTTCTGGCTCGGTTCAACCGTGCGGTCCGGCACTACCCGGAGCTGTACGCCCAGCTTCAGGCCCACCTCCGCGCCGGAGAACCCCTGGGAGAGGACTTTACCCCCACCTTCGGCTGACAGCCATACCCACAAAAAGAGAACGAATTGCCACACCGCACGGCTTCCTCGCAATGACAGAGGAATAGGGTACTGCGCTCCTCGCAATGGCATGGAAATGGAGTCTCCCGGCAATGCCAGCGTAAAAACCAACGCGCCCGCCTCCCCCATTCCTGTCATTGCGAGCCAGTGCGCACACTGGCGCGGCAATCCGTTTCCCCTTACCACGTAGCGATTTCGTACCTGCCACCAAAAGGAGAACGGATTGCCACGTCGCTTCGCTCCTCGCAATGACAGTGGAATAGGGCACTGCGCTCCTCGCAATGACAGTGGAATGGGGCAACGTTCCCCGTTGGGAGTCACTTATCATTCTTCCGAAATACACACAGGAGGCCACCCATGAAAGAAAAATTCAAACTCACGTCCCTGGAAAAAAGCTGGATCCTCTACGATGTCGGCAACTCCGCCTTCATCCTGCTGGTATCCACCCTGATCCCCATCTACTTCAACGCCCTGGCCAACGGCGCCGGGGTCAACGAGGACCTGTACCTCAGCTACTGGGGCTATGCCGGCTCCGTGGCCACCATCCTGGTGGCGGTCATCGCCCCCATCTGCGGCACCCTGGCGGACCGGAATTTCAAGAAGCGGATCTTCCTGCTTTGCGCCGTGGCGGGGGCTGTGGGCTGCGCGGTGCTGGGCCTTGCCTCCCACTGGCTGGTGTTTTTGGGCGTGTTCGTCGTCGCCAAGGTGGGCTACTCCTCCAGCCTGGTGTTCTACGATTCCATGCTGCCGGAGATCACCCGGGACAGCCGCATGGACAAGGTCTCCTCCATGGGCTATGCCTTCGGCTACATCGGCTCCGTGATCCCCTTCATCCTCTGCCTGGTGCTGGTGCTGATGCACGGCACCTTCGGCCTGACCCAGGGAGCGGCCATGGCCCTGGCCTTCCTGATCACCGCGGTCTGGTGGATCCTCTGCACGGTGCCTCTGCTCCGGGGCTACCGGCAGACTGCCTTCGTGGCCCCGGCGGAAAATCCCCTGTCGGACACCTTCCGCCAGCTGGGCCGGACCTTCCGGGAGGCCAAAAAGGAGAAGCACATTTTCCTGTACCTCATCGCCTTCTTCTTCTTCATCGACGGCGTCTACACCATCATCGACATGGCCACGGCCTACGGCACCGCCCTGGGCCTGGACACCACGGGATTGCTTCTGGCCCTGCTGCTGACCCAGTTCGTGGCCTTCCCCTGCTCCATCCTCTTCGGACGGCTCTCCGCCCGGTATGAGGCGGGCCTGCTGATCAAGGTCTGCATCGGCGCCTATACGGGCATCACCCTCTTTGCCGTGTTCCTCACCAGCCAGTGGCAGTTCTGGACCCTGGCGGTGCTGGTGGGCATGTTCCAGGGCGGCATCCAGGCCCTGAGCCGCAGCTACCTGGGCAAGATCATCCCCCCGGAGCGCAGCGGCGAATACTACGGCCTCATGGACATCTGCGGCAAGGGCGCCTCCTTCGTGGGCATGACCCTGGTGAGCGTCATCAGCCAGCTCACCGCCGGGGTGACGGTGAACGTCTTCGGCATGACGCTGCAGAACGAGAACATCGCCGTGTCCTCCCTGATCCTGCTGTTCGCGGCAGGCTTCGTGGTATTCTGCAAAGCCGACAAGCTGAACAAACAGCGCCTGTCCGCCTGACCCAAGAAAAAACCTCCCCGCAGCCGCAAAAACCGGCCGCGGGGAGAATTTTTTGTGCGCGGGTCACACCCACGGTCGCCCGCCGCCGAAGGCGCAGGGTACGCAGATATAAGATACGAGATATGAGATATAAGATGTGGTATCCCCTTCGGGGATGATTTTAAAAAATGTGTATATCGGCTTTCTTCAGCTGCCCGATAAATTGGTGTTTGTAAAGATGAGGGCCGCGCAATACCTTCCCCCGGGGGGAAGGTGCCCCAGTGCGCACACTGGGGCGGATGAGGAACGGCGATATGTATCGAATTTGTTTGCAGTTCGGTAAAAAAGAATAATTGGAAAGTCTGTACCGTTTGATTTGACTGCATGAGAAAGGATAAGGTGTCGCCATTCCTCATCCACCGCTTCGCGGTCCCCCTTCCCCCCGGGGGAAGGCATTGAGTTCCGGCATCCCAACATTTCAAAATCATCCCCGAAGGGGATACCTTATCTTATATCTCATATCCAATATCTCATATCTTGCCCCGCGGCGGTGCGCCGCAGGAGGACCGGGTCACCAGCTCCGTGTGGAGCAGGAAGGTGCTGAGGCTCACGCCCTCCATCTGGCTGGACAGGGCGCAGTAGGCGCTTTTGCCCAGCTCTGTCCGGTCCTGGCGGATGGTGGTCAGGGGGGGCTGGGTGCCCTGGCACCGGGGCAGGTCGTCGAAGCCCAGGATGCTCACATCCTCCGGCACCCGGATCCCGGTTTTCCGGCAGTGGTCCAGGGCGCCGATGGCCAGACTGTCGTGACTGCACAAAATAGCGGTGCAGCCCAGGCCCAGCAGGGCGGGCAGATGCTCCTCCATACACACGGAGAAAAAGTAGGAGTCCCGGGCCAGAGCCTGGTCGCAGAGACCGTTTTCCTGCATGGCCTGGAAGAAGGCCTGCTGGCGCTGCTGGTAGACGTAGGCCCCCAGGGCGCTGCTGAGGTAGCCGATCTTCCGGTGACCCAGGCTTTTCAGATACTGCACCGCCAGGAACATGCCCTCGGCGTTGTCCGCCCCCACGTAGGTCACCCGGGGGTTGCCGCTGACCCGGTTGTCGTAGAGGACCGTGGGGGTCCGGCAGGTTTCGAAGTCCCGCAGCCAGGGGTCGTCCAGGCTCAGACCCAGGAACAGTCCCCCCAGATAGTTGCCCTGAAGCATGTACTGGTCGTAGGCGATGCTTTTTTCCAGCTTGTAGTCCAGAGGGATCACCGAGACCTGATACCCCGCAGGCTCCGCCAGCTTCCGGAAGCCCACCAGAATGTCGTAGCCGAAATCCTCCGGGGAGGCGTAGTCCATGTTGGTGATGAACACCGCCAGCCGGGGGGCCTCCTCTCCCCGCCGGAGCCGGGAATAACCCAGCTCCACCGCCGTCTCCACCACCGCCCTGCGCATGGCGTCGCTGACATCCAAGGCCCCGTTCAGCGCCTTGGATACGGTGCTTTTGGATACCCCCAGTGTTTTCGCAATGTCTTCCAATGTAGCCATCCAATCCCGCCTCCATTTCGGATAGATTCAGAAAACCGCAGCATTTCCGCTGCACCCCGTCGCCGAAGGCGCAGGGAATGCAGATATGAGATACAAGATATCAGATATGAGATGTGGTATCCCCTCCGGGGATGATTTTGAAATGCGCTTACCGGCGTTGCCTAGCGTTCGACAAATTGGAATTTGACGTTATCACAATTCGTAGGGCTTATGTCATGACCCCGCCGACCCGCTGCAAGTTTCCGATCGGTTGGTTGAACGGAAAAGGGTCGTTCATACCGGATTTTGGATATTTGGGTTGAATGGCAGCCGTTCAAAACCGGAACCCAGCGGCGGGGGCGAGCCCCCGCCCTACGGTACACCCCGTCAAACACCAATTTATCGGGCTGCTGAGGAAAAACGACATGCATATTTTTTAAAATACATCCCCGGAGGGGATACCTTCCCTTATATCTGATATCTCGTATCTGATATCTCCGTCCCCAGCGCCTTCGGCGACGGGGGGCTGCGGGAAACGATCCAGCGTTGGTTTTCTGTCATGTTGGAAAAATTGTAGCATATCCTGTCAAAAAAAGCAACGAATCCGGGGGAAAATGTTTCGAAATGTTTCGGAGTGGAAAAAACTGGAAAGGCGTGTTGTGCTTTTTCATAAATTATTCTGTCTGAATTTGGCTATAATGTTGAATTTTTGGAGATCGTCTCCAAAATGTTGACGGATTCCCGGAAAAGTACTATACTTTTATGGAACGAAACTTTTCGAAACTGTGGAAACGTTTCCTGCATTTCCAATGGGAGGAAGCCATGGGATTTGTCTACGGAAAGCAGGACCTCCGGACCTGGGACCGGTGCCGGGAGGTGTCCTGTCTGCTGACCAACGGCCTGGGGGGCTATGCCTCCATGACGGCTGCTTTTTCCGTGCCCCGGTGCGACCAGGGCATTCTGATCGGGGCGGTGAAGGCCCCCAATGAGCGGCTGAGCATGGTCCACCGGCTCAGCGAGAGCCTGCATCTGGAGGACCGGGACGAGTACCTGTCCACCCAGACCTTTGCCGATGGCCGTGCCCCCGAGGACGGCTTCCGGAACCTGAGCCTGTTTACCTGTGACGGCACCCCCTGCTGGGTCTACGAAACCGGAGGCGTCCGGGTGGAGCGGAGGCTCTGCATGGCCCGGGAGGCCAACGCCGCCGCGGTGGTCTATACTCTGGAGAACCGCTCCGGCCACCCCTGCACCCTGGAGGTGGTCCCCCAGTTCAAATTCGCCCCCAAGGAGGAGGCCCTCCAGCGGCTGGACCGGCGGTTTGTCTACCGGGAGGGAAAAGTCACCTCCGGCGGCCTGACCCTGTACCTGTCCACCGACGCCCGGGTGGAGAAGCGGCCCATGGGCTGGCAGCTGCTGGCCTACCCCGAGGACGCCAAGGATGGCCGTCCGGAACGGGGGCTGGCTGCCTCCTGCTGCGCGGTGGTGAAAACCCTCCGTGCCGGCGTCACGGATACCTTTGAAATTGTCTTTTCCATGGACGGCCTGCCCCGCTCCGGAGTTCAAATGCTCCGGCAGCAGGAGGCGTACCTGAATCAATTAATAGAAGAAAGCCCCCTGTCCTCTCCCGTGGCCAAAGAGCTGGTCCGGGCCGCCGACGCCTTCATCGCCCGGCGGGATTCCACCGATGGAAAGACCATTCTGGCGGGCTACCCCCTGTTCAGCGACTGGGGCCGGGACACCATGATCGCCCTGCCGGGCTGCTGCCTGGCCACCGGCCGCTATGCCGACGCCAAAAGCATCCTGAAAACCTTCCTGGCCTATGAACGGGACGGCCTGGTGCCCAATCTCTTCCCGGAGGGGGAGACGGAGCCCATGTACAACACCGTGGACGCCGCCCTGCTGCTCATCGACTGCGTCTGGCAGTATTTTGGCCGCACCGGGGACCGGGACTTCCTGGAGGAAGCGTACCCGGTGCTGGAGCGGATCATCGCCGCCTACCGCCGGGGCACCCACCACGGCATCGCCATGGATACCGACGGCCTCATCCGCGCCGGAGAGGGATTGGATCAGGTGACCTGGATGGATGTCTGCGTGGACGGCATCCTGCCCACCCCCCGCCACGGCAAGCCCGTGGAGGTCAACGCCTACTGGTACAACGCCCTGCGGATCATGGAGTCCTTTGCAGAACGCCTGGGCCGAAAAGGGGATTACGGGACCCTGGCCAAAAAGGTCCGGCGTTCCTTCAACGAAAAATTCTATGACCCGGACCGGGGGTGCCTGCGGGACGTGCTGTCCGGCACCCATGCCGACGATCAGATCCGGTGCAACCAGATCTGGGCCGCGGCCATGTCCTTCTCCGTGCTGCCTCCCGCCCGGGAGCGCCGGGTGGTGGAGACGGTGTACCGGGAGCTTTACACCCCCTGCGGCCTGCGGACCCTGTCCCCCGCCGACGACGAGTACCACGGCTTCTACGGAGGCTCCCGTCTGCGCCGGGACCTGGCCTACCACCAGGGAACGGTGTGGGTGTTCCCCCTGGGGGCCTTCTACCGGGCCTGGCTGAGGACCCACGGCAGCACCAAGGACGCCGCCGCCTGGGTCCGCCAACGGCTGGTGGCTCTGGAGCCCATGCTCCGGGAGGGCTGCGCCGGCCAGCTTCCAGAGATCTACGACGGCGACTTCCCCAGCGAAAGCAAGGGCTGCTTCGCCCAGGCCTGGAGCACCGGCGAGCTGCTCCGTGTCTACGAAGCCCTGGAAGCCATCGAATCCCAACCCGATGAACGAACCGCCTCCCCAAAACCTTCCCCCTGGGGGGAAGGTGCCCCAGTGCGCACACTGGGGCGGATGAGGGGCGACCGCACCGAAGGCTTCCGCCGTAGCAAAACAGAAGTATAAGGTTGGAAATTCTCTGTTTATCGTTCTCTCACAGCAAATCTCCACGTTTTCCCCTCATCCGTCACGGCTTCGCCGTGCCACCTTCCCCCGAGGGGGAAGGTTTGGGGTGCGGAGCAAAATCATTTTTTCAGCTAGGAGAACACCATGACAAAGGTCATTTTGGACAAGCACAAGCGGGACTGGTGGAAATCCGCCGCCTTTTATGAGATCTACCCCAAGAGCTTTCAGGACACCACGGGCAGCGGCACCGGGGACCTGAAGGGCATCCTCTCCCGGCTGGACTACCTGGAAAAACTGGGCATTGACGCCATCTGGCTTTGCCCGGTCTGCGCCTCCCCCCAGGTGGACAACGGCTACGACATCTCCGACTTCCGGGACATCGACCCCATCTACGGCACCATGGCGGACATGGAGGTCCTGATCGCCGAGGCGGGGAAGCGGGGCATCGGCATCCTGGTGGACCTGACCCTGAACCACAGCTCCAGCGAGCATTTCTGGTTCCGGGAGGCCCTGAAGTCCCGGGATAACCCTTACCATGATTATTACATCTGGCGCGACGGCGACGGCTCCGTGCCCCCCAACGACATGCGCGCCGCCTTCGGCGGTTCCGCCTGGACCTATGTGCCGGAGCTGGGGCAGTGGTACTTCCACCAGTTCGCGGTGGAGCAGCCGGACCTGAACTGGGACAACCCCCGCCTTCGCCGGGAGCTTTACGACATGATGAACTTCTGGGCGGACAAGGGCGTGGCGGGCTTCCGGCTGGATGTCATCGACCAGATCGCCAAGGACCCGGACCGGAAGATCACCGCCAACGGCCCCCGGCTCCACGAATTCTTCCGGGAGCTGTCCCGGGAGGCCCTGTCCCGGGAGGGACTGGTGTCCGTGGGAGAGGCCTGGGGCGCGGACCCGGAGCGGGCCAGACTCTACAGCGCCCCCGACGGCAGCGAGC
Organism: bacterium; assembly: GCA_004562395.1. Lineage (GTDB taxonomy): Bacteria > Bacillota > Clostridia > Oscillospirales > Oscillospiraceae > Faecousia. Next base: position 36,968 of record SFQY01000016.1, on the reverse strand, counting down.
TGAGCATGGTCTTCCAGTTTGAGCATATCTGCCTGGACCAGCAGAGCGGGGGAGAGAAGTGGGACCTGGCGCCCCTGAGCCTGCCCAGGCTGAAGGAATGCTTCCGCCGCTGGCAGCAGGAGCTGTACGGCACCGGCTGGAACAGCCTGTTTTTCAACAACCACGACCTGCCCCGGATTGTCTCCCGGTGGGGTGATGACGGCGTTTACCGGACCCAGTCCGCCAAAATGCTGGCCACCATGCTCCACGGAATGCAGGGAACCCCCTTCATTTACCAGGGGGAGGAGCTGGGCATGACCAATATCCGCCTGGAGCTGGAGCAGTACCAGGACCTGGAGAGCCTGAACCTCTTCCGGGAGCGCACCGCCCAGGGCTATGACCCTCAGGACGTGATGCGCTCCATCCGGGCCAGAGGCCGGGACAACGCCCGGACCCCCATGCAGTGGACCGCCGGAGAGAACGCCGGGTTCACCACCGGAACCCCCTGGCTGCCGGTGAATGAGAATCACCGCTTCCTCAACGCCGAAGCGGAGCTGGCGGACCCGGATTCCGTGTTCCATTACTACCGCCGCCTCATTGCCCTGCGCAAGCAGTATGACGTGTTCCGGGACGGCCGGTTTACCCTCCTGTGCCCGGAGGACCCCCAGGTTTTCGCCTACACCCGGGATACGGACGCCGCCCACATGCTGGTGGTGTGCAATTTCTCCGGAGCGGAAGCGGCCTTCTCCCTTCCCGAAGCATTCCGCCATGCCGAAACCCTCATCGCCAACTACCCCGGCGAACCGGATACCCTCCGCCCCTGGGAAGCGAGGATCCTTTACCACGAATAAACCCCCATCCGCACCCCTGCGCGGGGTGCGCTACGAAATACTCAATTTCGGTATGTGCCTATCGGTGTTCCTCCGCTGCCCAGGCAATTGGTGTTTGTAAGGATGAGGGCCGCGCAATACCTTCCCCCGGGGGGAAGGGGGACCGCGAAGCGGTGGATGAGGAACGGCGACCGCTATCGATTACCGAAGCATCCTAATTATCCGGAATTCGTCCAAATGTTGTACCGTAATTCCAACCGTGGTATATAATTTCAGGTTTCGCCATTCCTCATCCGCCCCTTCGGGGCACCTTCCCCCCGGGGGAAGGCATTGCGTTCCGGCATCCCGACAAAAAGCATGGTTTGACCCTTGAAAAACATAAAGGAGTGTGTTGACAATGAACCGTTACGCGGGCGTACTGCTGTCCGTGACCAGCCTGCCCTCCCGGTATGGCATCGGCTGCTTTGACCGTGCGGCCTATGATTTCGTGGACTGGCTGGAAAAGGCCGGGCAGCGCTACTGGCAGATCCTGCCCTTGGGAGCCACCTCCCACGGAGCCTCCGACGATTCTCCCTACCAGTCCTATTCCGCCTTTGCCGGAAACCCCTACATGATCAGCCTGGACGCGCTGATCGAGGAGGGAGTCCTGACCCGGGAGGAGTGCGATGCCGTGGATTTCGGCTCCAATCCGGCCAAAGTGGACTTTGACAAGCTGAACGAAAACCGTCTGGCCCTGCTGCACAAGGCCTATGAGCGCAGCAACATCAGCCAGAATCCCGACTACCGGCGCTTCTGCCGGGACAACGGCTGGTGGCTGGACGACTACGCCCTGTTCATGGCCCTGAAACGGTTCTTCGGGGACGTGCCCTTCCAGCAGTGGCCCCAGGACATCCGGATGCACTGGGGCTTCGCCCTGGACTACTACAACCGGGAGCTGTACTTCGACGTGGAGTTCCAGAAGTACCTGCAGTTCCAGTTCGACCGCCAGTGGACGAAGCTGAAGGCCTACGCCAACGCAAAGCACATCCGCATCGTGGGCGACATCCCCATCTACGTCTCCCCCGATGGAGCCGACGTCTGGGCCCATCCGGAGCTGTTCCAGGTGGACGGCAACAACTGCTCCACCGCCATCGCCGGGTGTCCGCCCGATGCCTTCGCCGCCGACGGCCAGGTCTGGGGCAACCCCCTGTACCGGTGGGATTACCACCGCTCCACCGGCTTCGACTGGTGGTGCAGCCGCATGTGGTACAGCTTCAAGCTCTACGACGTGGTCCGGGTGGACCATTTCCGGGGCTTTGACGAGTATTTCTCCATCCCCGTGGGCGCCTCCAGCGCCAAGGAGGGTCACTGGGAGAAGGGCCCCGGCATGGACCTGTTCCATACCATCCGGTGGCGCCTGGGCAATGTGGACATCATTGCCGAGGATCTGGGCCTCATGACCGACGGGGTTCGCAGGCTTGTCCGGGACAGCGGCTGCCCCAATATGAAGGTGCTGCAGTTCGCCATCGACCCGGCGGACATCGGCGCGGCCAACGACTACTGGCCCCACAATTATAACAGCAACTGCGTGGCCTACACCGGCACCCACGACAACGAGACCGTGGCGGGCTGGTACGCGGGGCTGGACGCGGCCTCCCGCAAGCAGGTCCGGGACTACCTGGGGGACTACTACACCCCCGACAGCCAGATCCACAAGGCTCTGGTGAATCTGATGATGACCACCGTGGCCAAGGACTGCATCATCCCCATCCAGGACCACCTGGGCCTGGGCAACGAGGCCCGGATGAACCAGCCCGGCACCGTGGGCTTCAACTGGCGCTGGCGCCTGACCCCCGGCCAGCTTACCGACGCCCTGGCCCAAGAGCTGCTGGCCCTGGTCAAACGCACCGGCCGCGCCAACTGGGACGCCCTGAAAAAAGAAAACTGAGCGCCCCTTTGGGTTTTATGTCAACGGAAGCAGCCCCCTGGCATCGCCACGCGGCACGCTTCCCCGCAATGACAGAGAAGGGTTTTCCCCGCAATGACAGAGAAGGGGCTTCCCCACAATGACAGCGCAAGACCAACGCACACACCTTCCCCCACCTGTCATTGCGAGCCAGTCCGCAGACTGGCGCGGCAATCCGTTTCCCCTTACCACGTAGCGATTTCGTACCTGCCACCAAAAGGAGAACGGATTGCCACGTCGCACGGCTTCCTCGCAATGACAGGAGGGGAAGAGACGGATTGCCACGTCGCACGGCTTCCCCGCAATGACAGTGGAATGGGGTACTGCACTCCCCGCAATGACAGGGAGGGCTTCCCCGCAATGACAGCGGAAAACCGCACTCCGGCACGGAAACCACATTGCCCAGAAGACGGCGCCCTTAATTTCAGCTTCAACGGCCCAACGCCGTGAGCAATAAATTTCTTATTCTAAAAATAGGAGGAAACACAAATGAAAAAGTTCATCGCACTGCTGCTGGCCTGTGTCATGGTACTGAGTCTGGCTGCCTGCGGCGGCAGCGCTCAGCCCGCCGAGACCAAGGCTCCCGCCGCCGAGGCTCCCGCTGCCGAGGCTCCCGCCGAGGTCAAGGACATCACCCTGAAGGTCTGGGGCCCCCAGGAAGACCAGGTGGATTCTTCCAGCTGGCTGCCCACCATGTGTGAGCAGTTCAACGCTGCCCACCCCGAGTGGAACATCACCTTCGTTTACGAGGTCTGCCCCGAGGGCGACGCCTCCAAGAACGTGGTGCAGGACGTCTCCGCTGCCGCTGACGTGTACATGTTCGCCAACGACCAGCTGGGCACCCTGATGCAGGCCAACGCCATCGCTCAGCTGGGCGGCACCTACCTGGATCAGGTTCTGGCTGACAACTCCGACTCCATGATCGCTTCCGTCACCGGTACCGACGGCGGCGTTTACGGCGTCCCCTTCACCGGCAACACCTGGTTCATGTACTACGACACCTCCGTCTTCTCCGAGGAGGACATCAAGTCCATGGACACCATGCTGGAAAAGGGCAAGGTTTCCTTCCCCCTGACCAACTCCTGGTACATCGCTTCCTTCTTCTTCGCCAATGGCGGCACCATCTTCGGTGAGGCCGGCATCGACGCCTCCGCCGGTGTCAGCTTCGGCGGCGAGGGCGGCACTGCCGTCACCGAGTACCTGGTGAACATGCACGCCAACCCCAACTTCGTTGTGGATGCCGACGGCTCCGGCCTGGCCGGTCTGCGTGACGGCTCCGTCAACGCCATCTTCTCCGGCACCTGGGACGCCGCTGCCGTTAAGGAAGCCCTGGGCGACAACTTCGGCGCCGCTCAGCTGCCCACCGTCAACATCGGCGGCGAGGCCAAGCAGCTGAAGTCCTTCGCCGGCTCCAAGGCCATCGGCGTCAACCCCAACTGCCAGAACATGCAGGCCGCCGTGGCCCTGGCCGTGTACCTGGGCTCCGCGGAGGCTCAGCTGGCCCACTACGAGATGCGCGGCATCATCCCCACCTCCCTGGCTCTGACCACCAACGAGCTCATCATGGCTGACGCCGTGGCGGTGGCCCAGGCCAACACCATCGCCAACACCTCCGTGGTGCAGCCCTCCATCCCCGAGATGGGCGGCTACTGGACTCCCTCCGAGAACTTTGGCAAGGCCATCGTCAGCGGCGAGGTCACTCTGGACAACGCTGCCGAGAAGACCGAGGCTTACAACTCCGCTCTGAACAACACCGGCCTGTAAACATCGGCCCCCTGACCCTATAACCTGAGGCACCCGGCGGCGGCCGGAGCACTCCGGCCGCCGCCTTTGTAAAAAAGGGAGATGATAACGTGTCCACCAATACGTTAACCAAAACCGCAGCTGCACGGCAAAAAGCTGCCGATCCCTTCTCCTTGGCTGCTGCGCTGAAAAACGGCGGCCCCCTGGTCTGGGCATCCTGCCTGGTCATGGGCCTTGCCAACATCCTGAACGGCCAGATCCTCATGGGCCTGATTTTCCTGGCCATTGAGATCGGCGTTGCCGCTTTCCTGGTGATTCCGGGCGGCGGCCTCTATTGGATCTCCATGCTCCCCAGCCTGGGCTGGCGGGAGCAGGAAAAGGTCTTCAACGAGGAGACCTTCGTCTATGAATATGTGGCTGGCGACCAGTCCCAGCTGATCCTGCTGTACGGCATTGCGTCGCTGTGCGTCATTGCCCTGCTGGTGCTGGTGTGGCAGTCCTCCGTCCGCAGCGGCTACAAGGCTATGTGCCTGAAGAAGACGGGCAAGCATGTGCCTACCTTCCTGGACAGCCTCAAGTCCCTGCTGGACGAGAACGTCCACAAGCTGCTGATGACCCCGCCTACGGTGTGCCTGGCCATCTTCACCATTCTGCCCCTGTTCTACATGATGAGCATGGCCTTCACCAACTACTCCAAGGAAGGCGATCATCTGGTGCTGTTTGACTGGGTGGGGCTTGACAACTTCATTGCCATCTTCGATGCCTCCTCCACCATCGGCAAGCAGTTCGGCAGCGTTCTGACCTGGACTCTGATCTGGGCCTTCTTCGCCACCTTCCTGAACTTCTTCCTGGGCACCATCATGGCCATGATCATCAACCGCAAGACCATCAAGTACAAGGCTTTGTGGCGCGGCTGCCTGTCTATGACCATCGCGGTTCCCCAGTTCGTTTCTCTGATGGTCATCCGTTCCATGCTCCAGCCCGAGGGCATTGTCAACCGGCTGCTGCTGAACGCCGGCCTGATCACCGAACGGCTTCCCTTCCTGACCAACGCCACCTGGGCCCGGGTCCTGGTCATCATCGTGAACCTGTGGGTGGGCATTCCCTATACCATCATGCAGGTCACGGGCATTCTGCAGAACATTCCCGCCGAGCAGTATGAGGCCGCCACCATCGACGGCGCCAACGTGTTCCAGACCTTCTTCAACATCACGCTGCCCTACATGCTGTTCGTGCTGACGCCTTATATCATCACCTCCTTCACCGGCAACATCAACAACTTCAACGTGATCTATCTGCTGACCCGTGGCGAACCCATGTACGTGGGCAACTCCGCCGGCGAGACGGACCTGTTGGTCACCTGGCTGTACAAGCTGTCGGTGGATCAGCAGAAGTACAACCTGGCAGCGGTGATCGGCATCTTCACCTTCGTGGTGCTGAGCATTGTGTCTCTGGTCACCTACCGCTCCAGCGGATCCTACAAGGATGAGGAGGGCTTTAAATAATGGCTAAGAAAATTTCCGGCGGCATGAAGGCCAAGCGGATCACCGGCGACGTGATCACCTACATCTTCCTGATTGCCATGTGTGTCATCTGGCTGCTGCCTTTCTTCTGGCTGGTGATGCAGTCCTTCCGGGACGGCAAGGGCCAGTTCATCTCTACCTTCCTGCCCACCGCTTATACCACCAACAACTACAAGGCGCTGCTTACGGAGTTTGATGTCATGAACTTCCCCCGGATGTTCATGAACACCTTCTTCATCGCCTGCTGCACCTGCGTCATCTCCACCTTCTTCGTGCTGAGCGTCTCCTACTGCACCAGCCGTCTGAAGTGGAAGCTGCGCAAGCCTTATATGAACATGGCCATGATCCTGAACCTGTTCCCGGGCTTCATGACCATGGTGGCCGTGTACTTTATTCTGAAGGCCCTGGGCATGACCGAGGGCAACAAGATCCCCCTGGCGCTGATCATCTGCTTCTCCTCCGGTGCCGGCACCCAGTTCTATGTGATGAAGGGCTATATGGATACCATCCCCAAGTCCATGGACGAGGCCGCCTCCATGGACGGCTGCACCCGCTGGCAGATCTTCACCAAGATCACCCTGCCCCTGTGCAAGCCCATGATCGTCTACCAGATCATCACCTCCTTCATGGGGCCCTGGATGGACTTCGTGTTCGCCAAGGTCATCTGCCGTACCAACTCCCAGTATTTCACCGTGTCCATCGGCCTGTGGAGCATGCTGGAGAAGGAGTATGTGGATACCTGGTTCGTCCGGTTCTGCGCCGGCGCGGTGCTGGTGTCCATCCCCATCTCCATTCTGTTCATGATCACCCAGCGGTTCTACCAGGAAGCCATGGGCGGCGCCGTCAAGGGCTGATCCCCTTCAAACGCGCCCTCCAGGAACCAACCCAAAAACTCTGCCACCGCCCCCGAACCCTCGGGGGCGGCTGTAGATTTTCCAGCCCCCGCACCCGCCACCCCCGCGGTCGCCCGTCGCCGAAGGCGCAGGCAACGCAGATATAAGATACGAGATATCAGATATAAGATGTGGTATCCCCTTCGGGGATGATTTTAAAAATGTGCTTACCGGCGTTGCCCAGCGTTCGACAAATTGGCGTTTGACGAGGAGCGTAGGGCGGGGTCATGACCCCGCCGACCCGCTGCAAGTTTCCGATCGGTATGTTGAACGGGAAAAGGTTCGTTCATACCGTAGGGCGGGGGCTCGCCCCCGCCGAAACGTAACGATTTCCTGGCAATTCCGTTGAATACTCCCTGGTCAAAAATCGGAACCTGGTCGGCGGGGGCATGACATAAGCCCTACGGAACATACCAACAAATTCCAATTTACCGGGCAGCGCCGCACCGAAGGCTTCCTTGCGGAAAGGGAGCTGTCAGCGAAGCTGACTGAGGGATTGTTGCGGTGGAAGTTTCCATTTCGCCGAAGCCTTGGGCGAATCCGTTACCCGGTACCGCCTCAATCCCTCCGCCCTTCGGGCCACCTCCCTTTCCGCAAGGGAGGCATCGCGTTCCCGCATCCCAACATTTCGAAATCATCCCCGAAGGGGATACCTTCACTTATATCTCATATCTCATATCTTATATCTCCGCTCCTTACGCGGAGCGCGTCTGTCATTGCACCATGAAACGCCCCCCAACCCCCAAACCATCTTCGCCATCCCGAAAGGAGATCCAAACAATGGAGAGAATCCGAGATACCAAATCCTCCGGCATCACCGCTGCCGCCCTGCGGACCTGGGGCATGGTGTTCCTGGCCATGGGCATTGTGGCCACGGGCATTCTGCAGAACCGGCTGCTGCGGCTGGGGGAAGTCAGTCCCGGCCAGCTGCTTCAGGCGATGCAAAGCTCCGATTCCGTGATGGCCTTCGCCACCCTGGCCCTGGTGCTCCGGGCCGTGGCCACCTGCGCGGTGCCCATCTTCGCCCTGCTGCTGGTGGAGGGCGCCCGGCACACCGGCAGCTTCCGGAATTACTTCCTCCGGGTGGCGGGACTGGCGCTGCTCAGCGAAATTCCCTATAACCTGGCCATCAGCGGCAGGGTGCTGGACCTGACCACCCGGAACCCGGCCTTCGGTCTGGCGGTGGGACTGTTCATGCTCTGGCTCTACGGCCGCTTTCCCGGAAAGAACTTTTCCCGGGTGCTGATCCGGGGGATGGTGACACTGGCGGCGGTGCTGTGGTGCGCCATGCTGTCGGTGGAGTGCGGCGGCTGTCTGGTGTTCGTGACGGCGGTGCTTTGGGCCTTCCGGGAAAAGCCCCTGACCCGCAACATCGCCGGCGCCTGCGCGTCCCTGGTCTGCTGCCTCAGCTCCATGTTCTATATGGCCTCCCCCATGGGCTTCCTGGCGGTCCACCTCTATAACGGCGAAAAGGGCGAGCAGAACCGGCTGGTCAACTACCTGACCTACCCCGCCCTCCTGCTCCTGACCTGGCTGGCCGCAGCCCTCCTCACCGCCTGACCCCGCAAGGGAGATATAAGATACGAGATATCAGATATAAGATGTGGTATCCCCTTCGGGGATGATTTTGAAAATTGTTCTTATCGGTTTTCCTCAGCAGCCCGATAAATTGGAATTTGACGTTATCACAATTCGTAGGGCGGGGTTATGACCCCGCCGACTCGCTGCAAATTTCCGATCGGTTTGTTGAACGGAAAAAGGCTTGTTCATACCGAAGGGCGCTGGCTGTCCCCCGCCGAAACGTAACGATTTCCTGACGATTCCGTTGAATGATCCCCGGTCAAAAACCGGAGCCTGGTCGGCGGGGTCATGACCCCGCCCTACGATGGCATTAACATGCCCCTTCGGCGAAAAAAAGGAAAAGAATCCCCAATTTTCTGAGAAAACCCTCTTGCCAAACGGGGAAAAGAGTGGTATACTATGTACGTAATAAGGTAGTAAGTAGGCAAAGAGAGGCGCGAGCGCCTCTCTTTCTTGTTAGTCCGGACTGGTTTCCGGACCCGGAAAGGAATGTTTGCATGAAAATAACCGAGCTGGTGGCCGGCTTCGCGAAGCCCATTGTGGAGGCTCACGGCTGTGAGCTGTGGGACGTGGAGTACGTCCGGGAGGGCAGCGAGTATTACCTGCGGCTGTACCTGGACAAGGAGGGCGGCGTGGACATCAACGACTGCGAGGCCGTCTCCCGGGCCATTGACCCCATTCTCGACGAGAAGGACCCGATTCCGGAGTCCTATCATTTTGAGGTCTGCTCCGCGGGACTGGAGCGTCCCCTGAAGCGGCCCTCGGACTTTGCCCGGTTCCTGGGCAGTCCCGTCACCGTGAAGCTCTACCGGCCCAGAAACGGCCTGAAGGAGATCCCCTGCGTGCTGCTCGGCTACGAGGACGGCAGAGTCACCGTGGAAGCGGGGAAGGAAACCATCACATTTGAAAAATCCGAGGTCGCCCTGGTGCGGCTTCGCGTGGAATTCTGATAGGAGGAAACAGAAACATGGCCAGAAATACCAGAGCCAAAAAGCAGGCCGAGGAACCCAAGGTTGACATCGGCGCGGAGATCTTCGCGTCGCTGCGGGAGCTGGAGAAGCTCAAGGGCATCCCCGTGGATTATATGGTGGAGCGGCTGAAGCAGGCCCTGACCAACGCCTACCGCAAGGACCGGGAGGACCGCCGGGACGTACCCGCCGACAACGTGGTGGTGGACCTGAGCGAGAAGGGCCTGTCCATGCACATTGTCAAGACCGCCGTGGAGGAGGTTGAGGACACCGCTCTGGAGATCCCCATCGACGCGGCCCGCCGCATCGACCCCAACGCCCAGGTGGGCGACGCCATTTCCATCCCCGTGGACATCCAGAAGTTCGGCCGCATCGCCGCCCAGACCGCCAAGCAGGTGGTGATCCAGGGCATCCGGGAAGCGGAGCGGGGCGTGGTTTACGAGTCCTATTCCAGCAAGGCCCAGGAGCTGCTCACCGGCACCGTGCTGCGCATCGACCCCAACTCCGGGGATATGTTCATCCGCATCGGCCAGGGCAACGAGGCCTCCGACGCCATTCTGCGTTCCAGCGAGCAGATTCCCGGGGAGAAGCACGCCGAGGGCGACCTGATCCGGGTCTACGTGCTGGAGGTCCATAAGGCCAACCGGGGACCCCTGGTCCACGTGTCCCGGACCCATCCCAATCTGGTCCGGCGGCTGTTTGAGCTGGAGACCCCCGAGATCGCCGACGGCCAGGTGGAGATCCGCAACATCGCCCGGGAAGCCGGTTCCCGTTCCAAGATGGCCGTCCGGGCCACCATGGAGGGCGTGGATCCCGTAGGCGCCTGTGTGGGCCCCCGGGGCGGCCGTGTGGGCGCCGTGGTGGAGGAGCTGGGCGGCGAGAAGATCGACATCGTGGTCTGGAGCGAGGACCCCTGCGAGTACGTCCGGGCGGCTCTGAGCCCCGCGGATGTGGTCTCCGTGACCCTGATCCCCGGCCAGAAGGCCTGCCGTGTGGTGGTCCCCGACGACCAGCTGTCCCTGGCCATCGGCAAGGAGGGCCAGAACGCCCGCCTGGCAGCCCGGCTCACCGGCTATAAGATCGACATCAAGCCCGCCTCCCAGGCCGTCCCCCCGGAGCCGGAGGAAGAAGAGAGCGAAGAAGAAGCGTAAGATAAGCGTAAGATATCAGATACAAGATGTAAGATAATGTGCTTGCCGGCATTGCTCCGCAAGTCGGTCAATTGGAATTTGCGGGGATGCGCTGCACCATACCTTCCCCCGGGGGGAAGGTGCTTAAGTAGCGCACACTGGGGCGGATGAGGAACGGCGATATGTTCCATATTTGTATGCATTTCCTTAAAAAGGTACATTGGAAAAGTTTGTACCATTTGAATTGACCGCATTGCGAATGGTAAGGTGTCGCCATTCCTCATCCACCGCTTCGCGGTCCCCCTTCCCCCCGGGGGAAGGTATTGCGCGGCCCGCATCCTTACAAACACCCATTTATCGCGCAGCTGCGTAAAACCGACATACACCCAAGCAAATTCCCCTATCTGATATCTCATATCTTACATCTCATATCTCAACGAAGCTGGGAGGTTTTGAACATGCAGAAGAAGATCCCTCAGCGGCAGTGTATGGGCTGCCGGGAGCGCAAGGCAAAGCGGGAGCTGATCCGGGTCGTCCGGGGAACGGACGGCACCGTGAGTCTGGACTTCGGCGGCAAAGCCCCCGGCCGGGGCGCGTACATCTGCCCTGATCCCGAGTGCCTGAAGAAGGCGGTCCGCTCCAAGGCTTTGGACCGGAGCCTGGAGACGGAGATTCCACAGGAGGTCTATGACCGGCTTTCCAGAGAAATGGAGGGCCGGAATGGATAGAGCGCTGAATTACCTGTCCATCGCCCGGAAGGGCGGTCTGGCGGAGCTGGGCGAGGAGCCTGTGGGCGCCGCCGCCCGGGAGGGGAAGGCCCACCTGATTCTGGTGGCCTCCGACGCCTCGGACCATACCTGGCGGCGGGCCAAATCCTTCGCCGCCGGCACGGACCAGCAGGTGGTCCGGCTGGAGGAAACCAAGGAGGCAATGGGCTTTGCCGTGGGCAGAACCAGCCTGGCCATCGCCGCCGTCACCGACCCCCGGCTGGCCCTGGCCCTTGTGCAGGCTCTGGGGGCCCCGGAGCAGCATTCCCAGGCCCTGGAGGTCCTCACCGCCAAGGCGGAGAAGGCGAAGAAGCACCAGGCGGAGGCGAAAGCCCACCGGCGCAACCTGAGAAAAGGAAAGAAGTAGGAAGCAGGAAGACCTGTATTTCCCGGCCTTTCGGGGAATACAAATGTAAAATGCGGTATGCAAAACGGGAAATCCCCCTTGATTTTGCGTTTTGCATTCTGCATTCTGCATTTTCACATTTTGGAGGTGCGTTTATAGATGAGTTTTGTTAAGTATCGCGTGAAGGAGGTCGCCGCCGATTTCGGCGTGGCCCCCAAGGAGATCGCCGAGATCGTTGGCAAATTCTACGACAGGCCCAAGTCCAACACCCAGGTGCTCACCGATGCCGAGCTGAACGTGGTGTTTGACTACATGACCCAGAAGAACCAGATCAAGTCCCTGGACCAGGTCTTTGCCGTGAAGCAGTCCAAGCCGGAGCCCAAGGCCGAGCCCAAGGCAGAGGCGAAGCCCGAGGCCCCCAAGGCCCCCGCTGCCCAGCAGGGCCGCCCCCAGCAGCCCGGCGGCCGTCCCCAGCAGCCCCAGGCCGGTGCCCGTCCCCAGACCCAGCAGCCCCCGAAGCCGGAGAAGCCCAAGGAGCCGGAGCGCAAGCGGGAGCGCCGGGTGGTGGATACCTCCGCCGTCCAGGTCAACGCCAACCGCTTTGCCGACGTGGATAACCTGGTCTCCGAGCGGGTCCAGAACTACCAGGGCGGCAAGCAGCGCATCGGCGGCAAGAAGGGCCAGCAGCAGAACAAGAAGGACAACGGCAAGTTCCGTGGCAACAAGAGCCGCAACGAGGAGCAGGAGAAGATGCGCCGCCTGCAGATGGAGGTGGCCCGGAAGGCTCCCGTCACCGTGAAGATCCCCGACGAGATCACCGTGGGCGAGCTGGCCTCCCGGATGAAGAAGACCGCCGGCGAGGTCATCAAGTGCCTGATGAAGAACGGCGTCATGGCCGGCATCAACCAGACCATCGACTTTGACACCGCCGAGTTTGTGGCCACGGAAATGGGCTGCAAGGTGGAGAAGGAAGTCACCGTCACCATCGAGGAGCAGATCATCGACGACCATGTGGATACCGCCGAGGAGCTCCAGACCCGGGCCCCCGTGGTGGTGGTCATGGGCCATGTTGACCACGGCAAGACCTCCCTGCTGGACGCCATCCGCAAGACCTCCGTCACCGCGGGGGAGGCCGGCGGCATCACCCAGCACATCGGCGCCTACACCGTGGATGTCAACGGCAATATGGTCACCTTCCTGGATACCCCCGGCCACGCGGCCTTTACCTCCATGCGGGCCAGAGGCGCCAAGTCCACGGACATCGCCATTCTGGTGGTGGCCGCCGACGACGGCATCATGCCCCAGACTGTGGAGTCCATCAACCATGCCAAGGCGGCAGGGGTGCCCATCATCGTGGCCATCAACAAGATGGATAAGCCCACCGCCAACCCCGACAAGATCAAGGAGCAGCTGACCAAGTATGACCTGATCCCCGAGGAGTGGGGCGGCGACACCGTCATCTGCCCCATCTCCGCCAAGACCGGCATGGGCCTGGAGGAGCTGCTGGAGATGGTCATCCTCACCGCCGAGGTCCAGGAGCTGAAGGCTAACCCCAACCGCCGGGCCAAGGGCACCGTCATCGAGGCCCGTCTGGATAAGACCCGGGGCCCCGTGGCCACCCTGCTGGTCCAGAACGGTACCCTGAAGCAGGGCGATATCGTCATCGCCGGCACCTCCGTGGGCCGTGTCCGGGTCATGACCAACGACAAGGGCCGCACCGTCAAGACCGCCGGACCCTCCGTGCCCGTGGAGATCACCGGCCTGGCCGACGTGCCCACTCCCGGCGACGAGTTCAACGCCGTCACCGACGAGCGCATGGCCCGGGAGCTGGTGGAGCAGCGCCGTCAGGCCCAGAAGGACGCCCTGGCCAAGCTGAACCAGAAGGTTACCCTGGACAACCTCTTCGCCAAGATGCAGGAGGGGGAGATGAAGGAGCTGAACCTGATCGTCAAGGCCGACGTCCAGGGCTCCGCCGAGGCCATCAAGGCCTCCCTGGAGAAGCTGAGCAACGAGGAGGTCCGGGTCCGGGTCATCCACGCGGGGGTTGGCGCCATCAACGAGTCCGACATCCTGCTGGCCTCCACCTCCGGCGCCATCATCGTGGGCTTCAACGTCCGTCCCGACGCCGCCGCCGCGGCCAACGGCCAGCGGGCCAATGTGGATATGCGGTTCTACCGGGTCATCTACGACGCCATCGACGAGATCGAGGCGGCCATGAAGGGTATGCTGGCCCCCAAGTATGAGGAAGTGGTCATCGGCCACGCCGAGGTCCGCATGACCTACAAGGTCAGCGCCATCGGCACCATCGCCGGCTGTATGGTCAAGGACGGCAAGGTCACCCGGGACGCCCAGGTTCGGATCCTTCGGGACAACATCGTCATCCACGAGGGCGAGGTAGGCTCCCTGCAGCGCTTCAAGGACGCGGTGAAGGAAGTCACCGCCGGCTTCGAGTGCGGCATGAGCATCGCCAAGTTCAACGATATCAAAGAGGGCGATATCTTCGAGTGCTTCACCATGCAGGAAGTGAAACGATAATCCCTTTTCGCCGCACCGCTCCCGCGGCGCGGCGAAAAAATTGAGAAATTTTGATTTTCATGAAAGTGTGACGATTCCGCAGCACCAACCGTAGGGCTTATGGCTTGCCCCCGCCGATGCGCCTATGGTTTTGCATATTTGCGTCTAACACAGCAGATTGCGTATCCTACCCACTCGGCGGGGGCAAGCCCCCGCCCTACGGTTGGTGCGTTCCGGAAACGATCCTTTCCGCTATACCGGAACCGTTATACGAAAGGAAGAATACTATGGCATCCAATCGAATTGCGATCATCAATGAGCAGATCCAGAAGGAGCTGTCCGCTTTGCTTCGGACCGTCAAGGACCCCCGGGTCCAGGACGTGATGATCTCCATCACCCGTGTGGAGACCACCCCGGATCTGCGCTATACCAAGGTCTACGTGTCCTTCCTCCAGGAGGACAAGGCCAAGGACGCCATGGCGGGCCTGAAGTCCGCCGCGGGCTACCTGCGCCGCCAGCTGGGAGGGAACCTGCGGCTGCGCTACAGCCCGGAGATCGTCTGGGAGCGGGACGATTCCATCACCTACGGCGCCAGAATGCTGAAGCTCATCAACTCCCTGGAGGTAAATCACGATGAAGACCCTGACCAAGGCTGAGACGGTCCGGTTCCTGCTGGACCATGACCATTACTGCATCCTCAGCCACCGCCGCCCCGACGGAGACACCGTGGGCTCCACCGCGGCATTGTGCCTGGGGCTGCGGCAGCTGGGCAAAACCGCCCATGTGCTGCAAAACAACGAGGTCACGCCCAAATTCCGGTGGCTCCACCAGGGGCTGACCAAGCCGGAGGCGGAGCCGGGGGACACCCTGGTTTCGGTGGACGTGGCCTCTCCCGGAATGCTGCCGGAGGCCTTTTCCCACCTGCTGGGGTCCATCGATCTGCGCATCGACCACCACGGCAGCGCCACCTCCTTTACGGACCTGGAGCTGGTGGAGCCGGACAGCGCCTCCTGCGCGGAGATCGTCTGGGATCTGCTGAAGGGCATGGGGGTCACCCCGGACCGCCCTCTGGCCGAGGCGGTGTACGTGGGCACCTCCACGGATACCGGATGCTTCCGCTATTCCAACACCACCGCCCACAGCTTTGAGACGGCGGCAGCCTGCGCCGAAGCCGGGGCGGGGATTTTTGAGCTGAACCAGACCCTGTTTGAGACCAACACCCTGGGCCGCCTGCGGATCCAGGGCTGGATGGTGGAGCATATCCGGCTCCTGCGGGAGGGGACGCTGGCCGTATGTGCCATCCCCCGTAGCGTGGAGCGGGAGCTGGGAGTCACCGAGGACGATATGGACAACATCTCCTCCTTCCCCCGGACCCTGGAGGGGGTGAAAATGGCGGCCACCCTCCGGGAGACCGAGGACGGCGCCAAGCTCTCCGTCCGGGCGGTCCCGGGCTGGGACGCCGCCAGGGTCGCCGCCCGCTTCGGCGGCGGCGGCCACAAAGGCGCCGCCGGCGCCACCCTGAAGCTCCCCCTGCCCCAAGCTGCCCAGGCCGTGGAAGAAGCCATGCTGGAACTGTGATGACGCAAAATTGGGATTTGTAAGGATGAGGGCCGCTCAATACCTTCCCCCGGGGGGAAGGTGCCCCAGTGCGCACACTGGGGCGGATGAGGAACGGCGATCTGTTCCGAATCGGTATGCATTTCGTGAAAAAGGTACATTGGAAAAGGTTGTACCGTTTGAATTGACCGCATTGCGAATGGTAAGGTATCGCCGTTCCTCATCCACCGCTTCGCGGTCCCCCTTCCCCCCGGGGGAAGGCATTGCGTTCCGCCATCCGTACAAAGCCAACACCCACCTTTTTCAATGACAAAGAATTGATCTACTATGAATGGAATTGTAATCATCGACAAACCCCAGGACTGGACCAGCCAGGATGTCACCGCCAGGCTCCGGCGGGTGTTCGGCACCCGGCGCATCGGCCACGGCGGCACTCTGGACCCCATGGCCACCGGCGTGCTGCCGGTGTTCGTGGGCCGGGCCACCCGGGCCGTGGAGTTTTTTGAACACGCGGAAAAGACCTATGAAACGGTCCTGCGCCTGGGCCTGACCACCGACACCGAGGACATCACCGGCAGCGTCCTGACGGAGCAGCCGGTAACGGTCACCCCCCGGGAGGCAGAGGCCGTTCTGGAGCATTTCCGGGGGGAGATCCTCCAGGTGCCCCCCATGTATTCGGCCCTGAAGGTCAACGGCCAGAAGCTCTGCGACCTGGCCCGGAAGGGCAGGGAAGTGGAGCGCCAGCCCCGGCCCGTGACCATCCATGAGCTGACCCTGCTGGGCATGGAGGGCAGGGACCTGCGCCTGCGGGTCCGCTGCTCCAAGGGCACCTACATCCGCACCCTCTGCAAGGACATTGGCCAGGCCCTGGGCTGCGGCGGCTGCATGGCGCAGCTGCGCCGGGTGGCGGCAGGGGAGTACACCATCGGCGAGGCGGTGCCCCTGGAGGTCCTTCTGGAGGCCCCGGACCCGGAGCGGTATCTTCGGAGCGTGGACACCATGTTCCGCAATTACCCCGCCCTGGAGCTGACCCCCAACCAGGAAACCCGCTGCCGCAACGGCAATTCCTTCTCCCGCCCCCTCCCCGACGGCACCTACCGTGCCTACAGCCCCACCGGAGAATTCCTCATGCTGGCCAGGTCGGAAAATGGGATTATGTCAACCATCAAAAGCTTCTTCGACATCTGACCACCTCACCCCCGCAGTCGCCCACCGCCAAAGGCGCATGTAAGAAGTGCCCCAGTGCGCACACTGGGGCGGATGAGGAACGGCGATATGTTCCATATTTGTATGCACTTCGTGAAAAAGGTACATTGGAAAAGTCTGTACCGTTTAAATTAACTGCATTGCAAATGGTAAGGTGTCGCCATTCCTCATCCACCGCTTCGCGGTCCCCCTTCCCCCCGGGGGAAGGTATTGTGCGGCACTCGTCCTTACAAACACCAATTTATCGAACTGCCAGGGAAAACCGATATGCATATTTATTAAAATACATCCCCGAAGGGGATACATTCACTTATATCTCATATCTGATATCTCCCTTGCGTGGAGCGCCTTCGGCAACGGGCCGTGCTTCTGAAAATCTGAAAACCAAAACGGTGACGCCTATGAACGAGACAATTTATGCCCTGGGATTTTTTGACGGGGTGCATATCGGCCACGCCGCCCTGCTGCGGCAGTGCCGGGCTCTGGCGGAGGGCCGGGGCTGTGAAGCGGGGGTGGTGACCTTCGGCTCCCACCCGGACACCCTGGTGTCGGGCAGTACCCCGCCGCTGATCAATACCCCCCGGGACCGGGAAAAGCTCCTGCGGGAGAATTTTTCCATGGACACGGTCATCACCCTGCCCTTCGACGCCCATATGCGGGAAATGCCCTGGCAGGACTTCCTGGACATGCTCCGCCGGGAGGGCGCCGCGGGCTTTGTCTGCGGGGAGGATTTCCGCTTCGGCTACCGGGGCCAGGGCAGCGCCGCCCTGCTGAAAAGCTACTGTGAGCAGCGGGGCCTGGCGGCCGCCGTGGTGCCGGAGCAGACCATCGACGGCATCCGGGTGTCCAGCACCTATATCCGCACCCAGATCCAGTCCGGGGACATGGCCACGGCGGTAAAATTCCTGGGCCATCCCCACATCCTCACCGGCCCGGTGCTCCACGGCCACCAGCTGGGCCGCCGCCTTGGCATCCCCACCGCCAATCTGGCCCTGCCCCAGGGACTGGCAGTCCCCCGGTACGGGGTCTACGCCTGCCGCTGCCTGGTGGATGGCCGGAGCTACAGCGCCGTCACCAACGTGGGCACCCGCCCCACCGTGGATGGCCGGGGCGTCACCGTGGAGCCCTGGATCCTGGACTATGAAGGGGACCTCTACGAGCGGGAGATCACCCTGGAATTTCACCGTTTCCTCCGCCCCGAGCGGAAGTTTGACACCCTTCAGGAGCTGAAGGAGGAGATCCTGCGCAACGCCCGGCAGACCCGGGACTTTTTTGACGCGGAATGTTAACATTCTTCCCCCTTGTGCAAAGGGGGAAAATGCGGTATAATAAAATATACACGTCGGTTTCCCCCAGCAGCCCGGTAAATTGGTGTTTGAAGGATGAGGGCCGCGCAATGCCTTCCCCCGGGGGGAAGGGGGACCGCGAAGCGGTGGATGAGGAATGGCGACATCTTACCATTCGCGATGCAGTCCATTCAAACGGTACAACCTTTCCCAATGTACCTTTTTAACGAAATGCATACAGATTCGGAACATATCGCCGTTCCTCATCCGCCCCCTTGCGGGGGCACCTTCCCCCCGGGGCAATGTCATCAACTTAAGGAACCAGGCCCCGTTTTCCCTGTCATTGCGAGCCACACGTCGCTTCGCTCCTCGCAATGACAGTGGTAGACGGTACCTTGGCGCTTAAGTTGATGACATTGCCCCCCGGGGGAAGGTATTGCGTTCCGTCATCCCTGCAAATTCCAATTTCCCGCATAGCCCATAAGCACATCCTAAAAAATACCGCAACGGTTCCAACCAAACCCATCAGTTCCCTTGGCAGGGAGCTGATCACGACCAAATTCTACACCTCCGGGAGGGAGAGCCATGCCGCAATACGACGAGGAAATGAACAGACGCCGTGAAAAACGGGAAGCCATGCGCAAAAAGCGCGAGGCGGAGGCCAGGCGGCTGAAATGGACCCTGTTTCTGGCCGTGCTGATCCTGGCGGGCTGCGTGGGCGGCATTGCGGCCCTGGTCCGCAGCGCCGGAGGCGGCGAGGCTCCCCAGACGGAGGTCCGGCAGACCCAGCCCCAGACCGAGGCCACCAAAGCCCCCTCCGACACCCCGGCGGTGCTGCAGAACCCCATCACCACCATCCACATCAAGGCGGCGGGGGACCTGAACGTCACAGACTCCGTGGTGAAATCCGGCCAGACCGCCACCTCCTATGATTTCAGCATCGCCTTCAAGGATGTCACCGCCATTCTCTCCGACGCGGACCTGACGGTGATGAACTTCGAGGGCAACGTCTGCGGAGAGCCCTACGGCACGGAGACTACCTCCGCCCCCATCGAGCTGATCCAGGGCCTGCGCAATTCCGGCGTGGACCTGCTGCAGATGGCCAATTCCTGCTCCATAAACAACGGCCTCAACGGCCTCACCGCCACCCTCGGGGCCATCCGCTCCTGCGGCATCGAGCCTCTGGGCGCCTACAGCACCGCCTCGGAGTTCCAGTCCTCCAAGGGCTATACCATTGTGGACATCCAGGGGATCAAGGTGGCCTTCGTGGCCTTCACCAAGGGCCTGGGAGGCAGGGGTATGCCTGCGGGGAACGAGGACCTGGTAAATCTTCTGTACGTGGACTACGCCACCACCTACCAGGACATTAACCGGGACCGGATCAACACCATCCTGGACGCCGTGGACGCGGAGCGGCCCGATGTGACCGTCGCCATGCTCCACTGGGGCAGCGAGTACAACGACGACATCAGCAAGACCCAGAAGAGCATCGTCTCTTTGCTTCAGAAGCGGGGAGTGGACGTGATCCTGGGCACCCATCCCCACACGGTGCAGCCCATCGTCTACGACCAGATCGGCGGCACCCTGGTGGCCTACTCCCTGGGAGACTTCTTCGGGGACGCGGACCGGGGCGGCACCAACTATTCCATCATCCTGGACATTGAGATCACCAAGGATTCCGCCGCCGGCACCACCAAGGTCACGGGCTATGACTACACCCCCATCTATACCGTCAAGCCCACGGACTGCCAGGGCGACTACACCTACAGCCGTGTCATGCGCATCGACAGGGCCCTGGAGGCCTACCAGGGCAACTTCCTGGACAAGATCACCGACACCTGCGCCGCGGGCATGGAAAAAGCCCTGACGCGGATCGAAGAACGCCTGGTCATGCCGGAAGAGAAAGACTGAAAAAACGGATAAAAGCCGGTCCCCACCCATGGGGGACCGGCCGTTTTACGGTGCGGAGCAGGGAACGGAGATATCAGATATGAGATATGAGATATAAGATATAAGATATAAGATGTGGTATCCCCTTCGGGCAATGTCATCAACTTAAGGAACATGTTACCAAGGAGAAAACGGATTGCCACGTCGCTGCGCTCCTCGCAATGACAGAGGTAGACGGTACCTTGGTGCTTAAGTTGATGACATTGCCCCTTCGGGGATGTTTTTAAATGTTCTTATCAGTTTTCCTCAGCAGCCCAATCAATTGGAATTTGACGTTATCACAATTCGTAGGGCGGGGTCATGACCCCGCCGACCCGCTGCAAGTTTCCGATCGGTTGGTTGAACGGAAAAAGCTCGTTCATACCGTAGGGCGGGGGCTCGCCCCCGCCGAAACGTATCGATTTTGGATATTTGGGTTGAATGGCAGCTGTTCAAAACCGGAACCCAGCGGCGGGGGCGAGCCCCCGCCCTACGGTACACCCCGTCAAACACCAATTTGTCGAGCACCGGGCAAAGCCGGTAAGCACATTTCAAAACCATCCCCGCAGGGGATACCACATCTCATATCTCCCCACACTTATCTCACATTTAAAAATCCGGAATAAACCCCCGGTCGGCGGAATCGGCTTCCTGGGTGAAGCCCTCCAGCCGGTTCAGGTACATCCAGCTCAGCACCGCGTCGTATTCCTCCTGGGTGACCCGCCGGTCAAAGGGGGCGGGGAGGTTCCCCATGGGGGTGTACTGCCGCATGAGGCTCACCAGCACCTGCCCCGGGGCGAAGGTCTCCCCGATCCAGTCCAGCACCCGCAGGGAGTTCTCCACGCACCCCGGCAGGATCAGGTGCCGGATGATGACGCCTTTCACAACCTTCTCCCCCTGCTGCAGCACCGGGCCGGTCTGCCGGACCATCTCCCGGATGGCCTCCGCGGCCACGGGGAAATAGTCCTCCGCTCCGGAGAGCCTCCCGGCCAGGGCAGCGTCGGCGTATTTCAGGTCCGGCAGGTAGATGTCCACCAGTCCCTCCAGAGCCTTCAGGGTCTGCACCCGCTCGTAGCCTCCGCAGTTGTACACCACCGGCACCGGCAGCCTGGGCTTCAGGGCCGGTATCACCGTGGGCAGGAACTGGGTGGGGGTCACGAGATCGATGTTCTCCGCCCCCCGGGCGATGAGGTCCTCAAATACCGCTCTTAACCCGGCGGCGTCCAGGGCCTTCCCCACGGGGCCGCCGCTGATGGCGGCGTTCTGGCAGTAACGGCAGCCCAGGGTGCAGCCTCCGAAGAACACCGCCCCGCTGCCGCCGCTGCCTGCCAGGGCAGGCTCCTCCCACTTATGGAGCATGGCCTTGGCCACCAGAGCCTTGTCCGGGCACCCGCAGAACCCCCGCTCCCCGGCGGCCCGGTCCGCCCCGCACTGCCGGGGGCAGAGAACGCAGTTTGTGTAATCCATAGTGATCCCTTCCTTTTTCCCTATCATATCAGGTTTTCCCCCCATTCACAAGTCGTTTACATTTCCTCTATTTACTTTTTTCCGGATCAATGGTATAATCAACAAATCCGCACCGCACCCAACGTAGGGCGGGGGCTTCCTACATAAATCACGAAAGGAGGCGGGGCAGTGCATCACTATCTCGACGAATTAAAGGATTTCTCCAAAAAGGGCGACATGCTCCTGCTGGTGCTGTGCCTGATCGTCTCGGGCTTCGGCATTGTGGTCATCGCCAGCGCCACCTCTGCCGACAAGTTTGGGGGCAACTTCAAATACATCGCCATTCAGCTGGTGGCCACCTTCCTGGGCGTGATCATGTATGCCATGGTCTCGTCTCTGGACCTGGATTTCCTTTCGGAACACCGGGGGGCCATGGTGGCCTTCAACTGCTTCCTGCTTCTGCTGCTGATCCCCTTCGGCACCGACAACAACACCGGTAACCGAAGCTGGCTGGACTTCCCCCTGCTGCCCATCAACATCCAGCCCGCGGAGATCTGCAAGATCACCTATATCATCATCATGGCTTCGGTCATGTCCTCCCACCAGAACCGGATCTCCCATCCCGTGTCGGTCATTCACATGTGCCTGCACCTGTTTTTGTTGGTGGGCCTGAACATGGTGCTGTCCCGGGACGCGGGCGTGTCGCTGATCTTCGTGTTTATCTTCATCGGCATGGCCTTCGGCGGCGGCGTCAGCCTCTGGTGGTTCGCTCTGGCCATCGGCCTCATCGGCGCGTGCCTGCCCATTCTGTGGCCCTTCCTGGGCAAATACCAGCAGAACCGGATCCTGATCCTCTTTGACGACACCATCGACCCCCAGGGCACCAACGAACGCTACCACTATAAGATCAACCTCCAGTCCCTCACCGGCGGCGGCCTCACGGGCCAGGGCCTGTTCAACGGCAACCGTACCCAGGGCGGCAACCTCTTCGCCCAGCATACGGACTATATCTTCTCCTCCATCGGCGAGGAGCTGGGCTTCTTCGGCTGCGTGCTGGTCATGGTGCTGGAGCTGGCCATCATCGCCCGGTGCGTCTACGTGGGCATGCAGTGCCCGGACTATATGCGGCGGCTGGTCTGCTTCGGCGCGGCCTCGGCATTGATGTTCCAGGTCATGGTCAACGTGGGCATGTGCATCGGCGCCATGCCCGTTATCGGCCTGACCCTGCCCCTGATCAGCTACGGCGGCTCCTCTGTCGTCACCATCTACGCCATGCTGGGACTTGTGTCCGGCGCTCATGCCCGCCCCCAAAGCCTGAGCCATGAGCGCTACGTCCAACCCTTCCGGGGTTAGCCCCGCCATAATTTCCCCCGTTGGGGGCTCAGATAAGAGATAACAGATAATAAAGAATAGATACGCAATATTTGCCGCAGCCCGCGGCGTCTGAAGTACTATTCTCTATTCTCTGTTATCTCTTATCTTTTATCGTACTATTCAGTTGTGGTAGAGAGTTTCACGTAAATGATCGTTTAGCGGGCAAGGCCCGCGGCAAATGCCAATCCGTTCCCCTTGCAACATGTCCCAATTCGTACCGTTCCCAAGGAGAAACGGATTGCCACGTCGCTGCGCTCCTCGCAATGACAGGTGGTGGACGTACCCTTGCCCGCTAAACGATCATTTACCATACCACCGCTTTATCTGAGAACCCAAAACCGACGGTGTGACTGTTGGAATTTGCAGGGGCTTTTCGCGGGGCGCGCACCGTCACAGAATCTCCTCCGAAAGTTCAAAAATAATTCAAAAAGCACCCATTGACATTTTTAGCACTCTCTGGTATAGTATGCTTAGCACTCAGGGATAAGGAGTGCTAAACGGAAAGGAGGAATCCCATGGAACTGAGTGAACGGAAAAAGAAGGTCCTGCGCAGTGTGGTGGACCTGTATATCCGCACCGCCGAGCCGGTGGGCTCCAAGGCCATCGCTGAGCTTCCGGATATGAAGTATTCCTCCGCCACCATCCGAAATGAAATGGCCGAGCTGACCACCCTGGGCTACCTGGAGCAGCCCCACACCAGCGCCGGCCGGATTCCTTCCCCCGCGGGCTACCGGCTGTACGTGGATGAGCTGATGCTGGACTACCGGCTCAGCGTGGATGAGACCAAATCCATCAACACCGCCATCGAGGAAAAGATGCAGCGGGTGGACAAAATGGTGGAGAAGGTCGCCAAGCTGGTCTCCCAGGCCACCAATCTTCCGGCCATCTCCGCCGCCTCCCACCGGGGGGACGCCTGCATCAAGCGGTTTGACCTGATCCTGGCGGGCAAGGGCAGCGTGATCCTGGTGATGATGCTTCCCAACGACCAGGCGGTGAACAAGGTCATCAAGCTTCCCGTAGACGTGACGGACACGGACCTGAAGCTTCTGGGTGCGGTGCTCAACGCCGCCATGACGGAGATCCCTCTGGAGGGCTTCACCGCCGAGCTGATGGATAAGGTCATGCGTTCCGCGGGAGCGGCGGCGCCGCTGGTGCCGGTGATCCTGGACTTCGCCCAGGAGACCCTCCGGGGCCAGGAATCCACCAATATGGCCGTGGCCGGACAGTCCCGGCTGCTGGGCCTGCCGGAGTACCGGGACGTGGACAAAGCCCAGCGGGTCATGGCCTCCATCGATGAGGATGCCCTGAGCAATCTCCCCGCCGTGATGCAGGGTGCCAACGGCACCAAGGTGATCGTGGGCCCCGAGAACGTGGCCGACGAGCTGAAGGACACCTCCGTGGTCATGACGAAATTCGACATCGGCGACGGTATGCAGGGCATGATCGGCGTGGTGGGTCCCACCAGAATGGACTATGCCAAGGTCACGGCCCGCTTAAGCTACTTCGCCGAGAGCCTGAGCAAGATGTTTTCAAAACCCGAACAACCCCAGCTCCCGGAACCCGTTCCGGAGGCAAAGGAAGAATAGATCGTATCTATGTCATTGCGAACCAGTGCGCACACTGGTGTGGTGACCGCAGGGAATGCCTTTGGTGCAATCCCCCGGTTTTTCCGGTTGCTGAATAGCTGCGACAGATTCAATGAAATGATTCCATAGGAGGCACGAAACGTGGCAAAAAAGGAAACAAAGCAAACCGAAGCCCCCGTTGAGGAAGTAACTAAGACCCCTGAGGCCCCCGAAACCCCCGAGGCACCCGAGATGGTTCCCCAGCCGGAGCAGACCGAGGCCCCCGAAACCCCGGAGGTCAACCCCTGGGAGGAAAAATATAACGCCGAGCGGGACGCCCACCTGCGGGTGGCGGCGGAGTTTGACAACTTCCGCAAGCGCACCGTGAAGGAGAAGGAAGCCTCCTACGGCAACGGCAAGTCCGACGCCGTGGCGAAGATCCTTCCCATCTACGACAACCTGGAGCGGGCGCTGAAGCAGGAAACCACCGACGCCGCCTTCAAAAAGGGCGTGGAGATGACCATGACCGAGCTGGTAAAGATCCTGAACGGCCTGGGCGTGGAGATCTTCGGCCAGGTGGGCGACAGCTTCGACCCCAACCTGCACAACGCCGTGATGCACACCGAGAATGAAGAGCTGGGCGAAAACGTCATCGCTCAGGTATTCCAGAAGGGCTTCAAGCTGGGCGATAAGGTGGTCCGCTTCGCCATGGTACAGGTTGCCAATTAAGATATAAGATAGAAGATATAAGATACAAGATATCATTTCATCGCGAAGCGATACCACATCTCATATCTCATATCTTATATCTCATATCTCGTATCTCATATCTCGTATCTCATCATTTTATAAACAATATACTTTCAAATATTTAGGAGGAAAATATTATGTCTAAGATTATCGGTATCGACCTTGGTACTACCAATTCCTGTGTCGCCGTTCTGGAAGGCGGCGAGCCTGTTGTCATTGCCAACGCCGAAGGCACCCGCACCACTCCCTCTGTGGTGGCCTTCTCCAAGACCGGCGAGCGTATGGTTGGCCAGGTGGCAAAGCGTCAGGCCGTCACCAATGCCGACCGCACCGTTGCTTCCATCAAGCGCCACATGGGCGAGAATTACCACGTCACCATCGACGGCAAGGGCTACACCCCCCAGGAGATCAGCGCCATGATCCTGCAAAAGCTGAAGGCGGACGCCGAGAGCTATCTGGGCCAGACCGTCTCCGAGGCCGTCATCACCGTTCCCGCTTACTTCTCCGACGCCCAGCGTCAGGCCACCAAGGACGCCGGCAAGATCGCGGGCCTGGACGTCAAGCGTATTATCAACGAGCCCACTGCCGCTGCCCTGGCCTATGGCCTGGACAAGGAGCAGGAGCAGAAGATCATGGTCTATGACCTGGGCGGCGGCACCTTCGATGTGTCCATCCTGGACATCGGCGACGGCGTCATCGAGGTCCTGGCCACTGCCGGCGACACCCACCTGGGCGGCGACGACTTCGACCAGCGGATCATGGACTACCTGGTTGCCGAGTTCAAGAAGGCCGAGGGCATCAACCTGGCCGGCGACAAGGTGGCTATGCAGCGTCTGAAGGAAGCTGCCGAGAAGGCCAAGATCGAGCTGTCCGGCGTCACCTCCACCAACATCAACCTGCCCTATATCACCGCCGACGCCACCGGCCCCAAGCACCTGGACGTGACGCTGACCCGTGCCAAGTTCAATGAGCTGACCGCCGATCTGGTGGAGCGGACCATGAAGCCCGTCCGTCAGGCCATGTCCGACGCGGGCCTGAAGGCCTCCGACATCCACAAGGTCCTGCTGGTGGGCGGCTCCACCCGTATCCCCGCCGTTCAGGACGCCGTCAAGTCCATCACCGGCAAGGAAGGCTTCAAGGGCATCAACCCCGACGAGTGCGTGGCCGTGGGCGCTGCCATCCAGGGCGGCGTTCTCACCGGCGATGTCCAGGACATCCTGCTGCTGGACGTGACGCCCCTGTCTCTGGGTATTGAGACCATGGGCGGCGTGTTCACCCGTCTGATCGACCGCAACACCACCATCCCCACCCACAAGAGCCAGATCTTCTCCACCGCCGCCGACGGCCAGACCTCCGTTGAGGTCCACGTGCTCCAGGGCGAGCGGGAAATGGCCGCTTACAATAAGACCCTGGGCCGCTTCCAGCTGGGCGGCATCGCTCCCGCCCCCCGGGGCGTGCCTCAGATCGAGGTCACCTTCGACATCGACGCCAACGGCATCGTGAAGGTCTCCGCCAAGGACCTGGGCACCGGCAAGGAGCAGCAGATCTCCATCACCTCCTCCACCAACCTGAGCAAGGAAGACATCGACAAGGCTGTCCGGGAAGCCGAGCAGTACGCCGCCGAGGATAAGGCCCGGAAGGACGAGGTGGACACCCACAACATGGCCGACCAGACCATCTACCAGACCGAGAAGACCCTGGGCGAGCTGGGCGACAAGATCAGCGCCGATGAGAAGGCCTCCATCCAGTCCGCCATCGACAAGCTGAAGGAAGTCAACAAGGGCTCCGACGTTTCCGCCATCAAGGCAGCCACCGAGGAGGTCCAGCAGGCCTTCTACAAGGTCAGCGAGAAGCTGTACCAGCAGGCCGGTCCCCAGGCGGGCCAGGCCGGCGGCAGCGCTCAGCAGCCCGGCGACGACGGCGTCGTGGACGCGGACTACGAGAGCGTTGACTAACCAAAAGCCCAAAAGGGGCGGCATCAGCCGCCCCTTATTGCCGCATTGAGGTTTCCCCCATTCCTTCCCCCGGGGGGAAGGTGGCCCGGCGCCAGCCGGGTCGGAAGAGGAACGGCGAAACGTAACGAATTGGTATGCACTTGCGGAAAAAGGCGGGGCCATGGAACAGAATCAGAATCTGAAAAAATACGCGCAGGCGCTTCGTAAGAATCAAACCAGGGAGGAAGGCCTGCTGTGGTATTGTTTTCTGAGCCGATACCCCCTGCGTTTTCGCAGGCAGTATATCATTGGCAATTTTATTGCGGATTTCTATTGTCACAAAGCCGGACTGGTGATAGAACTGGACGGATCCCAGCATTATGACCCTCAGAAAATGGAGTATGACAGAAAGCGGACGGAATATCTGGAAGCTCAGGGCTTGAAGGTTCTGCGGTTTACAAATACGGATATTCAGCAGAGGTTTCGCGGAGTTTGCGAAGCCATTGACATTGCGGTTAAAGAACGGACGGACACCTTCGCATCCAACTGCAAAGGTTGACGAAGCGGTCGCCGTTCCTCTTCCGACCCGCTTCGCGGGCCACCTTCCCCCCGGGGGAAGGAATTGTGTGTGCAGCAATTGAGGTGAATCAGAAAAATGGCAGATAACAAACGTGATTATTATGAGGTACTGGGAGTCGCCAAGGACGCCAGTGCCGAGGATATTAAAAAGGCCTACCGGAAGGGCGCCATGAAGTACCACCCGGACCGGAACCCCGGCGACAAGACCGCCGAGGAAAAGTTCAAGGAGATCGGCGAGGCCTATGAGGTGCTGTCCGACCCGGACAAACGGGCCAGATACGACCAGTACGGCTTCGCGGGAGTGGACCCCAACTTCGGCGCGGGAGCGGGAGGCCCCTATGGCGGCGGCTTCGGCGGCTTCGGGGATTTCGGCGACCTGGGGGACATTTTCGGAGAATTCTTCGGCGGCGGCGGAACCCGTCGCGGCTCCGCCCAGTCGGCCCCCCGCCGGGGCGAGAACGTCATGACCCGGCTGGAGCTGTCCTTTGAGGAGGCGGCCTTCGGCTGTGAGAAGGAGGTCTCCGCCCAGCGGATCGAGAACTGCGCCGCCTGTAACGGTACCGGCTCCGCCGACGGGGTCATCGAGACCTGCCAGCAGTGCCACGGCACCGGCCAGGTCCGGACGGTCCAGAATTTCATGGGTATGCAGATGCAGTCCAGCACCACCTGTCCTGCCTGTAACGGCCGGGGCAAGGTCATCAAGACCCCCTGCACCACCTGTAAGGGCAAGGGCAAGGTCCGCCGCACCAACCGGGTCAAGGTCAAGATCCCCGCGGGTGTGGACGCGGGCCAGAGCGTCCGGGTCCGGGGCGAGGGCTGCGTGGGCTTCAACGGCGGTGTCAACGGCGACCTGCTGGTGGAGATCAGCATCCGCCGCCATCCCATTTTCACCCGGGAGGACAACGACGTTCTCTGCGAGGTGCCCATCACCTTCACCCAGGCGGCCCTGGGCGCGGAGATCGAGGTCCCCACTCTGGACGGCAAGGTCAAGTACGAGATCCCCGAGGGCACCCAGACCGGCCGGGAGTTTGTGCTGCGGGACAAGGGCATCCCCGAGGTGGGCAATTCCCGCCGCCGGGGCAACCACCGCTTCACCGTGGTGGTGGAGACCCCCACCCACCTGACCAAGGAGCAGAAGGACCTGCTGCGCCAGCTGGAGGACACCCGGGTAGAGACCCCCAAGCGGAAAAAATTCATCGACAATCTGAAGAATTTCTTCGATTGATCCAAAAAAAGCGGGACGGCCCTTGTGATCGCCCCGCTTTTTCTGTATAATAGACCCAGAATCGTTCGCTTGGAAAGGATCGTTTCTTGCAGCACCCCTTGGCTCCCCCTTTGGGGGAGCTGGCAAAAATCTTTGATTTTTGACTGAGGGGGTGACGGGAAGATTGTGCTTCCAACCAACGACACCCCCTCCGTCAGCCCCCTTGGGGCTGACACCTCCCCCAAAGGGGGAGGCAAGGGCGCTGCCGCACGGCAGGAACCAACGAAGCACAAACGGTCCTTTCGCAATAAAAGGCGAACCTGCTTTTCAATTTGTTTTCAGCATTCATCACAAAGGAGGCTACGGCTATGAAACGCGCGGACTATATCAGTTGGGACGAGTATTTTATGGGCATTGCCATGCTGGCGGCCCGGCGGAGCAAGGACCCCAACACCCAGGTGGGGGCCTGCATCGTGTCCCCGGACAACATCATCATCTCCACCGGCTATAACGGTATGCCCAAGGGCTGCTCCGACGACGAGTACCCCTGGGAGCGGGAGGGGCAGGATACCAAGTACCCCTACGTGGTCCACGCGGAGCTGAACGCGGTCCTCAACGCCAACGGCCGGGACCTGCGGGGGAGCAAGCTGTACGTGGCCCTGTTTCCCTGCAATGAGTGCGCCAAGGCCATCATCCAGAGCGGCGTGAAGGAGGTCTACTACCTTTCCGACAAGTACGCCGACTCCCTGACCACCCTGGCCTCCAAGCGTATGCTGGACTCCGCCGGAGTCCGCTATACCCAGCTGCGGACCAACATCAAGTCCATCACCCTGGACTTCATCCCCGAGGAGGAGCGCTGAAAACCCAATCCGCCGGAGCAAATGCCCCGGCGGATTTTCCTAGACCGTACCGCCAGCCGCAAACCCTACCCCAACACCGCCGCACCCCGCGGTCGCCCGTCGCCGAAGGCGCAGGAAACCGAGATTTAAGATACGAGATATAAGATATTAGATGTGGGAAGGTGCCCCAGTGCGCACACTGGGGCGGATGAGGAACGGCGATATGTTCCATATTTGTATGCACTTCGTTAAAAAGGTATATTGGGAAAGTTTGTACTGTTTGAATTAACTGCATTGCGAATGGTAAGGTGTCGCCATTCCTCATCCACCGCTTCGCGGTCCCCCTTCCCCCCGGGGGAAGGCATTGCGCTCCGGCATCCCGTCAAACACCAATTTGTCGAACGCTGGGCAACGCCGGTCAGCACATTTCAAAATCATCCCCGGAGGGGATACATTCACTTATATCTTTATATCTTGTATCTCATATCTTTTTCCAGATCGCCTCCGGCGGCGGGCGATACAAGGTGCGCCCCTGCGCGTCTCGTGAAACGATCCTTTTGAACCCAATGGATCCCCCGGGGAAATCTGATTTTCGTCACAAAAGATTTACATATTCCCTGTTGCGAAGGGGAGTGGAAAATGTTAAAATTACTCCGTTATTTTCTCACCCGTATCGGCAGTTAGGAGCGAATTATGTCCAAATTTTCCGTTAAAAAGCCGCTGACGGTTTTCGTTGCGGTGATTGCGATCCTGGTCCTGGGCGTGGTGGCCTATACGAAGATGACCCCCGATCTTCTGCCCAATATGGACTTTCCCTATGTGATGATCATGACCACCTATCCCGGCGCCAGTCCGGAGAAGGTGGAGCAGGAGATCACCAAGCCCATGGAGCAGGCCATGTCCACTCTGGAGCATATCCAGCAGGTCAGCTCCACCTCTGCCGAAAATGTCAGCATGGTCCTGATGGAGTTTGACGATGATGTGAACATGGACACCATCGGCGTGGACATTCAGCAGAAGATCACCTCCCTCTCCGCCGGGTGGGAGGACATGGTGGGCACGCCTTATGTGCTGAAGCTCAACCCCTCCATGCTTCCCGTGGAGGTGGCGGCATTGTCCATGGAGGGCATGGACACCCTGGAGTTGACGGATTTTCTCAACGACACCCTGATGAACAAGCTGGAGGGCATCCCCGGAGTGGCCCGGATCACCCCCACCGGCATGATCCAGCAGGAGCTGCACGTGGTGCTGGACCAGAAGCTCATTGACCAGGTGAACCAGCGGATCGCCGACGCCGTCAACGGCAAGCTGGACGACGCCGCCCAGGAGCTGACGGAAAAGAAGGAGGAGCTGGAGGATTCCCAGAAGGAGATCGAAAGCGCCCAATCCAAGCTCAACGCCGGAGCCAACGCCCTGGCCCAGGGCGAAGCCCAGCTCCGGGCGAAGAAGGAGGAGCTGGAGGCCATGAAGGCCCAGCTTCAGGCCCAGCTGGACCAGGCCAGGCAGGCAAAGCAGCAGCTGCAGATCACCTACGCCGCTCTGCGGGAGCTGAATGACCAGGTCAACAACGTGGTGTCCGCCCAGCAGGAGGCCCACGCCTACCGGGACCGGCTCCAGTCCCTGGCGGACCGGCAGCAGGAGCTGGAGGGGATGAAGGCCCGAATCTCCGGCCTGGAGCAGAAGATTCCCCTTCTGGAGCAGCAGATTTCCGACCTTGAGCAGCAGATCGCCCAGCTGGAGGCGGAGGACCCGGAGAGCGAGGAGCTGCCGGGCCTGCGGGCCGCTCTGACGGAAAAGCAGATCGCCCTGGCGGACAGCCAGGGGGAGCTGGCCTCCCTTCAGGAGCAGCTGCCGGCCCTTCAGGTGTCCCTGGACACAGCCATGGCGGCCATGGGCGTGACGCCTGAGACCCTTCCGGCCCAGCTGGAGGCTGCGAAGGCCGCCGCCCGGCTGGCGGACGCTGCCGTGGAGAGCGTGGACGCCCTGCTGGCCAGCCAGGGGACCGACCGGGCGGGCCTGACCGCCGCCGTGGAGGAGGTCAAGACCCAGCTGGACCAGCTGAACGCCGGCATCGCCCAGCTGGAGGAGGCCCTGGAGCAGCTGGACAGCGGTATGCTGACCCTGGAGCAGGCCCAGGCCATGCTGGAGCAGCAGAAGACCGCCGGAATGATCCAGCTCAGCTCCGCCGCCGCCCAGCTGGCGGTGGGCAGCGCCGGCATCTCCCAGGGCCTGTCCCAGATCGAGAGTGGTCTGGAGTCCATCGAGGACAGCCGGGAGGAGGCCCTGCGCCAGGCGGACCTGAACAACATCGTCACCATGGAGCTGGTGGCCCAGATCCTGAACGCCCAGAACTTCTCCATGCCTGCGGGCTATGTGGAGGAGGACGGGGTGAAGTATATGGTTTCCGTGGGCGACGAGATCACCGACCTGGAGACCCTGGAAAACCTGCTGCTCTTTGACCCGGGGCTGGAGGGCGTGGAGCCCATCCGGCTGAAGGACGTGGCGGTGGTCATGCTCACGGACAACAGCGGCGAGACCTACGCCAAGCTCAACGGCCGGGACGGCGTCATGCTGAGCTTCGAAAAGCAAAGCACCTACGCCACCGCCGAGACCACCAACAACATCGCCGCCCGGTTCCGGGCGCTGGAAAAGGAATTCCCCGGCCTGAAATTCGTCTCGCTGATGAACCAGGGCGATTATATCTATATCATTGTGGAATCCATTCTGAACAGCCTGCTTTTGGGCGCCCTTTTCGCCATTGTGGTGCTGTTCCTGTTCCTGCGGGACATCCGCCCCACCTTCATCACCCTCTGCTCCATTCCCATCAGCGTGATTTTCGCGGTGGTGCTGATGTACTTCTCCGGAGTGACCATCAACATGATCTCCCTGTCGGGCCTGGCCGTGGCGGTGGGTATGCTGGTGGACAACTCCGTGGTGGTCATTGAGAACATCTATCGGCTCCGGGCCAAGGGGGCCAACGTGATCCAGGCCGCCGTGTCCGGCGCGGGCCAGGTGGCGGGGGCGGTGACCGCCTCCACCCTGACCACGGTCTGTGTCTTCGCCCCCATCGTCTTCGTGGAGGGCATCACCCGGCAGCTGTTCACGGACCTGGCCCTGACCATGTCCTACGCCCTGCTTGCCAGCCTGGTGATCTCCCTGACGCTGGTCCCCGCCATGGCCTCGGGCCTGCTGCGCGCTGACCGGCCTGCCCGGGAGGGCTTCCTGGAAAAGCGGCTGCTGCCCCTGTACCAGACCGCCGTCCGGTGGTCCCTGGGCCATAAGGCCGTGGTCCTCCTGGCCGCCGCCGTGCTGCTGGTGGCCAGCGCCCTTCTTAGCCTGTCCCGGGGCTTCATCTTCATGCCCCAGATGGACATGCCCAGCGTCAACGTCTCCGTGACCATGCCCGAGGGAGCGGATATGGAGCAGGCCAGCGCCCTGGCGGACCAGGTGCTGACCAGGATCTCCGGCCTGGAGGGCATCGATACCGTGGGCGCCATGATGGACGTGGGCACCTCCTCCGTGGGCGGCGTCTCCCAGACCAGCTATGACGTGACGATTTATGTAAACCTGTCCGACGAAACCGCCAGCGGCAACGACATGGGCCGCCGGATCGAGGAGGCCTGCCGGGACCTGGACTGTGAGGTCAGCGCCTCTTCCTCCATGATGGACATGGGGATGCTCACCGGCAGCGGCGTCTCCCTGAACCTCTATGCCGAGGATATGGACACCCTCCAGTCCGCGGCGAAGGAGGCGGCCCGGGTGCTGCAGGGGGTGGAGGGCCTGACGGAGGTCTCCGACGGCCTGGAGGACGCGGCCCCTGCCCTCCACGTGGCCATTGACCGGAACGCCGCCATGAAGCACGGCCTGACCGTGGCCCAGGTGTATATGGAGCTGGCCTCCGGCATCACCGCCGATTCCACCGTGGCCTCCCTGGAGCTGGACGGCATTTCCACCGACGTGATCATCGAGAAGCCCAAGGGCTCCGTGCTGGACGCCCAGGAGCTGCGGGAGCATGTGTTCGAGGTGACGGACCGGGAGGGCAACGTCACGGAGGTGCCTCTGCGGGCCTTCGCCGTGGTCCGGGAGACCACCAGCCTCAGCTCCATCAGCCGCACCAACCAGCGCCGTTACCTCTCCGTCTCCGCCCAGGTGGAGCCGGGGTATAATGTGACTCTGCTGACCACCCAGGCCCAGAAGGCCATGGCTTCAGCGGATCTGGGCAGCGGCGTCACCTATACCTTCACCGGCGAGAACGAGACCATCATGGAGTCCGTGAGGCAGCTGCTGCTGATGCTGGCTCTGGGCATTCTGCTGGTGTACCTGATCATGGTGGCCCAGTTCCAGAGCCTCAAATCCCCCTTCATCGTCATGTTCACCATCCCCCTGGCCTTCACCGGCGGCTTTCTGGCCCTGCTGCTGTGCGGCATGGAGGTCAGCGTCATCTCCCTCATCGGCTTCGTGATGCTCACGGGCATCATCGTCAACAACGGCATCGTGCTGGTGGACTATATCAACCAGCTGCGGCTGGAGGGCATGGAGCGGCAGGAGGCCATCGTGGAGGCGGGCCTCACCAGAATGCGCCCCATTCTGATGACCACCATCACCACGGTCCTGGGCCTGCTGGACATGGCCCTGCGCAAAAGCCCCGGCACCGCCCTGATGAAGCCCGTAGCCGTGGTCTGCATCGGCGGCCTGCTCTACGCCACCCTCATGACATTGTTCGTGGTGCCCTGCATCTACGATATGCTCAACAAAAAGGACCTTCGCAAGGTCCGGGAAGAGGACCTGCAGCTGCTGGACCTGTAATTTCCCCCCAAACCAAACAACCGGCCCGAAACCTCGGGCCGGTTGTGTTTTTAAGTGAAGCCGCATCCATAATAAAATGTTGCACTTATCACCCTTATGACTTTTCGTAGGGCGTATGTTATGACCCCGCCGACCAGGCAGCGATAATTGAGTGGCTGGTTGAATGGCACAGGGGCATAAATTATGGTATGATTGCCACCGGCAATCATTGAGATTATGGATTCGCTGCGCGGAGCACCACCCTCGCGATCACCCGTCACAGAAGGCACCCCTTCGCGTAGGGGCGACCCTCGCGGTCGCCCGTCGCCGAAGGCGCAGGGAACGCAGATATGAGATATCAGATATCAGATATAAGATGTGGTATCCCCTTCGGGGATGATTTTGAAATGTTGGGATGCCGGAAGGCAAAACCTTCCCCCTCGGGGGAAGGTGGCACGGCGAAGCCGTGACGGATGAGGGGAAGCGTGGAGATTTCCTCAGCGGAAACGATAAAAGGGGTAATTTCCAACATAGTACTTTTGCTTTGGTACGGTGAAAAACTTCGGTGTGTCAGCCCCTCATCCGCCCCAGTGTGCGCTACTTAAGCACCTTCCCCCCGGGGAGGGGAAGGTTTTACCACCGCCGTACCAAAACCTCCCCCACGGCAACAGCCCTCAGAAAAACAGCAGCGAGATCCAGGTCACCACATTGTCCCCGAACTGAAACTCCAGCCCCCGGCTTTCCAGCATGGGGATCACGTTGATGCCGTGGCTTTCCACGCAGGGGTGCATCCGCTCCGGGTGGCGGCAGGGCAGGCCCTGGGCGATGGCGCACTGGGAGCAGATTGCACAGGCCTCGGTGGACAGGATGTAGGGCTCCACCCCCTGCTCCCGCAGAAGATCCCCCACCTGGTTGGTGATGTCCTCATGCTCCGGCCGGGTGGCGAGGGTCTGGCCGATGTCACCGATGTCCTCCACCTCGGTGATGGTGGCGATCATCAGGCAGCTGCCGTAGGAGCGGCATTTTTTCTCGCAGTCCTCCACGCTGCCCACCCCCGGGGGACAGGCCCAGCTTTTGCCGTACATGGGGCACTCGTGCTGGCAGATCCACCGGATCCGTCCGGAAAACTCCAGTTCCCCGGGACTCACGAAATCGTAGGCATACAGCGGAAGCTGCGCCAGCTTTTCTTCCAAAACAGTCCGGTTCATAGAAATTCCTCCAAAATCCTCCGGCAGCCCTCGGTGATGTCCTCCCAGGCCGCCTCAAAGTCCCCGGTGTACCAGGGGTCCGCCACATCCCGGTCCAGCAGGGGCCGGATCTTCTCCGGATCCCGGGGCAGCAGCCGCTCCAGATACCGGCGGTTGCTGCGGTCCATGTAGTAGATCCGGTCAAAATGGCGGTAGTCGGCCATGGTCACCTGCCGGGCCACATGGCCGCCGCAGGGAACGCCGTGGCGTTCCAGCTCCCGCCGGGCGGGGGGATAGATACCCCTTCCGATCTCCTCCCGGCTCACCGCCGCCGAGTCAATCTCAAACCGCTCCCCCGCCCCCGCCTTCGCCGCCATGTCCCGGAGAATAAACTCCCCCATAGGACTGCGGCAGATATTGCCGTGGCAAATAAATAGTACTTTTATCATCTTTTTATAACTCCATATAAGTCTTGTATTTCTTCTCGCTGTTTCCGGGGTATCTTCTCAAATCGTACCATATCTTCTCATGTTTTTCCCTGCAATATTGGTAAATTCATTGGTATAGTCAGCGGCTTTACCAACGGGCTTTTTCAGCCATTCGCTACCCGAAGCACCTCGGCTTTGGCATCATCGAAGTTTACATGGGCGTAGACATTCAGGGTTACGCTGATGTCTGAGTGACCCATGATATACTGCAATGTCTTCGGGTTCATTCCGGATTTTGCCATGTTGGAGCAAAATGTGTGTCGGCATACATGAGGGGTTACTTTCGGCATCTGGATGCGGTAAATCTTGTTGTACTTCTCTACGATGTGTTCCAGATACTTCTCCCAGTGCAGGGCTACCTTTGGCATATCGTTTTTATCCAGACACAGGAAGCGGATATACCCATCCACCATTGGCTCGACCTTCGGTGCTTCACGACTGGCAATGATTCTGCGGAAACAGGCTGCAACTTCTTCGGTCATCGGCACATAGCGGGTACCGCTCTCTGTCTTAGGCTCCTCAATCACATATTTCATCTGGGAGGTGCGCTGCAACTGATGGTCTACCTTGATACGCATTTCATCAAACTCAATCTCAGAAACCGTCAGTCCGCAGAACTC
>SFQY01000073.1 GCA_004562395.1 bacterium | reverse complement strand
GAGCGCAATGAGGCCCGCCAGGGCTACCGCAGCGGCCACTATGACCGGAACCTTACCACCACTTCTGGAGATGTCACGCTCCATGTGCCCCGTCTCAAGGGCGTCTCTTTCGAAACAGCCATCATCGAGCGGTATCGCCGCCGGGAGAGCAGCGTGGAGGAAGCCCTCATTGAGATGTACCTTGCCGGCGTCTCTGTGCGTCGTGTGGAGGACATTACCGAGGCCCTGTGGGGCAGCAAGGTATCTCCAGCCACCATCAGTGAACTGAACAAGAAAGCTTATGTCCACATTGAGGATTGGCGGAAGCGGCCTTTGCAGGGAGGCAAATATCCGTACGTCTATGTGGACGGCATCTACCTGCGGCGCAACTGGGGCGGAGAGTATGAAAATGTTGCGATTCTGGTGGCAATCGCCGTGAATGAGGATGGATACCGTGAGGTTCTGGGCGCTGCTGAGGGTATGAAAGAGGACAAGGCCAGTTGGGTGAACTTCTTTCAGTGGCTCAAAAGCAGAGGATTAGACGGCGTGAAACTCATTGTTGGGGACAAGTGTCTGGGAATGCTGGAAGCTGTGGGAGAAGTATTTCCTGATGCCAAATACCAGCGCTGTACGGTCCATTTTTACCGCAATGTGTTTTCCGTTGTTCCTCGCTCCAAGGTAAAGCTGGTGGCTAAGATGCTCAAGGCGATCCACGCCCAGGAAAGCAAGAAGGCCGCCCGTGAAAAAGCCAAAGCTGTGGTGGCCCAGTTGAGGGAAATGAAGCTGAAAGAGGCTGCCAAGAAGGTGGAGGACAGTGTTGAGGAAACGCTGACTTATTGTGATTTCCCCTATGAGCACTGGACCCGGATCCGCACCAACAATGTGATTGAGCGGCTGAACCGGGAGATCCGCAGACGCACCCGTGTGGTGGGGACCTTCCCGGACGGTAACTCTGCCCTCATGCTGGTCTGTGCCCGGCTGCGCCATGTGGCTGGAACCCAGTGGGGCAACAAGAAGTACATGAATATGAAGCACTTAGAGGCGGCTCTTGAAGATGTCTCTATTGCCGGCTGACTTCATTCGGCCGGAGTCTGCAAACCAATTTGCGCATAACTCTTGACGGTACCCATAAAAAGGCCGCCATCTCAGTGCCTGTGCATTGAGATGGCGGCCTGCAGTTCTATTATGATTTAGGACTTCTGCATTCCTGGGGTGCGTTCACCGGGAGGAGAGATTCCGCCCAGACTTCATCCGTCCGGCTCAGGCCAGGTGCATGGTTAAGGAGCCAAACCAGGTAGCGGTAGGGATCCAGGTCGTTCTCCTTTGCGGTCTCGATCAGGCTGTAGATCACAGCGCTGGACTGGGCGCCGGCCGGGGTGTTGGAAAAGAGCCAGTTCTTCCGGCCCATGACGAATGGCTTTATGCTGCGCTCGGCACGGTTGTTGGAGAGCTCCAGCCTGCCGTCCTCCAGATAGCGCACCAGGTAGGGCCACTGCTCCCGCAGATAGTGCAGTGCCTTGCCCAAGGCGGACTTGGGCGCCGTCTTGGCGCTGGTCTCATTTGCCCATGCCAACAGAGCGTCCAGAACCGGTTTCTCCAGTTCCAGCCGCTTGGTATAGCGCTCTTCCGGTGTCAGGTCCACGAGAGTCTGCTCCAGCTGAAACAGCCTGGTGCAATAACACTCGCCGGTTGCCGCCAGAGAATCCTGCCGTTTCTCTTTGGGCAGCGTCTGCAGCGCCTCATCAAATTTTCTCCTGGCGTGAGCCCAGCAGCCAACCACCCGGATATTCTCCGGCAGCTTGTGGTAGCCCTGGTAGCCGTCCGCGTGCAGCCAGCCGGAAAAGTCCTTGAGGAAGGCCGCCGCGTGCTCCGCCTTCCGGCTGGGCTGGTACTCATACAGGACAATGGGATACTCGGCGCAGCCGCTGGTCCGGTAGACCCACATATAGGACTTGCTCGTAGAGGTCCTGCCCGGCTCCTTCAGCACCTGCAGCGTGGTCTCATCCCCGTGCAGCACGGTTTCCCGGCACAGCTTCCGGTGCAGGGCGTCATACACCGGCCGCAGCCAGGTGTCCGAGGCCTGCAGGATCCAGTTGGCCATAGTCTGCCGGGACAGCTTCAGCCCCTGCCGCTGAAACTCCTGCTCCAGGCGGTACAGCGGTGAGTACATGACAAACTTCTGCGTCATGATATGGGCTACCGCCTCTGGTGAGGCGAAGCTGCCTGGGCAGAGCGTCGGCTGTTTGGGTGTTTTCCGGAGATTGCCTTCGCCTGTTTCCGCCTCGCACTGCTTGCAGGCGTAGGTGTAGTACACATCCTCCCGGATCCAGAACCGGGCCGGCTCCATCTTCAGGCTCCGGCGCACCTCTTTCCCAATCTCCGCCATCACGGCACCGCAGGTATCACAGGTGCGCTCTTCTTCGCAAAGGCGGTGCTCCACCACTTCCGTGGGGGTTCCCTCCGGCACGATATCCAGTACATTGCCGCTCTGCCGCTTGCGGGCATGGGCCTTTACCGCTACCTGTTCCGCTGTGGCATTTTTTGTCCCATAGGCGTAGGCCTCCGCCTCATTTGCCATGAGGGACAGCTGGTCCATCAGGCCCTCCTGGAGCCGCTCTGAGGATGCGCCAAACTGCCGCTTCCTGGCAAGACCAAGCTGCTCCAGAAGCCATTGGTTCTGGAGCTTCAATTCTTCATATTCCGCCCGCGAAATGGTCACCATTTCCGGGGTGCTTGCGGCAGTATTCTTCTCATTTCCCATAAGAAAATGATACCACAAAACGGGACAAAAAACCAGTGTTTTCAATGCTTTCCGGTATCAGATCACGCTCAGACCGCTCACTGCTTTGTTTGCCTTGGGCTGCTCTGTCTTCAGTCCCTCCATCAGCCAGCGGTACTGTTGAGGCGTCAGGGCCTGCACTTCCTTCGTACTCCG
This sequence comes from bacterium, assembly GCA_004562395.1. Classification (GTDB taxonomy): domain Bacteria; phylum Bacillota; class Clostridia; order Oscillospirales; family Oscillospiraceae; genus Faecousia. The sequence goes on along the minus strand of SFQY01000073.1, from coordinate 710 downwards.
GGGCCATTGGAAACTGCCGCTCTCCAGACGCTTATACAGCAGCAGAAAGCCGTCTCCTTCCCAGTAAAGCGCCTTGAGCCGGTCCCGCCGCCGCCCGCAGAAGAGAAACAGCGCCCGCTGAAACGGGTCCATCTGGAACTGGCTCTTTACCAGGTTTGCCAGCCCGTCAATGCCGCGTCGCAGATCTGTGTATCCGCAGGCGATGTACACCGGACAGCTGCAACTAAAATCGTTCAGCATGACTTTGCTGCCCGGAGGATCGCCAGCAGTGTGGCCTCATCCGCTCCCCCATAGACCTGGATCCGCACACCGCTTACCTCCATAGCGGCTACGATATGCCCGGAGAGCTGGGAACGCTCCATGATTGGCGCCTCTGCAAAGGTTACCTCCTGGACTTCTTTCAGGGCCTGGAACACCTTCCTCTGCCAGGAGAAATAGGTGGATACCGCGATTCCATTCTCCTGGCACCATTGGCCTACCGACAGCCCACTGCTCCGGCAGGCCTCCACACGCCGGCTCCATTCCACCAACCGCTGTTGTTGATTGGCTCTCTGTAAACTTGCTGCCTTCTCCATGTCTGCACCTCACTATCTTGGAGTCTGGGACACTCTCTGGTACTACTTGGTACTACCATGCACTTCCTCAGACTCTTATAGTTTGGCAGAGGCATTTTACCCTGACAAGCCGCCGACTGTTTTTACGCTTACTTT
>SFQY01000015.1 GCA_004562395.1 bacterium | reverse complement strand
CCCAGGGAGATCAGCCAGTTCTTGCAGAAGTCCTTCCAGTAGGCGAACCACTCCAGGTCGGTGCCGGGCTGGCAGAAGAATTCGCACTCCATCTGCTCAAATTCCCGGGTCCGGAAGGTGAAGTTGCCCGGGGTGATCTCGTTGCGGAAGGCCTTGCCCACCTGGCAGACGCCGAAGGGCAGCTTCTTGCGGGTGGTGCGCTGAATGTTGGAGAAGTTCACGAAAATGCCCTGGGCAGTCTCGGGCCGCAGATAGCAGGTGGAGGCGGTGTCCTCGGTGACGCCGATCTGGGTCTTGAACATCAGGTTGAACTTGCGGATGGAGGTGAAGTTGTGCTTGCCGCAGTTGGGGCAGACCACGTCCTCATGCCCGGAGATGAAGGCATCCATCTCATCGAAGCTCATGGCGTCCACGTTGACGCCCTTGCCGGACTCGGCAGCCTCGATAAGCTTGTCCGCCCGCTGACGGGAGCCGCAGCCCTTGCAGTCCACCAGAGGATCGGAGAAATTGCCCACATGGCCGGTGGTGACCCAGGTGGTGGGGTTCATGAGGATGGCGGCATCCAGTCCCACATTGTAGTCAGACTCCTGCACGAATTTCTTCATCCAGGCCCGTTTCACATTGTTCTTGAACTCCACACCCAAGGGGCCATAGTCCCAGGCATTGGCCAGGCCGCCGTAGATTTCGGAACCGGCGTAGACAAAGCCCCGGTTCTTGCAGAGATTCACAATCATGTCCAGAGTTTTTTCACTGTTTTTCATGGTATATCCTCCAAAAAATGCTGGATTATTTGCTGTGAGAATTTATTATACAGGGGTTTTCCCTGTAAATCAAGTGTTTTGTAAATTTCCGGAAAGGACGCCTCAGGCGGGAACAAACCGGAAATTCTCCCCCAGATCGGCGATCATCTTTTCGTAGACCAGATTGCTGATCTCCACGGTGGTTTTCCCCTTCAGCTCCTCCGGCTGCAGCACATCCACCAGATGCAGCTCCACGTCGGTGTGCTTCAGCTTCCGAAGATTGGGAAAAATCTGCCGGGTGTTCTGAATGGTGCAGATCACGATGGGGACCTCCGTCTTCTGGGCGATCTTGAAGACCCCGGGGCGGAAGGGATGAAGCTTTCCGTCCTTACTGGTGTAGCCCTCGGGGAAGACGCCGATGGAGACCTCATCCTCCCGGATCAGCTGAATGCATTTGACAATGGTCTTCAAAGCCTCCCGGTCATTCTCCCGGTCAATGGGCTGGCACATGATCTTGTGCATGATCTTGCCGATGAGAAACATGGACTGGTTTTCCTTCTTGGTAATGAAGGCCAACTGGCTTTTCCGGAAGCAGTGCAGCAGAACCCCGGGATCCGCCAGGAACAGGTGGTTGCATACCAACAGGAACCGGCCCTCCTTCGGGGTCTTTTCCAGTCCCCGGGTGTGGAGCCGGACCATCACCAGAGAGATCAGGGCTTCGATATAGACATACATGACATTTCGGAAAAGCTTGCTGTCATGCTCCTGGGGCCGGTCCAGGTCCACCGTCAGACACAGAAGCCAAAGCAGGAAGAAAGCCAGCACAATCAGCAATAGATCCGCCCCGGCAAATATCACCGGCAGAAGCCACCAGCTCCAGCCCAATCCGGCGCAAAGAATAACCGCCAAAACAGCGGCGAGAAGCGCGAGTCCTTTTAACAGCATGAAAGCCTCCTGAAAAAAATTCTACAGGCACCCCCCACAGGGGTTTTTGTGATTTCTATCATTATACTTCGGTTTTTCCCGTGAAACAAGGAGAAATACTCACCAAAGAGTTTTTTTCCGAAGGGGTGGAAATTGGGGGAAACAACTGGTATAATAATCCTAAAAATCTCTGGGACGCATCCCTTTTGGAGGTTAGGTATGAAAAAATCCACAATCGCGCGTTCTCTTCCCCTGCTGGCTGCCGGACTGGGTCTCGTGGCGCTGGGACTGCGGTGGGCTCTGTACGCCTTTGCCGCCGACAGCTGGGGGCTGCTGCCTGCATGGCATCCGCTGGAAATCATCCTGTGGCTGTTGTCAGCGGCGGTCCTGGTGGGAATTCCGCTGGCGGTAAAAAACTGCAAAGGCTCCAACCGTTATTCAGACAATTTTGGTCCCTCCTTCCCGGCGGCTGCGGGACATATTCTGGCGGCAGCGGGAATTCTGCTGACGGTCCTTCTGAACGATCCCCAGATGCCCGGACTGGTGGGCTTCGCCTGGAAGCTGCTGGGCTGGGCTTCGGTCCCCTGTCTGGCCGCGGCAGGCTTTGCCCGGGCAAAAGGCAATCGGCCCTTCTTCCTGCTGCACATCACGGTGTGTCTGTTTCTGGTGTTCCATATCATTGACCACTACCGGAGCTGGAGCGGAAATCCCCAGCTTCAGGACTACCTGTTTGCCCTGCTGGGGACCATGGCCCTGGCGCTCTATGCCTTTTACCTGTCGGCCTTTGAGGTGGGCTCCGGCCGCCGGCGGATGCTGATGGGCATGGGACTGGAGGCCATATTCCTGTGCCTGACGAATCTGGCCGGGACCCCCTACCCCTATCTGTACCTGGGCTGCGTGATCTGGGTCTTTACAGGACTGTGCGCACCGGTGCCGAAACGCAGACCGAAAGAAGGTGAGCCCAATCCATGATCCTGCCCCCCGCTGTTGAAGAATGCCTGAGCCGGCTGGAGGAAGCGGGATTTGCCGCCTACGCCGTGGGAGGCTGCGTCCGGGACGCCTGCCTGGGCCTGTCCCCCAAGGATTACGACCTGTGCAGCGCTGCCCTGCCGGAACAGACCGAGGCCCTGTTCGCCCATCACCGGCTGGTGCTGGCGGGAAAAAAGCACGGCACCGTAGGCGTGGTGACGGACATCGGAGTGGTGGAGATCACCACCTTTCGGTCTGACGGCAGCTACCGGGACAACCGGCACCCGGACTGGGTGCGCTTCGAGCCGGAGGTGGAGTCGGACCTGGCCCGGCGGGACTTTACCGTCAATGCCATGGCCTACTCCCCCAAACGAGGCTTTGCCGATCCCTTTGGAGGCCGGGAGGATCTGGCCCGCAAAATTCTCCGGGCGGTGGGGGACCCCCAAAAGCGGTTCCGGGAGGATTCCCTGCGGATTCTCCGGGGTGTCCGGTTCGCCGTCCGCTACGGCCTGACGCCGGAGCCGGAAACGGAAAATGCCATGAAGGAACTGGCCCCGCTGATGGACAATCTGGCCAGAGAGCGGGTATTTGATGAATTATGTGAACTTCTTCCTCTGGTCACCGCCGACGACCTTTCAAGGTTCTCCCCGGTGCTGGCGGCGGCCATCCCGGAGCTGGGTCCCCTGATCGGCTTCGACCAGCACAGTCCCCACCACGCCTATGACCTTTATACCCATGTGGCCCATGTGGTGGAAGGGGTTCCGGGAGATCCGGCCCTGCGCTGGGCGGCGCTGCTTCACGATGTGGGAAAGATCCCCACCTTCACCCGGGACGCCACAGGCCGCGGCCATTTCTACGGCCACGCCAAGGCGGGAGCGGAGCTGGCCGACGGGATCCTGCACCGGCTGAAATCCCCCACCGCCCTGCGGGAGCAGGTGGTCACCCTCATCGCAAACCACATGACCCGGTTGGAGCCGAACAAAAAGACCCTGCGCCGCCAGATCGGACGTCTGGGCTGGGACACCGCCGAAAAGCTGCTGGTCCTGCAGGAGGCGGACATGAGCAGCAAGGGCACCGGAATTCCCGAGGATATGGAGCAGTTTTCCCGACTCCGGGAGCTGTTTGCGGAAATCCGGGCGGAAAAGGACTGTCTGAGCCTGAAGGATCTGGCAGTAAACGGAAACGACCTGATAGCCCTGGGCTATTCCGGCAAAGCCATCGGTACCTGCCTGAGTTATCTTCTGGAACAGGTCCAGGATGAGCGCCTGCCCAACACCCGGGAAGCCCTCCTGAACGCCGCGCAAATCCAATCCGAAGGGTAATCCCATGAATCCATCCGCAGCCGGATCCTTATCCCGAAGGAAGCGAATGGATCCAAACCGACAGGAACTATCCCACATCACACACGGAGGTAATATCTATGAACATCGCGATTGTCACCGGAGCCAGCTCCGGCATGGGGCGGGAGTTTGTTCTCCAGCTTTCGGCCTATGTGGAGGTGGACGAGATCTGGGCCATTGCCCGGCGGGAAACCGCCCTGGAGGCCCTGAAGGCCGAAACGCCAGTCCCCCTGCGGCCGGTGTGCCTGGACCTGTGCGACAGTGCCAGCTTTGACACCTACGCCGCCCTGCTGGAAAAGGAAAAGCCCAACGTCAAACTGCTGGTCAATGCCGCGGGCTTCGGCAAATTCGGTGCCTACAGCCGGGTATCCCCCACCGACGACGCCCGGATGATCGACCTGAACTGCAAGGCCCTGGTGCTGATGACCCGGCTGACCATCCCCTATATGGCCCCCGGCAGTCACATTCTGCAGCTGGACAGCCTCTCCGCTTTCCAGCCCGTGCCCTACATCACCACCTACGGCGCCACCAAGGCCTTCGTCCTCAGCTACAGCCGGGCCATGAACCGGGAGCTGAAAGCAAGCGGTATCCGCTGCATGGCCATGAATCCCGGCTGGGTGAAGACGGAATTTTTTGACCATGCCTTTCAGACCAACGTCGGCGGCGAGGTACAGTACTTTGACCGGCTGTATGAAGCCAAAGACGTGGTGTCCACGGGCCTGAAGGACCTGTACCATTCCAAAAAGGACTACTCCGTCCACGGCCTGCCGGTGAGGATGCAGGTACGCATGGTAAAGCTTTTGCCTCACAGCCTGGTGATGAATGTCTGGCTGAACCAGCAGAAAAAGGCGAAGAATAATACGGGATTGACGACAAAATGAAAAAAAGAATTCTTGCGCTGCTGCTGAGTCTTGCCCTGCTGCTTTGCGGCTGCGAAATATACCTGCCGGTGGGCCCGGAAGTCTCCGGAGAGGGCCTGACGGTGCAGTTCATCGATGTGGGCCAGGCGGACTGCGCCCTGCTGGAATGCGACGGGAAGTACATGCTCATCGACGGCGGCAATCGGGACGACAGCCAGCTGGTGGTAAGCTTCCTTCAGGATCAGGGTGTGGAGGAACTGGAGGCCGTGGTCTGCTCCCACGCCCATGAGGATCATGTGGGCGGTCTTCCCGCCGTGCTGGCGGTGTATCCCACCCATGCGGTCTACGCCCCCACCCGGACCTACTCCTCCTCTATTTTCGACAAATTCGTCTACTACACCGACCAGCAGGGACTGACCATCACCATCCCCCAACCCGGGGACGGCTTTGATCTGGGTCAGGCCCGGGTGACGGTGCTGGGTCCCGTGAAGTCCTATCCCGACACCAACAATACCTCCCTGGTGCTTCGGGTAGAATACGGCGAAACCTCCTTCCTGTTCACCGGGGACATGGAGACGGAAGCGGAAAGCGATATGCTGGACTACTGGGAGGGCCGGACCGACTGGAATGCCGACGTGCTGAAAGTGGGCCATCACGGCTCCAACACCTCCACCGGCTACCGCTTTCTCAACGAGGTGGAGCCGCAGTACGTGGTGATCTCCGTGGGGGAAGGCAACAGCTACGGCCATCCCCACGCCGAGCCTCTGTCCCGGCTGAATCAGGAGGGAGCGGTGATCCTGCGGACCGATAAGCTGGGCCACATCCAGGCGGTGTCCGACGGGAAAACCATCACCTTCACCTGGGGCAACCAGTCCGCCCAGCCGGAGCAGGCCGAACCGGCAGAAACCGGATTCATCGGAAATAAAAATTCCAAGGTCTTCCACAGCCCCGGCTGCGCCAACCTCCCCTCGGAGAAAAACCGGGTGGAATTCGACACCTATCAGTCCGCCCTGGACGCTGGCTACTCCCCCTGCGGCAGCTGCCTGGGTAAATAACCATTGATCACAGTTCCCCCGCGTAGTAGGTTGTAAAGTCTTAAGCTTCCCTTTCGTAGGGCTTATGTCATGACCCCGCCGACCAGGCAGAGATGATTGCGTGGCTGGTTGAATGGTACAGAGTACCCTTCGACTGTAGGGGCTGATTCACCCTCCTGCGCAGTTCCATTCCCAAAACAGGAATGCTACGGTGAATTCGTACAAGCCTTTGATGTGGGCAGGACACTTCCCATTCAACGAACCGGATTAAAACCTACAGAGGGTCGGCGGGGTCATGACCCCGCCCTACGAAAACGTAACGATTTGACATTAACACGCTATTATGCGGAGTAAGTCTGTTGCTGCGCTGAACAATCACTTCAGAACACTCTTCTTCCAAAAAATTGCTTCACTCATATATAAAACTCCCGGCTGTCAGCGGGGTGTTCGTAAGACAGTAAAAAGATGTGGCTTATGAGGTCACATCTTTTTGCTTATATAGAACACTTAGGGACTGACATTTTGTAATTTAGGTTGATTTTATCCTAGAATTAGAGTATACTAATCATGAAGGAGGCATTTCAATGAATATTGATACCAATACCATTGTTCCGATTTCCGTTGCCAACCAAAATTTCTCAAAGGTTGCCCGGCTGGTTGACCAATACGGCAGTGTGGTGATTATGAAAAATAATTCACCGCGGTATATTATCTATGAATTTAACCAGGCAGACACCATGCAGGCAGCAGCCGATGATGACGTCATTCTCTCATCCGCAAAGCTTATGCATCGCAATGCCCATGTGTATGAGGAACTGGCAAAATGAGGGTTCTCAGCAAACGGCAAATTCTGATGTTACACTCCATGCTGGTTGCCCAGTCTGGCGGTGCGGACGGACTGCGGGACGAGGGACTGCTGGAGTCCGCAATTAACACGCCGCTACAAACCTTTGGCGGACAGGAACTGTACCCGACCGTTCTTGAAAAAGCCGCTCGACTTGGCTATGGTCTTATTCACAATCACCCTTTTCTGGATGGCAATAAACGCATTGGAACCCATGCCATGCTGGTGTTTCTGGACATCAACAACATTACACTTTCTTATGAGGATGATGATTTGATTGCCGCGATTCTCCGTGTCGCCTCCGGTGAGATGGACGACAGCCAGCTGCTGGAATGGCTGAAGACCCATATTGAATAAACACTTTTCGCTTGGGACATCGTAATGCAAAGCACCCCGGACATTCCTTCGTCCGGGGTGCTCCGTCTCACAGAGCGCACATACCGGGGACTACCCCGTGTAGAAGTGCGCCATTAGCTGTTCGACAAACTGGTTTTTACACAATAAAATGTTTCTTCATTCGTGCAAACAAGGTTTTTTTATCATCATCGAGTAGTAGAACCTCTTTTTTTAGAGCATAGTGATGAGCAAATTCGGTATCTATGTATGCGTGATTGTTAATGAAAATTGCATTTTTATATCGTGGTCTCACATGCAAATGCAAATGAGGATTTGGTGCTTCATCCTTGTAAAAGTTATTCAATAAACAACTCCAATTACATAGTTCAGCTCCTAATACTTCCTTGTAGATATATTCTAATCTATCAATAATGGTTTTCAATTCAATCCATTCAGAAATATCCAGCTCTGAAAGACTTCCGCAATGTCTGTTCAACACCAAAATACATCTGCCTACATAATCCTGTTCATCTGCTAAATAAACAGACCAATGTAATGATTTATGCAGTAGCCATTCGTATTCTTGATAATCACACCATTCGCACATGCCTATCATTCACGCCTCCAAATTCCGGTTTGTAGGTCTGTTTTGTTCCATATTATCACAGAACAGGATAAAACGCAAGAACAGACACAGCAGTGCAAACTACTGTGTCTGTTAACTGTCTTATGAACACCGCCTCTCAGCCGGGAGTTTTGTTGTCGTCAATCATACCATTCTTCCCATTCCGGGAAGCAGTCCAAGAAAAAATCGCATTCTTCACAAGCAATTTCATAATCCGGATTTTCCCCGTTATGGCGGCAAAACAGACCATGATTACCGGGTGTAAGGATTTCCGGCTGTCTGTCAAACGCTTCATTCGTTTCCAACATTCTTTTCCTCCTTATTGTACTGAAAATACATCTGTATTATTAAATTATTTTATCACATTCTATCTGTATTTACAATACATCTGTATTAATGTACAGGAGTGTTTTCTATGGCAATTGACTATGCTGATATCGGGCAAAGGATCAAACAAAAGAGAATAGAGCGGGGCTTTACACAGGAAACGCTTTCTGAACTGATCGGCATAGGACCAAGTCACATGAGTCACATTGAAGGTGGAACAACCGTCCCCAGCTTTGAAGTATTTGTAACACTGCTGAATGTTCTGGATTGCTCTGCCGATGAATTGCTGTGCAGAGAAATAAAGGCCGGAAAACCGGTTTGTGATAATTGGCTTACGACGCTGATAGAAGATTGTGACCCAACAGAAACAAAGATTCTGTCTGATACGCTGATCTGCTTAAAAGCATCACTCCGTAAAAACAAAACAACAGAATAAATCTGTCAGCAGTGTTACGGAACTAAAAGAGATAAAAGAAATCATCTCACCCATAAAAAACTCCCGGCTGAGTGTCAGCCGGGAGTTCATTTTTTGATTTTCTTACTTCACGGTGGAGGTGGAGCGCAGGGTCACGTCGTGGGCGCCGCCTTCTACGATGGACACGGAGGAGACCAGCGTCAGCTTGGCGTCCCGCTGCAGGTCGGGGATGTTGGTCACGCCCACGTTGCACATGGTGGAGCGGACCTTGTAGAGGGAGGCCTCCACATTGTCATGGAGGGGACCGGCGTAGGTGACGTAGGAATCCACGCCCTCTTCAAAGCTGAGCTTGGCGGAGCCGCCCAGGTCGTAGCGCTGCCAGTTCCGGGCGCGGTTGGAGCCTTCGCCCCAGTATTCCTTCATGTAGGCGCCATTTACCATGACCTTGTTGGTGGGGGACTCGTCGAACCGGGCGAAGTACCGGCCCAGCATCAGGAAGTCCGCGCCCATGGCCAGAGCCAGAGTCATGTGGTAGTCGTGGACGATGCCGCCGTCGGAGCAGATGGGCACGTAGATACCGGTCTCCTTGAAGTACTCGTCCCGGGCCGCGGCCACCTCGATCAGGGCCGTGGCCTGGCCCCGGCCGATGCCCTTGGTCTCCCGGGTGATGCAGATGGAGCCGCCGCCGATGCCAACCTTGACAAAGTCCGCTCCGGCCTTGGCCAGGAACAGGAAGCCGTCCCGGTCCACCACGTTGCCGGCGCCGATCTTCACGGTGTCGCCGTAGTTGTCCCGGACCCATTTGATGGTCTTCTCCTGCCAGCAGGTATAGCCCTCGGAGGAGTCGATGACCAGCACGTCGGCGCCGGCCTTCAGCAGGGCGGGGATCCGGGTGGCGTAGTCCCGGGTGTTGATGCCCGCGCCCACCAGATAGCGCTTCTCGCTGTCCAGCAGCTCCAGGGGATTTTCCTTGTGGGAGGCATAGTCCTTCCGGAAGACAAAGTACATCAGGTGGTCGTTCTCGTCCACGATGGGCAGGCTGTTGAGCTTATGCTCCCAGATAATGTCGTTGGCCTGCTTCAGAGTGGTTTCTCTGGAGGCGGTGACCAGCTTTTCCCGGGGGGTCATGAAGTCCCGGACCCTGGCGGTGGGCTCCATCCGGGAAACCCGGTAGTCCCGGCTGGTGACGATGCCCAGAAGCTTTCCGTTGGGGGTGCCGTCCTCGGTGATGGCCACGGTGGAGAAGCCGTTTTTGGCCTTCAGAGCCAACACGTCAGCCAGGGTGGCGTCGGGGGTCAGGTTGGAGGCGGAGGTGACGAAACCGGCCTTGTAGCCCTTGACACGGGCAACCATGGCGGCCTGATTCTCAATGGTCTGAGAACCGAAGATAAAGCTGATGCCGCCTTCCTTGGCCAGGGCAATGGCCAGGGTGTCGTTGGACACGGACTGCATCACCGCGGAGGTCAGGGGCACGTTCAGGGAAATGGCGGGTTCCTCGAAACCCTTGCGGAATTTGACCAGGGGGGTCTTCAGGCTGACATGGTCGGGAACGCAGTCTTCCGATGTATAGCCGGGGATCAGGAGATACTCGCTGAAGGTGTGGCTGGGTTCCGGGTAATAGTACGCCATTGGTTTTTCCTCCTAAATATAATATGTAAATTGCAATTATCCGACTGTGAAAAGGGCGCCGGTCATATCACAGCGTCTTCCGGTCTCCGGCGTCCAGGACCTCAGGGACCTCCTTGCCGGAGCTGTTCAGATGCTTGAAGTTGCCCAGAATCTCGCTGACGGGATCCACGATGGCAAAGGTGTGGGGATACCGGTGAATGATGGAGCAGACAGCCGCGGCCTGGGTTTTGTTCACCACGCACAGCAGAATGTTGGTCTCCTTGCCGGAGTACATGCCCTTGGCAGGAATCAGGGTGGCGGAATGGTGGAGTTTCTCGATAAGCTCCCGGGAGATCTCCTCGGGGTACTCGGTGATGATCTCAAAGGAAATGGCCTCCCGGCCGGACTTCATCAGCCGGTCTCCCACGGTGGTGGTCATGAAGCAGTACAGGATGCACAGGATCACCGGCTCCATCTGATAGCCGTAAACAAAGAAGCTTCCGGCAGCGATGCAGGAATTCAGAGTAAAGCTCATGCCGAAGAAGGGCTTGTTGGGGAAGCGCTTATGGATCACGGCGGTGACGAAATCCATACCGCCGGTATAGGCGCTGGCCTTTACCAGAATGGAGTAAACATAGCCCTGGATCACACCGGCTACCAGGGGTCCCAGGATCTTGCTGGTGCCGTTTTCCGTGGAATAGGCCAGGAAGGAAAGGTCCACCCGTTCCAGAACCAGCAGCCCCAGGGAAAACACCACCACGTATACCATGCTGCGGATGGCCACGGGCTTGCTGACCTCCACATAGCACCAGACAGCCAGAGGCACGTTGATCAGCAGACTCAGGTAGCCCACCCGGATACCGGTGACGTACTGGATCATGGTGCAGATGCCGTTGATGCCGGAGGGAGCAAACTGGTTGGGGAACACAAACAACTCGTAGTTCAGCGCCGCCAGCATTGCCACAAAGGCGATGACGAAATAGGTCCATACCTTTTTCAGATTAGCCATGAATTCTCTCCTGAAAAAAGAACATTTTCCGGTATTTTTTCCGGTTCTTTGATAGTAAATTTTAACATAGCTTTTTTACCCGGTCAAGGCGCAAAAAGTGACGAATTTTTCCCGGTCCTGCGCAGGGGGATTGCGGCACAATGCGGAGGGTGTCCGCCCCCAAAAAATAGATGTATTTTTCCAAGGGAACCACCGAAAAAAATCGACCGTTTTTTCCGGTTCAAATGATGGAAATTTTGTCACAAAATCCAATTCCTTTTCCCAAAAAAACCTTGTATTTTTTATGAAAATGTGATAAAATTTAGGGTGAAGTATTATGCGGAAAAATTGCCGGAAGCAAGCTCTTTTTCCGCTTGCAGAAAGACAGGAAAGGAGCCGCGCTATGTATTCATCCGCCTACGTCTGGGCCAAGGTCCTCAGCTATATGGAAGAGCGTCTGGGGGCCGTCACCGTCTCGGCCTGGTTTGACGACGCTGAGGTGGTGGAGCTGAACGAGACGAATCTGATTCTATACTCCCCCTCGGATTTCCGCCGGGAGATCATCCGCCGCCGCTGCACCGATTACATTCAGGACGCCCTGAAGGAAGTCTTCAATTCCGACGCAAAGCTTTTGGTCTTCGGCGACGAGGAGCTGAATGCCCGGAAGGCCAAGGGCAAGTCCTCCGCCACCATGGACTTCAACCCCCAGTTTACCTTTGACAACTTCGTGGTTGGCCCCTCCAATCGCTTTGCCCATTCCGCCGCCATCGCGGTGACCAAGAATCCGGGGCAGGTCTACAACCCCCTGTTCCTCTACGGCCCTCCCGGCGTGGGCAAGACCCATCTGCTCTACGCCATCGCCAACGGCATCCGTAAGGAAAACCCCAATGCCAATATCGTCTATATCAAGGGCGACCAGTTCACCAACGAGCTGATCGACGCCATCAAAAACGGCAAAAACATCGAATTCCGCTCCAAATACCGGGAGGCGGACCTGTTCCTGGTGGATGATATCCAGTTCATCGCCGGCAAGGAATCCACCCAGGAGGAATTCTTCCATACCTTCAATAAGCTCTATGAGGAACACAAGCAGATCGTTCTGACCAGCGACCGCAAACCCGACGACATGCTGACTCTGGAGGAGCGGCTGCGCAGCCGGTTCCTGTGGGGCCTTACCGCGGACATCAATCCCCCGGACTACGAGACCCGTATGGCCATTATCAAGAACAAGGCCAAGCAACTGGGACTGAACCTGGATGACGAGGTCTGCAATTACATTGCCATCAACATCACCAGCAACGTCCGTCAGATCGAAGGTACCGTCAAAAAGATCCTGGCCTACCGGGATCTGAACAACATGCCCCTGGACCTGCCCAACATCTCCCGGGCCATTGACGACATGTTCAAATCCGAGGGCAATGCCCTGCCCACTCCCAGCCTCATCATCAGCCAGGTCTGCAAATTCTACAACGTGGACGAGACGGTGCTGCGGGGCGTTCAGAAAAACAAGGGAACCGCCGAAGCCCGCCAGGTGGCCATGTACCTGATCCGCAAGCTCACCAATCTGTCCCTGCCGGACATCGGCAAGGAATTCGCCCGGGATCATTCGACGGTATTATATGCCATCCGGAAGGTCGAAGTCGCTCTGAAAAACGGGGATACCAACACCCAGAACAACATCCGCGACATCACCGCCAACATAAACAGCTGCCTTTGATTCTGATATGAGAGATTACGAAATCTGAATTGCTTCAAAACAGAAAACCCCTCATCGATATCAGAATCGGTTTTCATCTTCCCTTTCTTATCTCTTCCTCTTTTTTTTCAAAATTTTTTCCACAGGGTCTGTGGAATGTGGAAAAGAAAGCTGTGGAAAAATTCGACCTGTTTTTCTCTTCCACAGCCCCTGTTGAAAACTTCTGCTTCCTCCACATTGGCCTGTGGATAAAAATACGTTGCCTCTCTAAGCTGAATTCCACTTTTCCACATAAATTTCCTCTACCTCTGTTACGACTGCCTTATATTATGAAAGAGATATCTTTCTGAAATGATTTGTCAAGAAAGGAACCTGACTATGCGTTTTACCTGTGAAAAAAGCATGTTGGTATCTGGCCTGAATATCGCGGGACGGACTGTGGCTCAGAAAAGCAGCCTTTCCGTCATCGAGGGCATCCTCTGCCGGGCCGGCATGGGCCTGAGCCTCACCGGCTACAATATGGAAACCGCCATCACCTATGACATCGACGCGGAGGTCACCGACCCCGGCGACTGCATCCTCCCTGCCAAGCTTTTCGGCGATATCATCCGGCGCCTTCCTGAGGGTCCCGTCACCGTAGTGGTGGACGAGGCCTACAAGGTCTCCATCCGGGCCGGCTATGCCTCCTTCACCATCTCCGCTGAATCCGCCGAGGATTACCCGGAGCTGCCGGATGTCAACGACGGCCGTCCCATCCACATTCCCCAGAGCCGGTTAAAGGAGCTGATCTCCGGCACCATTTTTGCCGTGTCCGAGAATCAGGGCCGTCCCATTCACACCGGCGTCAAATTTGAAGTGACCAACGACTCCATCACCACCGTGGCTGTGGACGGCTTCCGTCTGGCCCGTCGGACCTTCCATCCGGAGGAGAGTACCCAGCGGGAGCTGAACTTCGTGGTCCCCGCCGCCGGACTGAAGGAAGTGGAGAAAATCGTCACCGATTCCGACGAGGATGCCTCCTTCACCCTGGGCTCCAAGCACATTCTGTTCCAGATGGGCAACGCCACCCTGGTCTGCCGTCTTCTGGAGGGAGAGTTCCTGGACTGGCGGAAGGTGGTTCCCACCAACTGTCCCATCAAGCTGGTGGCCCATGTTTCGGACCTCATGTCCTCCGTGGAACGGGTGGGCCTGATCGTTTCCGAAAAATACAAGAGTCCCGTGCGCTGCACCTTCAGCAATCAGGAGCTGATGATGCGTACCAATACAACCATCGGCGCCGCCGAGGACCGCTGCTCCCTGGCCGGAGACGGCAAGGATCTGGAAATCGGCTTCAATGTCCGCTACCTGGCCGACGCCCTGCGGGTGATCCCCAGCGAGGAGGTTACGCTGGAGCTGACCAACGGCCTGAGCCCCATCGTCCTGACCCCCGTAGAAGACAAGTATGATTTTGCCTATATGGTTCTGCCCGTGAGAATCAAAAACGGCTGATTTTTCCCTCCGGGAGGATTATCTATGAAAGTAGTTGTGAAGAAGAAGGAAGCGCCCCTTTCCGTGACCATTGATACGGAGTATATCAAGCTCCAGGACGCCATGAAGCTGGCCAATGCCGTTGGCTCCGGCGGCGAGGCCAAGGTCCTGATCCAGGACGGGCAGGTGTCCGTCAACGGCGAGGTCTGCACCATGCGGGGCAAAAAGCTCCGTCCCGGAGATACCTTTGCCTGCCACGGTCAGAGTTATCTGATCGCAGCCCGGTCATGAATCTGCGGCGTCTGAGTCTGCGGAATTTCCGCAGCTACGCCCAGGCGGAGCTGGAGTTCGACCCCGGGGTCAATCTGATCGTGGGGGACAACGCCCAGGGAAAGACCAATCTGCTGGAAGCCATTGCCTACCTTGGCAGCGGCAAAAGCTTCCGGGCCCAGCGCACCGGAGAGATGATCCGCTTCGGGGCGGATTTTTCGGAGCTTCAGGGGGAGCTTTTCTCCCAGGAGCGGGAACAGAAGATACGGTTTCTGTTGTTCCCGGGCTCCCGGCCCAGGCAGATTTTCCGCAACGGCGCGAAGAAAAAATCCGCGCAGGAGCTGGCCGGCGTGCTGCCTACGGTGTTGTTCTGCCCGGAGGATCTGATGGTCCTGAAGGCCGGAGCGGCCCAGCGGCGGCGGTTCGGGGATTTTGCGTTATGTCAACTGCGTCCCAATTACGACGCGGCCCTGACGGAGTATAACCGGATCCTGGAGCAGAAAAGCCGGATCCTGCGGGATCATTTTGACCATCCCTCCCTGCTGGAGGTGCTGCCGGAGTACAATACCCGGCTGTGCCAGGTGGGGGCGCTGCTGATCTCCTACCGGGCCAGATTTTATCAGGGTCTGGGAAAGGCCGCGGCGGAATACCACAGCCAGTTTTCCGGCGGCGCGGAGGAATTTTTTCTGGAATACAAGACCGTTTCCACGGTAAAAGACCCCTTTGCCCCGGTTCCGGAGCTGACCCAGAACCTGATGGATCATCTGCAGAGCCATTCCCGGGCGGAGCTGGAAACGGCCCAGTGCCTCACCGGTCCCCATAAGGACGATTTTACCGTGTCGTTGTCCGGGGTGGATCTGAAGACCTACGGCTCCCAGGGCCAGACCCGGACGGCCTCCATCAGCCTGAAGCTGGCCCAGCGGACCCTGATGGGCCGGGAATGGGGCGAGGAGCCGGTGCTGCTGCTGGACGATGTGCTGTCGGAGCTGGACCCCGGCAGGCAGGACTTCGTGCTGAATCAGATCGTCTCCGGCCAGGTGTTCATCACCTGCTGCGAGCCGGGCCGGTTCACCAGGCTGGGAAAGAACATTCATATACAAAAAGGAAACGTTATTTAATGCAAAATGCGGAATGCAGAAGGCAGAATGTGGGAAACCTCTTTGCTTTTTGCCCTCTGCATTCCGTATTTCTCTGGAGGATATTATGTCTGATGAAACGAAAGTAACACAGGAGTACGGCGCGGAGCAGATCCAGGTCCTGGAGGGGCTGGAGGCTGTCCGGAAGCGGCCCGGTATGTATATCGGCTCCACTTCCTCTTCGGGCCTGCATCACCTGGTCTATGAGATCGTGGACAACGCCATTGACGAAGCGCTGGCGGGCTACTGCAAGCACATCACCGTGACCATCAACCCGGGCAATTCCATCACCGTCACCGATGACGGCCGCGGCATTCCCGTGGATATCCAGCCCCAGACGGGACGGCCCGCTCTGGAGGTGGTGTATACCGTGCTGCACGCAGGCGGCAAGTTCGGCGGCGGAGGCTATAAGGTCTCCGGCGGCCTTCACGGCGTGGGCGCCTCTGTGGTCAATGCCCTGTCCCAGTGGCTGCGGGTCCGTGTCCACAAAAACGGCAGCATCTATGAGATGAAGTTTTCCCGGGGTCAGATCACCCAGGAAATGAAGATCGTGGGAAAGACCGACAAGACCGGCACCGAGGTCACCTTCCAGCCGGATCCGGAGATGTTCGATACCCTGGTCTACGACTATGAGATCCTCCATGAGCGGATGCGGGAGGAGGCCTTCCTCAACGCCGGTCTGTCCATCACCATCACCGACGACCGGGATGACGAGAAGCAGATCAGCGAAACCATGTGCTATGAGGGCGGCATCCGGGAGTTTGCCGTCTGGTGCAACCGCAACAAGACCGCCCTTCACGAGGACGTGATCTATATGCGCGGCGCCAAGGGGGACGCCTCCGCGGAGATCGCCGTGCAGTACAACGACGGCTACAACGAGTTTATGATGTCCTTTGCCAACGACGTGCGGACCCCTGAGGGCGGTATGCACGAGACGGGCTTCAAGACGGCTCTGACCCGGGTGCTGAACGCCTACGGCGTGAAGACCGGCGTCATCAAGGGCGACGACAAGGTCTCCGGCGAGGACTGCCGGGAGGGCATCACCGCCATCATCTCCGTGAAGCTGACGGACGCCCAGTTCGAGGGCCAGACCAAGGCCAAGCTGGGCAATGCCTATATCCGTTCCCTGGTGGATCAGGTGGTCAACGACCAGCTCACCACCTATTTTGAGGAGCATCCCCAGATCGCCAAGGCCATTCTGGACAAGGCCATGATGGCCAACCGGGCCAGAGAGGCTGCCCGGAAGGCCCGGGAATCCATCCGCCGGAAGACCGGCCTGGAATCCGGCCAGATGCCCGATAAGCTTCAGGACTGCAACGAGCGGGACCCGGAGCTGTGCGAAATCTACATCGTCGAGGGCGACTCCGCTGCTGGCTCCGCCATTCAGGGCCGGGACTCCCGGTTCCAGGCCATTCTGGCCATGTGGGGCAAAATGCTCAACGTGGAAAAGGCCCGGGCGGACAAAATCTACGGCAACGACAAGCTGTATCCCCTGATCGTGGCCCTGGGCGGAGGCATCGGCGAGGAATTTGATATCGCGAAGCTGCGCTACCACAAGGTTATCATCATGTCCGATGCCGATGTGGACGGCGCCCACATCCGGACCTTGCTTCTGACCTTCTTCTTCCGGTATATGCGTCCTCTGATTGAAAACGGCTATGTCTACTCCGCTGTGCCGCCGCTTTACAAGCTGACCCGGGGCAAAACCGTAAAGGTCGCCTACTCCGACGACCAGCGGGACCAGATCTCCTCCCAGCTGCGCAGCGACAATCCCAATGCCAAGGTGGACATCTCCCGGTTCAAGGGCCTGGGTGAAATGGATCCCCACGAGCTGTGGGAGACCACCATGGATCCGGAAAAGCGCACCCTGCGCCGGATCACCCTGGAGGACGCCCAGCGGGCCGACGCCATCTTCACCGTCCTCATGGGGGAGCAGGTGGAGCCGAGAAAGGAATGGATCGAGAAAAACGCCAAATATGCCGTAAATATAGATATTTAACGGTGATTTTCTGCGTAGGGCGTATATGACCCGCCGGTCAGGTAAAAAAATTGTCGCACCGAAATCGGTATGTAATTCCCCTTATAACCGAAAGAAATCAGAAAAATGGTGCGGCGGCGGGGTCATGACCCCGCCCTACAGTAATTCAAACTGGAGGTGCGTTTATGGCACATAACCGCAGCTATAAACCTGAGGACATCCGTTTCCCGGACCAGGTGATCACCCAGTCCAATCTGGTGGAGGAAATGGAGAAGTCCTATATTGAATACGCCATGTCGGTCATCGTGGGCCGGGCCCTGCCGGATGTCCGGGACGGCCTGAAGCCGGTCCATCGCCGGATCCTGTACACCATGTACGAAAGCGGTCTGACCTCGGACAAGCCCTTCAAGAAGTCGGCCACCTGTGTCGGCGACGTGCTGGGCCGGTACCATCCCCACGGTGACGCGTCGGTCTACGACGCCATGGTCCGCCTTGCCCAGAATTTTTCCATGCGCTATATGCTGGTGGACGGCCACGGCAACTTCGGTTCCGTGGACGGCGACCCCCCGGCAGCCTACCGGTATACTGAGGCCCGTCTGAGCAAGATCTCCAACGAGATGCTCCGGGACATCGACAAGGACACCGTGGATTGGGACCCCAACTTCGACGAAAGCCGCAAGGAGCCCCGGGTTCTGCCCAGTCGGTTTCCCAACCTGCTGGTGAACGGTTCCTCCGGAATCGCCGTGGGCATGGCCACCAACATCCCGCCCCACAACCTGACGGAGGTCATCAACGCCTGCGTCTGCGTGCTGGACGATCCGGAGGCTTCCCTGGCGGATCTGATGGAGCACATCTCCGGACCGGACTTCCCCACCGGCGGCATCATCATGGGCCACAGCGGCATCCGGGCAGCCTACGCCACCGGCCGCGGCAAGGTGGTGGTCCGGGCCAGAACGGAGTTTGAGCCCTTCGGCAAGGACCGGATGCGCATTGTAGTGACGGAGCTTCCCTACCAGGTCAACAAGCGCCAGCTCATTAAGAACATCGCCGACCAGGTGAAGGACAAGCGGCTGGAGGGCATCTCCGACCTTCGGGATGAGACGGACCGCAACGGTATGCGCATGGTCATCGAGCTGAAGAAGGACGCCAATCCCCAGGTGGTTCTCAACAACCTGTTCAAGCAGACTGCCCTGCAGAGCAGCTTCGGCATCATCATGCTGGCCCTGGTGGACAACCAGATGCAGCCGAGAATCCTGTCCTTGCGGCAGATCATTGACGAATACCTGAAGCATCAGGAGGAGATCCTGACTCGCCGGACCCAGTATGACCTGCGCAAGGCCCGGGAGCGTGCCCACCTGTTGGAGGGCCTGCTCATCGCCCAGGACAACATTGACGAGGTCATCCGTATCATCCGCTCCGCCTACGACGACGCCAAACAGCGCCTGATGGACCGGTTTGGTCTGGATGAGATTCAGGCCCAGGCCATTCTGGATATGCGCCTGAAAGCCCTCCAGGGCCTGGACCGGGAAAAGCTGCAGAATGAGTACGACGAGCTGGAGGAAAAGATCCGCTACTATCTGGAGCTTCTGGCGGATCCCGCCAAGCTCCGGGCCGTTCTCCGGGAGGAGCTCATCGAGATTCGGGACAAGTTCGGCGACGAGAGAAAGACGGAAATCCAGGAGATCGAGGACGAGATCGACATCGAGGACCTCATCGAGGAGGAGACCTGTGCCTTTACCCTGTCCAACGAGGGCTACATCAAGCGGATGCCCGTGGACACCTACCGCACCCAGAGCCGGGGCGGCCGGGGCGTCAACGCCCAGAACCTGAAGGAGGAGGACTACGTCAAGTCCCTGACCATCGCCTCCACCCACGACCACATGCTGTTCTTCACCGATCTGGGACGAGTCCACCACCGCAAGGGCTACCAGATCCCCGAGGCCGGCCGTACCGCCCGGGGCACCGCCATTGTCAACGTGCTGCCTCTGGAGCCCGGCGAAAAGGTAACCGCCATGGTCATTACCCGGGAATTTGACGACAATGAGTTCCTGATGATGGTCACCCGGAAGGGCACCGTCAAACGCATCCCCTTCGTGGCCCTGAAAACCAACCGCAAGACCGGCATCCGGGCCATCACCCTGGATGAGGACGACCATCTGATCAACGTCATCCGCACCAACGGCGATGACAATATCCTGCTGGCCACCGCCCAGGGCATGGCCATCTGCTTCCATGAAAACGACGTCCGTCCCATGGGCCGTGACGCGGCAGGTGTCCGGGGCATCACCCTCACCGGGGACGACTACGTGGTGGGCGCGGAGAAGGCCGAGGAGGGCAAGACCCTGCTCACCGTCACCGTCAACGGCTACGGCAAGCGTACGGAGCTGGCGGAGTATCTGCGCACCGGTCCCAACGGCGAGAAGACCGCCCAGAGCCGGGGCGGCAAGGGCCTGAAGAACTACAACATCACCCCCAAAACCGGAAACGTGGCCGGCTGCCGGGTGGTGGGCGAAAATGACGATGTCATGCTCATCGAAAACGGCGGCGTGATCATACGCATCCCCGCCTCCTCCATCAACGTCTATAAGCGGGACGTCCAGGGTGTCATTGTCATGCGCATCGAGGAGGGCAACCAGGTGGTGTCCCTGGAGCGTGTGGAGAACCTGGGTGAGGACGCCGAGGCATGAAAACCGTAACCCTGTATACCGACGGCGCCTGCTCCGGAAACCCAGGCCCCGGGGGCTGGGGAGCCATCCTGGAATATGCCGGGGTGGAGAAGGAGCTGTCCGGCGCGGAGAGATCCACCACCAACAACCGGATGGAGTTGACCGCCGTGATCCGGGGACTGGAGGCGCTGAAGGAGCCCTGCATCGTGGAGCTGTATTCCGACAGCAAATACGTCATCGACGCTCTGGAAAAGGGCTGGGCCTGGGGCTGGAAAAAGCGGGGCTGGATCAAGTCCGACAAAAAACCCGCCCTGAACCCGGACCTGTGGGAAACCCTGTTGGCCCTGACCCAAAAGCATGAGGTTCACTGCCACTGGGTCAAGGGCCATGCCCAAAACCCCAAAAACAACCGCTGCGATGAGATGGCAGTGGCCCAGTGGAAAAAATTCAAGCCCTAGGGGGAATCTGTTCATGTATCTGTCCATCGGCAACGACATGGCGGTACGGGACCGGAGCATCATCGGGATCTTCGACCTGGACAATACCTCCACCTCCCGGCGAACCCGGGAATTTCTGGAGAAAAGCGAAAAGGAGGGGGAGGTGGTCCCCTGCGATGACCTGCCCAAGTCCTTTGTCCTCACCTCGGAATACGGCTTCCACCGGGTCCACCTCACCGCCCTGACCCCCGCGACCCTGGAAAAACGACTGAAATAAAAGGAGGCTTTTCAAAAGCCTCCTTTTATCCTTTCGACTTTGCTCAGCTGCCCGATAAATGGGTGTTTGCAGGGATGCCGCAACGCAATACCTTCCCCCGGGGGGAAGGTGCCCCAGTTGTACCGTTTGAATTGACTGCATTACGAATGGGAAGGTGTCGCCATTCCTCATCCACCGCTTCGCGGTCCCCCTTCCCCCCGGGGGAAGGTATTGTGCAGCCCTCATCCTAACAAATTCCAATTGATCGGGCAGCTGGGGAAAAACGATATGCACAAAGGAATTTCTCCGGTTCATTGGTTAACATAATGCAAACACGCAGTCCAATCAAATTGGAACAAATCCTCAGTTATCCACATTCTCCACAGTTTTTTCCACAGGCCCTCCCTGGAAAGGTGTTGAAAAATCAGGGCTGCCGCTGGAAAAGAGAGAAAAATTCCACAGCTGTGAAAACAGCTGTGGAATTTTTGGCATTAACATAACAACAAATCATTCGTAATCGATCCGGGCGGAGAAGATCCGGTCGTCTTTTTCTTCCCCATGCCGGTAGGCGTCGACCTGCAGGCAGCCCTGATCCAGGAAGTCCCAGCGCAGCTCCAGCTCCTGTCCCTCCCGGGCTTCGCTGAGGTAGCAGGCGGTGAATTCCTTTACGGAATTGCCCATGTGGAAGGCACTGGGCAGCAGATCGTCCACCCAGTCCAGATACCGGGTGTTGTTCATGTGGCCGTTGCGGTCCAGGTCCGTAAAGCAGACGCTGCGGTGGACGAGGCTTCCAAGGGGCTTGGCAATCAGGCCGTTGGGGCTGGGCAGCTCGGTGCCGCGGATGGTACCCACCACGCTGATGCCGCTCTTGCCCGGCAGAATCATATTCCGGGTGTCCAGATCCATCAGCACCCACAGGCTGATGGAGCGGAAGCACTCGTTGCCCTTTGCGTCGTAGGCCACCATGGACCGAGGGTAGGCCACCCGGGTGGTGGGCATGGGCCAGGTCTCGATGTGGATGGTCTCCCCGATCCGGGGCAGCCGGGTGACCTGCACCTTGTGCCGGGTCACGGCCCAGAACAGCCGCCGCTTGGCCAGAGTCTCATAGTCCAGGGCCAGCTCGGTGCAGTGCATTCCGGCGATCTCCTGGGCGTAGAACAGGATCATGGAGGGTTTCAGCCGCCCGTAGCGGTCCACACAGTTGTCTGTGATTTCAAAGTCCTTCTGAAAAATGGGTTCCATTGCTGCATAACCTCGATTGGATTCAGATTTTTTTTGCTGGGTAACAGGGAGAGAACCGCGCAGGAGCAGCCCCATGGGCCGCTCCTACGCGGAAAAGTGTGTATTTTCCGTCTCAGCCCTTGTCCTCGCTGAGAGTCAGGGAAACACGGTACTGCTGGCCGTCCCGGTAGATCACCACTTCCACTGTGTCGCCCACCTGGTAGCCGTAGACGGCGGTTTTCAGCTCGTTCATGGTGGTGATCCGCTGGCTGCCGATGCTGATGAGAATATCACCGCTTTCGATGCCCTTGGAGAAGGCATCGCTGCCCCGGTCCACCCGGGTGATATACAGTCCGGCGGGCAGGCGGTAGTAGTGCTGGTAGAATACCGACAGGCTCTCCCCTTCCAGACCCAGGGTGGGCCGTCCGGAGACATAGCCCTGGGAGATCAGCTGGTCCACGATCTGCTTGACGGTGGTACTGGGAATGGCAAAGCCCAGGCCCTCCACGCCGGCGGAGTCGGTAAAGGCTCCGATCTTCATGGTGTTGATGCCGATGACCAGTCCGTAGCAGTTGATCAGGGGACCGCCGGAGTTGCCGGAATTCAGGGCCGCATTGGTCTGGATCAGGGTCATGGTATGGCTGTCCACATCCACGTCCCGGTTGATGGCGGAGATGATGCCGTTGGTGTAGGTGCCCCGGAATTTCACGCCCAGGGGATCCCCGATGGCCACCACGGTGTCTCCCACCCGCAGTGTGGAGGAATCGCCGAACTGGGCGGGGATCAGGTTGTCGGCGTCGATGCGCAGGACTGCCAGGTCGGAAACCTCGTCACAGCCGATGATCCGGGCAGAAAAGACCCGGTCGTCGGTCAGCTGCGCGGAGACCGAGATGGCCCCGTCCACCACATGGGCGTTGGTCACGATGTAGCCCTCGTCGGAGAAGATCACGCCGGTTCCGCTGGCGGTGCCGTTGGACAGAGTACAGGAAATGGAAGCCACGGAGTCAATGTTCTTTTCATAGATCTCCTGCAGGGAAAGTCCCCCCTCGGGAGGATAATTCTCGATCCCCACGGGAGACTGCTGCAGATCAAAGGAAGCGGCCTGACTTTCCCCGCCCAGAGTCTCCTGGGGGACGGTGGAAAGGGTCTGCACCGGCTCCGGCTCGGTCTGGCCGACGGTGAAGGAAATGGACAGATCATTGTCCTGCGTTGCCTGCAGCTTATGGGTCAGTTTGATATTCAGAATGCCCAGCACGGTGATGATGCCGCACAGAAAGATCAGCAATATCAGCAGCAGCGCGATGAGTCCGCCCCGGCTTTTGGGAGGGTCGGTGCGGCCGGTGCCGTAGACGCTGTCGTCCCAGTCTGTATAGTGATTGTGCTTGCGTTCATCCATAGAGAAAACCTCGTTCAAAGGGAATGATCCCGGTCAGGCTGACCCAGGAAATGTCAGTTGACCAGGGGCATGGTAAAGGTGAACTCCGTCTTGCCGTCCTTGCTGCTGACGGAGATATTCTCCCCGTGGCTGCATACGATGGTTTTGACGATGTACAGCCCCAGACCCCAGCCGTCCCGGTTCTGGGAGCGGGATTTGTCCAGCTTGTGGAACCGGTCGAAGACCAGAGGCAGCTCCTCCGGCGGGATGGTGTCTCCGTCATTGCTGATGGAGACATAGGCCTTGCTGCCGCCCTCCCGGATCTTCAGTCCCAGATTGCCTCCCTCGGGACAGAACTTGACGGCGTTATCCAGCAGATTGTAGATCACCTGGGTAATATAGTCCGGGTTCGCCATGGTGTACACCGGATGCTCCGGCATATCCACCTGGACATTCAGGTGCTTGTCGTTGATCTTCTTTTCGAAGGTGATCAGCACCTGTCCGGCGCACTCCTCCAGGTCGAAATGCATCTTCTTTTCCTCGGGGATGCCCTCTTCCTTCTGCAGCTGGGAGATATCCAGCATACTGCGCACCAGGCGGCTGAGCCGCTTGGTCTCATCGGAAACGATCCGAAGGTAATGCTCCTGGCGCTCCTTGGGGATGGTGCCGTCCAGAATGCCGTCTATATAGCCGGAGATGGTGGTCATGGGAGTCTTCAGCTCATGGGAGACGTTGGCCACGAACTCCTGCCGCTGGTACTCGCTTTTCTGCAGGGAGGAGGCCATATTGTTGAAGGCCAGAGCCAGCTCCTCCACCTCCTCGGAATAGTCGTCCTCCAACTTGACCCGGGCCTCCAGATTGCCGTGACCGAAGGCTGTGGCTGCCTTTGCCATATCCTTCAGGGGGCGGCTTTCCCGCCGGGCAAAGGCGGTGACCGCCAGCACGGATACCACGACCACAAAGATGGCGGCGGTGAGGAAAATGTTGGAGATCCTGTTTAGGATCTGGCCGGTGACGACGGTGGAGACCGATACGATGACGATGCCGGAAACATCGGAGCCGCTGCCGATGGGCACGGACACGATATACCGGGGATCGTCATACAGTCCCCGGATGATGCCCGTTGCGGTGTCACCGCCAGAGGAGATGACCTTTTGCAGGTACTCACTGTTGAGCTGCATACCCTGATGGCAGCAGCCGGACCGGGCGTCGGAGCAGAGGACCACATAGCCCTGGTTGTCGCAAATCACCGCGTCGGCGCCGCTGACCTGGGAGATCACATCCAGATTCAGCAGAAAATCCCGGCTGGAAAGCCTTCCGTCAATGGAATAGGAGGAAGCCAGGTTGGCAATGACCTCCGCGTCCTGCCGAAGGTCGGAGACGGTGCTGCCCGTCAGATACTGCTTTACCTGAAGCTGAAAGGAGGCCCCCAGGATCACCAGCGCTACCAGCAAAATGGCGGCAGCCGTGGAGAAGTTACGGCTGAAGGAGCTTTTCATGCTTACAGCACCTCAAACTTGTAGCCCACACCCCAGACGGTTTTCAGACTCCACTTGTCGCTGACCCCCTCCAGCTTTTCCCGCAGACGCTTGACGTGAACATCCACGGTGCGGGAGTCGCCGAAATAGTCGAAGCCCCAGACCTCGTCCAGAAGCTGGTTACGGGTGTAGACCCGGTTGGGAGAGGAAGCCAGGTAGTAAAGAAGCTCCATTTCCTTGGGGGGAGTGTCCACTTTCTTCCCATCCACCGTCAGCTCAAAGGCGTCCATGTCAATGACCAGCTTGTCAAAAACCAGCCGGCGGGCCTTCTTTTCGGCGGTGACCCCGGAGGAGCGGCGCAGCACCGCCTCGATCCGGGCAAGGACCTCCTTCATTTCGAAGGGCTTGGTGATATAGTCATCGGCTCCGGATTTGAGTCCGGCCACCTTGTCGTCGGTCTCACCCTTGGCGGTGAGCATGATCACGGGAGTCTGGGACTCGGCCCGAATGGCCTTGCAGACGCTCCAGCCGTCCATCACAGGCATCATCACATCCAGCAGTACCAGATCGGGCTTGATGGCCCGGAATTTGGCCAGACCCTGACCGCCGTCCCCAGCCACGGTAACGGCATAGCCCTCCTTTTCCAGGTACATCTGCAGCAGCTCGGCAATGTTGCGGTCATCCTCCACGATCAAAACAGATACAGCCATGTTGAAAATCCTCCTGTCTTCATTTTCTTTTCCTTTTTCACTATTATAGCGCAAAATCCATAAGGGAGATGAACAATTTGTAAAGAGTTGCGACCCAATTTGTGAACGGCGGAATATGAGGAAGGATCGTTTGCAGATGTACATCGCGCAGGGGTATCGCGCGAATCGTTCGTTTCCGGAATCCGTGTCTTTTGATGGCCTCCCGGGAAACCTCTTGCATATTTGGGCCATATGGAGTATGATAATCCATAGAATGGGGAGTATGGGCGATGCCTGTTCTTCCGGAAAAAGGAGTTATTTATGATTGAATTGCTGAAAGCTGTTCTCTTCGGCATTGTGGAGGGCGTCACCGAGTGGCTGCCCATTTCCTCCACGGGACATCTGATCCTGCTCAATGAATTTCTCACCCTGAATGTGTCGGATGCCTTCCGGAGCATGTTCGACGTGGTCATTCAGCTGGGAGCCATCCTGGCGGTGGTGGTGCTGTTTTTCTACAAGCTCAACCCCTTCGCCGCGGGAAAGAGTCCTGAGGCAAAGAAGCATACCTGGCAGCTCTGGGCCAAGGTAGTGGTCTCCATCATCCCCTCCGGCGTGGTGGGGGTGCTGCTGGACGATTGGATGGATGCCCACCTGCACAACGCCGCCGTGGTGGCCGCCGCTCTGATCGTCTACGGCGTGGCCTTCATTCTGGTGGAGCGGATGAACGCGGGAAGAAAGCCCCGGATCCGGGATGTACATAAGATCGATTACCGGACCGCCCTGGGCATTGGCCTGTTTCAGTGTCTGAGCCTGATCCCCGGAACCTCCCGGTCCGGCAGTACCATCCTGGGCGCGATCCTGCTGGGCGTGGGCCGCAGCGCCGGCGCGGAGTTTTCCTTCTTCATGGCCATTCCCACCATGCTGGGTGCCTCTGCCATCAAGATGCTGAAGTTCCTGATCAGCGGCGTCAGCGCTACGGCAACGGAGCTTGGGGTGCTGGTGGTTGGCTGCCTGGTGTCCTTCCTGGTGAGCCTGGTTGTGATCAAGGCCCTGATGGAATATGTCAGAAAGCATTCCTTCTCCGCCTTCGGTGTCTACCGCATCATTCTGGGCGCTGTGGTGCTGCTGTACTTTGCCCTCGTGAAATAACGAGAAACTTCGCGGCAGGAAAAACATGGTCGTTTATCTTCTCATAAATAAAGACAGCGGGGCTGTCTGAAAATATCACAACAGGGAGGCAATTATGGAATACACCATCGAGAATGAGTACCTGAAGGTTACGGTCACTACCTGGGGCGCTCAGGTCAAAAGCGTTATCCGCAAGTGTGACGCCGTGGAGCATATCTGGCAGGCGGACAAATCCGTCTGGGGCTACCACGCGCCCATTCTGTTCCCCCACGCCGGCAAGGTGGTGGACGGGATCATCGAGGCCAAGGGCGGACGGTATGAATCCGCCCAGCACGGCTTCGCCAGGTTTATGGAGCATGATTTTGTGGATCAGACCGGCGACACCATTGTCCTGGAGCTGTGTTCCGGTCCGGAGACGCTGGAGAAATTCCCCTATGAATTCCGGCTGGTGTCCACCTTCACTCTGGAAAACGATACCCTCCACCATACGCTGACGGTGGAGAACCTGGACAGCGAAAAGCTGCCCTTCGGCATCGGTTATCACCCTGCCTTCACCATCCCCTTTGACGACAAGCATGTCTTTACGGACTACGAGCTGCGGTTTTCCGATATGGAGTCCCCCATCTGTATCAACAACCTTCCCAATGGCCTGATGCACGGAGACCTGTATTATCTGCCCAGCAATATCACCGCCATTCCCATTGACGAGAAGCTGTTCGCCAACGACAGCCACTGCATGGTGAATCTGCGTTCCTCCACCCTGGGGCTGTACGAGAAGGATACCGGCCGGGCTGTGGTGTGCGACATTTCCGAGTTCCCCTACACCCTGATCTGGAGCAAACCGGGTCAGCCCCGGTTTGTCTGCATTGAGCCCTGGCACAGCCTCCCCAGCCCGGAGAACGGCTCCACCAAGTGGGAGGAAAAGCCCGCCGCCGCCATATTGGCCCCCGGCGAAGCCTGGAG
Source organism: bacterium (assembly GCA_004562395.1). Lineage (GTDB taxonomy): Bacteria > Bacillota > Clostridia > Oscillospirales > Oscillospiraceae > Faecousia. The sequence continues at coordinate 4,813 of SFQY01000015.1, read as the reverse complement.
CTGCACCCTGAGTACCTCTTTTGTCAGATAAATTGGTGTTTGACGGGGCGTAGGGCTTATGTCATGACCCCGCCGACCCGCTGCGAGCTTCCGATCGGTTGGTTGAACGGAAAATGGCTCGTTCATACCGTAGGGCTTATGGCTCGCCCCCGCCAAAACGTAACTTTTTTCTGGCGATTCCGAAGAATGCTCCCTGGTCAAAAACCGGAACCTGGTCGGCGGGGTCATGACATAAGCCCTACGGAACACCCCCACAAATTCCAATTTACCGATCAGCTGTGAAAACCGATAGGAACGATAAAAAACCTTGGATCAAAAAAATCCGCCCTCCATTGGAGAGCGGATTTTTTGATTGGGAAAGCTTAGCCGAAGACGCTCAGCAGGAAGCCAGCGGCGATGGCGGAGCCGATAACGCCGGCCACGTTGGGGCCCATGGCGTGCATCAGCAGGAAGTTGGAGGGGTTGGCCTTCTGGCCCTGAACATTGGCAACACGGGCCGCCATGGGAACGGCGGAGACACCGGCGGAGCCGATCAGGGGGTTGACCTTCTTACCGGTGAGCTTGCACATGACGTTGCCGCCCAGCAGGCCGCCGGCGGTGGAGATGCCGAAGGCCACGACGCCCAGCACCACGATCTTCAGGGTATTGGCGGTGAGAAAGGTGGAGCCAACCATGGTGGCGCCCACAGCGGTGGACAGCAGGATGGTGACGATGTTCATCAGGGCGTTCTGCACGGTGTCGCTGAGCCGGTCGGTGACGCCGGTCTCTTTGAACAGGTTGCCCAGCATCAGGCAGCCAATCAGAGGAGCGGTGTCAGGCAGCAGCAGGGCCACGAAGATGACGACCACGATGGGGAAGATGATCTTCTCGGTCTTGGAGACCACGCGGGTCTGGACCATCTTGATCTTCCGGTCCTCGGGGTTGGTCAGCAGATTCATGATGGGGGGCTGAATCAGAGGAATCAGGGCCATGTAGGAATAGGCAGCCACGGCAATGGCACCCAGCAGATGGGGAGCCAGACGGGAGGTCAGGAAAATGGCGGTGGGGCCGTCGGCGCCGCCGATGATGCCGATAGAGGCAGCCTCGGAGCCGCTGAAGCCCATGCAGACAGCACCAAAGAAGGCTACGAACACGCCCAGCTGAGCGGCAGCGCCCAGCAGCAGGGACTTGGGATTGGACAGCAGGGGGCCGAAGTCCGTCATGGCGCCCACACCCATGAAGATCAGGCAGGGATACAAGCTGGTCTTGACGCCGATATAGAAGATATCCAGCAGACCGCCCTCCCGCATGACCTGACCATAGCTGTGGTAGAACTCGCTGGTCTCATCCATGAACGCGGTCCACAGCTCCTGGTGGTACAGACCACCCAGGGGCAGGTTGCTCAGCAGGCAGCCGAAGGCGATGCCCACCAGCAGCAGAGGCTCAAACTTCTTGACAATGCCCAGATACAGAAGCACGCAGGCGATGATGATCATCACCAGGTTCTGCCAGCCGCCGGAGGTGAAGCCGGCAAAGATGGCGTTGAAGCCGGAGCCTTCCCACAGGTTTAACAGAATTTCACCAACATTGATCATGGTTTATCCTCCTTAGCTGAGGACGACCAGAGTAGCGCCGGTGTCGACCGTGGAACCCTTGGAGACCAGGACCTGAGCGACGGTACCGGCTCTGGGGGCAAAGATCTCGTTTTCCATCTTCATGGCTTCCAGAACCAGAAGCAGCTCGCCTTCCTTCACGGCCTGACCGGCAGTGACGTTGACCTTCAGGATGTTGCCGGGCATGGGAGCGGTGACAGCCTCACCGGCCACGGGGGCGGCAGCGGCGGCAGGGGCGGGAGCGGCAGCGGGGGCCGGAGCGGCGGCAGGAGCCGGGGCAGCAGCGGGAGCGGGGGCGGCGGGGGCAACGGCAGCGTACTCGTCCAGCAGCATTGCCTTGCCGGCTTCGACCTCCACCTCGTAGGTGCGGTCGTTCAGGGTCACTTTGTATTTCATGATTATTTGACCTCCTTGATGGAAATGAAGCGCAGCTCGTTCAGGGGTTTGCCCATCTTATCGGCGACGATGGCCATGAGCATGGCGGCAGTCTTGGGCTCCACGTCGTAGAGCTTCAGCTTGCCGGCGGAGCCGGGAGCCACGGCGGCGGGCTCAGCGGCTGCCACAGGAACGGCGGAAACAACGGTTTTGGCGGCGGCAGCCTTTTCGGCGGCCTTTTTATCCTTGGCGATGAAGACCTTACCCATGATGGTGATGACGATCATCAGCAGGATCAGGCCGAAGAAGACAACACAGTAGCCCAGCAGCGCCACAATCAGGGAGTCCAGGATACCGATGCTGTCCAGAGAGGAAGCTAACATCATTGTGTTACCTCCTTAGCACTCGACGATGGTGTAAGTGGCCGCGTTCTCCTCCTTGGCCTTGCGGTCCTCCAGGAACTTCTCTGCCAGGTTGGGGAAGGCGATGTAGCTCAGGACATCCTCATCGGACTTGGCCAGGTCGCCCAGCTTCTGCCGGGTCTTTTCCACCACGGGCTCCAGGGAATCGGCATAGCGGCCGGTGAGGGGCTGCTCGTCGCCCAGGATCATCTTCTGAACCTCGGGGTTGATGGGAGCGGGAGTACGGCCGTACTCGCCGCGGCAGTAAGCCTTGATCTCCTTGGAGACCTTCTTGTAGCGCTCGCCCTGCAGCACGTTGGTAACGGCCTGCACGCCGACCATCTGGCTGGTGGGGGTGACCAGGGGAGGATAGCCCATATCGGCACGGACCTTGGGAGTCTCCAGCAGAGCCTCGTCCAGACGGTCCAGAGCGTTCATCTGCTTCAGCTGGCTCAGCAGGTTGCTCAGCATACCGCCGGGGATCTGGTAGGTCAGGCACTGGGTATCGGTGGCCATGGACTTGGGCATCAGGGTGCCGTCCTTGATGAAGTCGTCGCGAACGGTCTTGAAGTAGTCGGCCATCTTCTTGGTCTGGGTGTCGTCGATGTCCACCTCATAGCCCAGCTGAGATGGCGGTGTCGATGATATCCACGCCGGCTTCCACAGCCTTCAGGTAGGTCATGAAGGCAAGACCGGTGGTGGAGTGGGTGTGCAGGTCGATGGGCAGATCGGGGGTGGCGTCCTTGATGGCGGAAACCAGGTCGTAGGCTTCCTGGGGACCCATGATGCCGGCCATATCCTTGATGCAGATGGTGGAAGCGCCCATTTCCTTCAGTTCCTTCACCATTTCCACATACTTCTTATGGGTGTGGACGGGAGAGGTGGTGTAGGAGATGGTGCCGGAAGCGATGGCGCCGGCGTTGATGGTGGCCTCCATGGCGACCTTCAGGTTGTTCACGTCGTTCAGAGCGTCGAAGATACGGATGATGTCAATACCGTTCTCAACGGCCTTCTTGACGAAGAGCTTGACGAAGTCATCGGGATAATGGGAGTAACCCAGCACGTTCTGACCCCGCAGCAGCATCTGCAGCTTGGTGTTGGGAGCCTTGGCGCGGATCTTGCGCAGACGCTCCCAGGGATCCTCGTTCAGGTAGCGCAGGCAGACGTCGAAGGTGGCGCCGCCCCAGCACTCGATGGCGTAGTAGCCAACCTTGTCGATGGTCTCCAGCATGGGCTCGAACTTGTCATAGGGCAGACGGGTGGCGATCAGAGACTGGTTCGCGTCACGCAGAACAGTCTCCACAAACTGAACTTTTTGAGCCATTATGTAGTAACCTCCGTAGAATGAATTGAAATGGATGCATCAGAAGCCTCCTGGTAAAACCGAAAGCGTCTGATCCGTCCTTTTTAATCCCGCGGACGGAAAATCCGGCCGCCGGTTAAAAACGAAAACAGGGGAAAAGCGGGGTTTTTCGGGGTGTTTTCCCAAAGCCCCAACCTTCACCACATACATCTTACCATATCGGGATTTAATTGTAAATAGATTTTTTCCTATTTTCGGTACAAAAATATCGTAACCTTTCCTATTTCTTTACCATTGATCCTTAGTAAAACTGCACAGAGCGAAAAAAAGCCTTCTGTGCAATCTGCCGGGAGCATCCGGAAATGCCCCTGCCGAAAAAAATTTACGATTTTCTTATTGATTTTTTTATATCGATAGTGTAAGATAGAATCGCAGAATATGGGATACCGTGTTGAAAAGGATTTTCCGGTTCGGCGCGGTATTACTTTAAATGAAAGAGGTTATATATTATGGCACAGATCGATCTGAGCAAGTATGGTATCACCGGTACCACTGAGATCATCCACAACCCCTCCTATGAGGATCTGTTCGTTGCGGAAATGGATCCGACTCTGGAAGGCTACGAAAAGGGCCAGGTCAGCGAACTGGGCGCCGTCAATGTTATGACCGGCGTTTACACCGGCCGCTCCCCCAAAGACAAGTACATCGTCATGGATGCCAACTCCAAGGACACCGTGTGGTGGACCTCCGACGAGTTCAAGAACGACAACCATCCCATGAGTGAGGATGTCTGGGCCACCGTGAAGGACCTGGCCGTGAAGGAGCTGTCCGGCAAGAAGCTGTACGTGGTGGACGCCTTCTGCGGCGCCAACGCCGACACCCGCATGAACGTCCGTTTCATCGTGGAGGTGGCATGGCAGGCTCACTTCATCAAGAACATGTTCATCGTTCCCTCTGAGGAGGAGCTGGCTTCCTTCGAGCCTGACTTCGTGGTCTACAACGCCTCCAAGGCTCAGGTTGAGAACTACAAGGAGCTGGGCCTGAACTCCAGCACCTGCGTGGCCTTCAACATCACCTCCCGTGAGCAGGTCATCCTGAACACCTGGTACGGCGGCGAGATGAAGAAGGGTATGTTCTCCATG
>SFQY01000072.1 GCA_004562395.1 bacterium | reverse complement strand
ACTACTGCTGGACGGCTCCGGCCGCCGTCTCCTCTTTGACGCGGTATTCCCAGTCCTCCACGGCAAGAACGGCGAGGACGGTACGGTACAGGGACTCTTTGAACTGGCCGGGGTCCCGGTCATCGGCTGCGGGACATTGTCCAGCGCCTTGTGCATGGACAAGGACCGGGCCCACCAGCTGGCGGCCCTGGCCGGCATCCGGGTCCCCCGGAGCCACGTCTTTCATTCCAGCGATGATTTCAGCCGGATCGCCCAGGCAGCGGAGGAACTGGGATACCCGGTGTTTGTCAAGCCGGTCCGGGCCGGTTCCTCCTTCGGTATCACCAAAGTCTCCGGGCCGGAAGAGCTGCCCGCCGCCATGGAGGAGGCATTCCGCCACGACAGCGCCGTGATCCTGGATGAGACGATCCCCGGCTTTGAGGTGGGCTGCGCGGTCATGGGCAACGAGGAACTGACCGTGGGTCTGGTGGACGAGATTGCGCTGTCGGAGGGCTTTTTCAACTATGAGGAGAAGTACACCTTAAAGACCTCCGCCATCCACTGTCCCGCCCGCATCCCGCCGGAGAAGGCAGCAGAGATCCAGGCAGCGGCAAAAACCATTTACCGTGCCCTGGACTGCCGGGTATTCGCCCGGGTGGATCTGTTCCTCACCCCGGATGGGGAGATCGTCTTCAATGAGGTCAACACCATCCCCGGCTTCACCGCCCACAGCCGCTACCCCAGCATGATGCAGGGCATCGGCATTTCCTTTGGGGAGCTGGTGACCCGCCTGATCGAGTTGGGGGTGGCGGGATGAGAACCGTGTCGATTCCCCGGGAGCAGATTTTTCAGGGGCCGCTGGTCCTGGTCAACCGGGCGCATCCCCTGCATGAAAAAGAGCGATCTGCGCTGACCTCGGTGGACCCGCACCACCCCGACATTCTTCTTGAAAGCCGGGCACGGCAGCTACTGTCTGCCTGTATCCAAAAGGCGGGGGGACAGCGGGAGATCGTGCCGGTGTCCGGCTGGCGGAGCCAGCCGGAACAGCAGCGGATCTGGGACGACTCCATGGCGGAGCATGGGGAGACATTTACCCGCCAGTATGTGGCCCTTCCAGGATGCAGTGAGCATCAGACCGGCCTCGCCATCGACCTGGGAAAGGCTGCCGGATACATCGACTTCATCCGGCCTGCCTTTCCCTATGACGGCGTCTGCGGAAGATTTAGGCGTCTGGCGGCCCGGTACGGCTTTATCGAACGCTACCAGCGGGGCAAGGAGGAAGTCACCGGGATCTCGGCTGAGCCGTGGCACTTCCGCTATGTGGGGGCGCCCCACGCCCAGCTGATGGAAACCAACGGGCTGTGTCTGGAGGAGTACCGGGACTTTTTGCGGCAGGGTCCCCGGAGCGTCGCTCTGGAAAACGGCCGCATGGCCCAGGTGTTCTATGTGCCCGCCGCCGGAGCCGTCACAGAGGTGGAAGTGCCGGAGGGCTGCTGCCAGATATCCGGCGACAATGTGGAGGGATTTATCCTGACATGGTGGGGGGATACCCATGAGAACGGCTAAGAAAACCGTCCCGACTTTGGACCTCTTTCGTCTGGCGGCAGTCCTGCTGGTGGTGATGAACCACACCTCGCCCCTGGCGGATGTGTCTGCCATGGCTGATTTCTGGCTTACCCGGTTACTGGCCCGGGTGGCAGTCCCATTCTTTCTGATGACCACTGGGTACTTTCTGAGCCGGAATCACTGGGCTGGTGTGGGGCGGCAGCTGAAAAAGCTCTGCCTGCTCTACGGCGTCTGCATCCTTTTGTATCTGCCAGTGAATCTCTATGCCGGCAGCTTCACCGGTCCGGCGGATGTTTTGCGGAAACTGCTGGTGGACGGCACCTTCTACCACCTGTGGTATTTCCCGGCGACCATTCTGGGCATCGTCATCGCCCGGTGGCTCATCCGGCTGGGCCTGCGGGTGGCTCTGCCTGTGGCGGCGCTACTCTATCTCATCGGTCTGGGCGGGGACAGTTACTATGGACTGGTTTCCCAGATCCCGCTGCTTCGGACCCTTTACGACGGCATTTTTACACTGTGCGGCTATACCCGCAATGGCCTGTTCTTCGCGCCACTGTTCCTTCTGCTTGGGGCCGCCGGAAGGCGGTGGAACCAAAAGCTGTCTCTGGCGGGCTTCTTCCTCTCTCTGGCAGCCATGAGCGCCGAGGGGCTGTGGCTCCATCGCATGGATGTCCAGCGCCACGACAGCATGTACCTCGCCCTCCCCCTGTGCATAGTATGCCTTTTTTCTCTGCTGCTGGGCGGAAACAAGGGCGAGTCCAGGAAAGTCCGGGAATTTTCCACAGCCATGTATGTGCTCCATCCCCTCTGCATCGTACTGGTCCGGGGAGCGGCAAAGCTACTGGGACTGGGAGAAATGCTCATTGAAAACAGTGTTCTCCATTTTATTGTGGTGCTGGCGCTCAGTGCGCTGCTCTCCGCCCCTTGCCTGCTGAGGCTTCAAAAGAAGCCCAGCCCCACCGCTCGGGCCTGGCGGGAGGTGGATCTGGCGGCCCTTGGGCACAACGCCCAGGTGCTGCGGAATACATTGGCCCCGGGGACAGAGCTGATGGCGGTGGTAAAGGCGGAGGCCTACGGTCACGGCGGGGCAGTGACCGCCCGCACCTTACAGCGAGCGGGCGTCCGGGCCTTTGCCGTGGCCTGCCTGGCCGAGGGGATTGCTCTGCGAAAGGCGGGCATCCGGGGGACGATCTTGATCTTAGGTTATACCTCCCCGGAGGAAGCTCCGCTCTTGACACGATGGCATCTGACCCAGACGGTGGCGGATATTGACCACGGGCGGGCCTTGGCAGCCAGAGGGCGGCGTGTCCATGTCCATCTGGCCCTGGACACGGGGATGCACCGGCTGGGCATCCTGGCGGAAAACCGGAAGGAGATCCTGGAGGCATTCCGGCTTCCAAACCTGGTAGTGGACGGTGTCTTTTCTCATCTATACGTCTCGGACAGCCTGGAAGCCGAAGATGTTGCCTACACCCAGGAGCAGCTGACCTTGTTCTATGATACGGTGGCCTGGCTCCGAACTGCCGGATATGATCCCGGCAAAGTTCATATCCAGTCCAGCTATGGACTTTGGAACCTCCCAGCTCAGCCCTGTGACTATGTCCGGGCTGGAATCGCACTCTATGGAGTTCGAAGCGATGATGCGCCTGTTCAGCGAAGCCTTGACCTGCGGCCGGTTCTGTCTCTCCGGGCCAGAGTGGCCAGTATCCGCACTGTGCAAGCCGGAGAGAGCGCCGGGTACGGGCGGGTCTTTCAGGCAGAGCAAGAAACCAAACTGGCGGTGGTCACCATCGGCTACGCGGACGGTCTGCCCCGGGATCTGCCTCAGCGGGGCGGCCAGGTGCTGATTCAGGGCCGGCGTTGTCCTATGGTGGGGCGGATGTGCATGGACCAGTTGCTGGTGGACGTCAGCGATCTTTCGGAGGTCGCTCCTGACGATACAGTGACTATTATCGGCCGGGATGGCGGTCAGGTGATTCGGGCAGAGGAACTGGCTGCATGCTGTGGGACGATTACCAACGAACTGCTCTCCCGGTTAGGCATGCGGTTACCCATTGTTTCTGGTTAAAGAGCGGTAGGGAATTTTACAAAGATTCCGGTTCGGATTTCAACATGAATATACCTTTAAACAGGAATAGCCACCAACCACGATGAAATGGTTGATGGCTATTCCCGTTTGGTCGACACCAAGAGATTCTCTCAATCGGTTTAATCTGGTGTTTTCAAGATGTCCTTATGAGGAGTCGCCCTT
>SFQY01000071.1 GCA_004562395.1 bacterium | reverse complement strand
ATCCTTTTGGTACCACACTGCGGCGAATTCGTAACGTTGGGAAGGGCCGATGTGGGCATCGGCCCCTACGGAAGCGCCTTAAGTTGATGACATTGCCCCCCGGGGGAAGGTATGGTGCAGCGCATCTCTACAAATCCCAATTGATCGGGCCACTGAGGAAAACCGATAGGCACATTTTTCAAAACCATCCCCGGAGGGGATACCACATCTTATATCTTTTATCTCATATCTCATATCTTATATCTCTTAACCCCCCCTCCCTCCGTTCCTGTGGTTTGCGCCGGGTCAGGGGTGCTTGGCGTTCCACTCCTGGTCGTAGCGGCGTTTGGATTCTTCGAATTCCTTTTTCCACTGGGCGTCCGCCACCTGGTCCCGGTAGCGGGCGTAGTCGAAGCCCCGCTGGGCGCTGTACTGGTCGGACAGGTAGGTCCGCTCCTGGTTCCAGGCGCTTAAGCCATCCCGGTAGCGGCCGTAGCTCCGGTCCTCCCGGTCCTGGAGCAGGGCGTAGCGGTCCGAAAGGGCCTCCCCCTCCCGGCTGTAGCGCTCCAGGGCCAGCTGGTAGAGCTGGGGCACCACGCTGCTCAGGCTCTGCAGGTACCCCTGGTAGGCCTGCTGGCCCGCGGTCTGGCCGTAGGAGCTGCCGTAGCCCCCGGTCATGGCCGCCGCCTGGCCCATGGTGTCCAGCATGGCCATACGGCCTTGGTTTACATAACTATCCTTGTACTGCCGGTACAGGGCGTCCCCCTCCAGGTCGTAGGAGAAGTCCTGCCGGTTCAGAATGGCCTCCAGGGCATCGGACAGGTCCTGCTGCCACTGGGAGGCGTAGTCCCCGGGCTTCCGGGCCTGGTGCTGGGCCAGGGCCTCCCCGGCGGAGGTCACGGCGTCGCTTTCGGTGTAGCTGTCCGGGGCCTGGGTGGGGGCGGGAAGCTTGCGGACCTGGGGCATGGTTTCCACCGGAGCGGAAGGCTCCGTGGGATGCTCCCCCGTCCCCTGGGTTTTCAGTTTTCGTGTGGACATTGGGTTTCCTCCTTTGTATTGGGAGCGTGGGAAATGGATCGGTTGTCGAGGTCGCCCGCCGCCGGAGGCGCGGGGGTTGCAGATATCAGATACGAGATATGAGATATAAGATGTGGTATCCCCTTCGGGGATGATTTTGAAATGTTGGGATGCCTGCCGCGCAATACCTTCCCCCGGGGGGGAAGGGGGACCGCGAAGCGGTGGATGAGGAATGGCGACACCTTGCCATTCGCAATGCAGTTAATTTAAACGGTACAGACTTTTCCAATGTACCTTTTTCACGAAGTGCATACAAATATGGAACAGATCGCCGTTCCTCATCCGCCCCAGTGTGCGCACTGGGGCACCTTCCCCCCGGGGGAAGGTATGGTGCGGCGCAGCCCTGCAAACACCAATTTATCGGGCTGCTGGGCAAAAACGATCAGGAAATTTTTAATCATCCCCGAAGGGGATACCACATCTTATATCTCATATCTCCTATCTCATATCTGCGTTCCCTGCGCCTTCGGCGACAGGAAGGGGGGAGACAGCTAGATAATGCCGTAGATTTCTGTGATGGGAGCTTCGGAGCGGGTGACGGTGAGGGTGTCCTCTTCCTGGGTGAGGGTCAGGCCTGGGGCCTGGAGGGTGGTGTCCAGCCGGGAGCAGAGGGTGGGGGCATCCCCCGCCACCACCTGGAAAAGGGTGTACCTTCCCAGAAGCTCCGTGTCCAGGGTGGTGATGCTCTGACCCTGGCTCCAGGGGCCGCCCCGGCAGATCAGCTGCTTCCCCCCCAGAAAATTCTCCCGCCGCTGCTTCCCCCTCAGCCTGCCGCAGAGGGCGGCGAAGACCTCCTCCGAGGAAGCCACCGCCTCCAGCAGGGCCTGGGTTCCGCCGCCGGTGTCCTCCTGCTCCAGGGTCCGCAGCACCCAGTTCAGCCGCTGGACGTGCTGGCGCAGGAAGCTCTGCAGCTGCCGCAGCTGGTCCTCCCGGGTGCCGGTGCCCAGGTTCGGCAGGGGAAATTCGTAGCTCATTGCTCGCTGCCTCCTTCGATGGTTTTCGTGATGGAGTAGATCCTGGCCTCTCCCACTCCCTCGATCCGCAGCCGCAGATGGTCGCAGCGCCGGGGCCGGATGGGCAGGGAGAAGCTTTTCAGGCTGGTGACGTTGACGGTGCCCAGATGCTCCCAGCCGCCCATGGAGTCGTACTGGACGAAAAACCGGGCCCGGCCTCCCACGTCCATGGACATCCGGACGGTGAGCCGGGAGATGTACTTCCGGTCCGGCTGGTCCGTGCCCAGGATGCCGGTCTGGACCATCCAGGGGACGCTGTCCTTTTCCGGCTCCCCGGAGCCCAGGAGGGCCAGGATCTTTCCGCTGTCCCGGTCGATGACGTACAGCTCCCCCCGGCAGGGGCAGAAGCTCTCCCCCCTGAGGTCGTCCTCCCGGTGCCACAGCCGCCGGGCGGTGTCGTAGACGAAGAGGCTCCAGGTTCCTTCCCGGGCATCCCGCATGGAGATGTAGTACTTGTTCCCCAGGGCCCCGGCCCAGGCGCTGTCCCAGGCCCCCTCCCCCAGGGCGGCGGAGACCTCCACCGGCAAAGAGCCGTCGTAGGCGCAGACCCCGTGGCGGGCCTTGTAGAAAAGCACCTCGTTGACCATGGCGAGGCTCCCCCCGCAGCCCGGCTGCACCCCCCGGCAGGGGGTGTCCAGCACCTGGAACTGGGCCGGGTAGTCCCCGCAGACCTTGTGCAGGCACCCCTCCTTGAAAAACAGGGGGTAGCCCAGGTAGCTCACCGCCCCGGTGAAGGGGCCGTCGGTGCCGAGGTTTACATAATACGAGTCGGTGCTGAGGCCCATGAAGCAGCTCCAGTTTTTGAAGTCCCCCAGCTTGCTGGCGTAGAGCCGGTTGACGAACTGGCCGTTTTCATCCTCCCCGTAGCGGCAGCCCCAGAGCCGGTTGCCGGACTCCACCACAAAGTCCATGGCGGGCAGCTTCCGGCTGACGGTGAAGTCCGCCTCCAGGGTCAGGGCCTCCTCCAGCAGCCCCGCCACCACCAGGCAGTCCTCCTGCCGGTCCCAGACCACCGCCGCCCCCTCCAGGGAGGCCAGCTGCTCCGGAAGCCCGGAAAGCCGGATGCCGTCGTACCGGGAAAAGGGGACGCCGATGCCCGGGGCGGCGATCTTCAGGTAGGCGGTGGAGACGCTCAGCCACATGCCGGCGCTCTGGGACCACTGCTTCAGGGCGTGGGGGGAGGCGGAGGTGTCCACCCAGAGGTCGTTGTTCTTTGGGTCCTCCGGGGCGGTGGGCTGGATGAACTGGGGCGTCCGGGCGGTGCCGTCGGCGGCGCAGGGGGAGAAGGTGACGGTGCCGGTAACCCGGACCTCCGCCTCCAGGGAGCCGAAGTCCGTGGGGTCGGCGGTGTTGATGTAGACCTTGTCCGGCAGGATCAGCACCCAGGCCCCCATGGACACCAGGCGCTTGGGGCAGTCCCCGGGGTCCGTGGACAGGCCCAGCGGAATCCGCTGCTCCCCCATGACGAAGTCCGCCCCGTCCACCCAGCAGAGGCCGTCCTTGGCGATGAGCCCCTGAACCGAGGCCGGGGAGGCGAAGATCCCCCGCCTGCGCCGGGGGGCCAGAATGGGATAGTGGTCCGAGGTCATGTTGGTCATGTCGTAAAACTCCCCGCTGCCGGCGCGGAGGTTGTGGTTGTACCCCAGGAAGACGTCCGTCATCTCCCGCCTGCTCCCAGGGTCCGTCAGAGTTGGATAGTCCATTGGTTGTTCCTCCTTTTGTGGGTGTAAGCGCGAATGCCCTTCCCCCGCGTAGCCGAAGGCGCATTGCTCCATGGAGATATCAGATACGAGATATAAGATATGAGATGTGGTATCCCCTTCGGGGATGATTTTGAAATGTGCTTACCGGCGTTGCCCAGCGTTCGACAAATTGGTGTTTGTAAGGACGAGTGCCGCACAATACCTTCCCCCGGGGGGAAGGTGCCCCAGTGCGCACACTGGGGCGGATGAGGAACGGCGATCTGTTCCGAATCGGTACGCATTTCGTTAA
>SFQY01000070.1 GCA_004562395.1 bacterium | reverse complement strand
ATTGCGAGGAGCGCAGCGACGTGGCAATCCGTTTCTCCTTGGGAACGGTACGAATTGGGACATGTTGCAAGGGGAACGGATTGCCACACCAGCGTGCGCACTGGTTCGCAATGACAGTGGTAGTCGGGACCCTGGCGGAACCATCGTACGTTCGTGCACTGCACCTGTGGTCGAGGGGCCCAAAGGATGTGCGTCTATCACCCAAAGTGCGTAACGCATTTGCCGCGGGCCTTGCCCGCTAAACGATCATTTACAGTGCCAACTCCCCATTCCAAACTGAAAAAAGAGGTAATGATATGAAAGAAATCTTCCTGTTAAAATTAGGCGAAATTGTCCTGAAGGGCGCCAACAAGCGGCAGTTTGAGAACAAGCTGCGGCAGAACGTCCGGCGGCGGATGAAGCGCTACGGCAATTTTGACGTGTATATCCTCCAGTCCACGGTATACGTGGAGCCCATGGACGGCGAAGCTGACGTGGACGGGGCCTGGGAGGCCTGCGGCTCCATTTTCGGCGTTGTCAGCCTGTGCCGGTGCCGTCCCTGCGAAAAGGACGTGGACGCCATCTATGAAGCCATCGAAAACTACCTGGGAGACGATCTGGACTGCGCTTCGTCTTTTAAGGTGGAGAGTAAGCGCTCCGACAAGCGCTTTCCCCTGACCTCCATCCAGCTTTCCCAGGAGATCGGCGGACGGCTGGCGGAGGCCCATCCGGGTGTTTCTGTGGATGTCCACCATCCGGCGTATACGGTTTATGTGGAGGTCCGGGACCTGTCCGCCTATGTTCACGGCCCCGCGGAGCCGGGCGCCGGCGGCCTGCCCACCGGCGTGGGAGGCCGGGCACTGTGCCTGCTCTCCGGCGGAATCGACTCCCCCGTGGCGGCCTATATGATGGCCAAGCGGGGCGTGGAGGTGGAGGCGGTCCACTTCTTCTCCTATCCCTACACCTCCCAGCTGGCCAAGGACAAGGTGGTGGAGTTGGCCCGGCTGGTCACAAGGTACTGCGGCAGGATGACCGTCAACGTGGTGTCCTTCACCGAGATCCAGGAGGCCATCCGGGACAACTGTCCGGAGGAATTCTTCACATTGATCATGCGCCGTTTCATGATGGAGATCTCCCAGCGCATTGCCAAACAGGACGGCTGCGGGGCTCTGATCACCGGCGAGAATCTGGGCCAGGTGGCCTCTCAGACCATGGAGGCCATGGCAGTGACGGGCGCGGTGGTGGATATGCCTATTTTCATGCCCCTGGTTGGCATGGATAAGGAGGAGATCGTCACCATCGCCCGGAGAATCGGCACACTGGAAACCTCTATTCTGCCCTACGAGGACTGCTGCACCGTCTTCACCCCCAAGCACCCCAAGACCAAGCCCACCCTGGGCCAGGTGCTGGGCGCGGAAAGCAAGTTGGACCGGGAGGCCCTGATCGCCCGGGCCCTGGAATCCATCGAGAAAATCAAGGTGAGCTATCATGATGAGCCTGTGCTGTAAGGTGCTGAAAGCTCTGGAGGGGAAGACCCTGGTCACGGCCGAAAGCCTCACCGGCGGCGGCATCGGCGCGGCCCTCACCGCCGTCCCCGGCAGCAGCGAGATCTACAAGGGCGGCATCATCAGCTATACCGACTGGGTCAAGGCAACTCTCCTGGGTGTTCCGGAGGAAGCGCTGGAACGCTTCGGCGCGGTGTCCGCTCCGGTAGCCCAGGCTATGGCCACAGGGGCCCGGGAAAGGCTGCGATCGGACATTGCCGTGTCAGTCACGGGTCTGGCCGGTCCTGGCGGCGACGGCTATGGCCATCCGGTGGGAACGGTTTTCATCGGCTACCAGGACGAAAAAAACGCGGTTGTCCGCCATTACTGTTTCCGGGGGGACAGGGAAGCGGTGCGGCAGCAGACCATCGAAGCCGCCCTGAGTCTGGTGCTGGAAAACAACTGAGCTTGACGCATGGCGCGCAGAGCGAATGCAAAATGAAGATATCCATTCGCATTCGAAGATAAACGATCCTTTGCAGTCAAAATATTACACAAAATACAAAGCGCCCGCCGCGGATTTTCCGCGGCGGGCGCTGCTTGCAGGATTCAGTTGCTGCCGTAGGTGGGATCGTAATTGACGATGATGTCATGCGCCCGGAGGGCGGAGACATCTTCGATCTGATTGCCGAAGACATTGACCTGCACCAGGCAGTAGTTGTCGGCAATGGCGTCGATATTGGTCAGCAGATTGTAGTCCATGTAAACATAGGTCAGGGAATTCATGTTTTTCAGACTGTCAATGCTGGTCAGCGCGTTGTAGGAACCGTCGATGGTTTGCAGGGGGCAGCCGTCAGGCCACTCCGGCAGGGCAGCGATCTGATTTCCGGAGAAATCCAGCACCTCCAGCTTTGTCAGGTTTTTCAGACTGGAGATATCGGAAATGGAGTTGCTGGCGATGCTCAGATTCTTCAGATCCGTACAGGAACCCAGAACCGATATATCCGTCAGCTGATTATAATCCACGGACAGGTAGCTGAGCAGCGGCAGACCATCCATGCCGTTCAGGTTGATCAGCTGGTTATTGTCCGCACTGAGCCAGGTCAGCTTGATGCAGGTGGAGATGGGGGCCAGGGAGGTCAGAGCGTTGAAGGACACGTCCACTTTTTCCAGACTGCCCAGGGAACTCAGGGAGGACAGGTCCGTCACGGCGTTGTGCTTCAGATACAGCTCCCGGAGGGTGGTCATGGGGGCCAGGACCTCCAGATTTCGGATGGTATTGTTGTTCAGGTCCAGGTAGGTCAGGCTTTGGGCATTGGCCAGGTCGGCAATGGTGCTGATCCCGCAGTCCACCAGGGTCAGGCTCGTGAGAGAGGGCAGGGATGCCAGAATGGCAAGATCCTCCGAGGGGAAGCGGCAGCCGCTGAGATCCAGGATTTTCAGATTGGTAAGGCTGGACAGGCAGCTCAGAGAATCCAGGGTTTTGTTCGAAATGGTCAGCTTTTCCAGATAGGGCATGGAGGCCAGATCGTCAAAGGTCTTCGCGCTTTCGGGGACGGTGAACTCCTTGATCTCCCACAGCTGGTTGGTATAGACCGTGCTGTCGGAACCGGCGCTGATCAACTCACGGACGGCAGCCTCAATGGCGGAGTCGGTGAAGGTCACCGGCTCAATGACACCGGTGACGGTATAGCCCAGGACGGTAACGGGACTGACCAGTCCGTTGTTGCCTACGGCGATGGAATAGATGGTGGTCTCACCGGCGGGCAGGGAGATACTGCCGCTGTAGGCCGGGCCGCTGAGGGTGGGGAAATCTCCGTCGGTGGTATAGAAGATGGCGCCGGTGGAACTTAAGTGAATGTCCATATACTGGCTGTAGAAGCCGGCGGGATAGTCGGCCGTGGGAGCGCTGGGCCTCTGGGCATCCAGCTCCGCCTTGATGGAGGGGGAGGAGATGTTGTCCAGCATATTCACGGCGTCCAGCAGCTTGTCCTGCTCCACGTAGGTTTTGCACAGGGCGGCGTACAGCTCCGCGGTGGGAGCGCTGTTGATGGCGTTGGTCAGGGTATACTCGGCTTTGGTGTAATTGCCGTCGGATTTATACTGGTTGGCCAGCTCAATGGCTACGTTCTGGTCGTGGCCGGAAAAGCTGTAGGCCATGTCGTAGAACCAGGAGGAGAGCCGGGAATTGCCGTGCAGATCATTGTAACGGGCCTGGCTGAGCAGGGTATCCCGGGTAAAGGCGCGGTCATAATCAAACAGATACCAGACGATGCTGGCAAGGATCAGAACCGCCAGCAGGACCGGCACCAGAATTCTGGTTGCTTTTTTCATAGGAAAAACTCCGTTTCGCGAAAATCTCATCGAATTATACAACAAATACAGCATAATGTCAAGTGCGCCGCAAAACGTAACAGTTTCCTAATATTTTTTGCGCATTTATGTCAACTCCGGCGGCTCCCGGAAAAAGGAAAATATGCTGATCGGGTTGACTCAGCAAAGTCGTAAATGATCGTTTATCTCACTAACGTACGATGGTTCCGCCAGGGTACCGACTACCACTGTCATTGCGAGGAGCGAAGCGACGTGGCAGGGACACGTTGCAAGGGGAACGGATTGCCGCGCCAGTGTGCGCACTGGCTCGCAATGACAGGTGGTGGACGTACCCTTGCTGCGCAAAACGATCATTTAGCTGAGTTAAGCCGATAAGCATTCAGGAAAATGTCCCGGGAGATCCCCGGGACAAAAACGGATTATTCCCGATCCAGCTTCTCTCTGCGCTTTTTGTAGATCGCCGCGGATACCGTCAAAGCGGCAAAGCACAGCACAAAGGTGATAACCGCCGGGATCACAGCGATGAGCGCCAGGTCAGGCCATTGCATATCATAGCGCAGGAACAGCACCGCATCGAAGACGCCCACGGCTGCTCCGGCGATCAGGCTCACGATTAGGTTTGTCTTCCGGTTGGCTTTCAGCGTCCGGTCCCAGATACCGCACCGCAGGCAGCTGACCAGCAGATACAGGCACAGCCCCATGAACACGATCCACTCTCCCGCCAGCTCCCGGATCCCGGCGCCCAGGATTCCCTGAATTGCCATGGCGGCCAGCAGCCCCCAGAAGGCCAGCCAGCAGCCGGTATGTTCGATGCGCAGCAGGGCCTGCTCCTGCATTTCGTCCAGATTACTCTTTTTCATTGTTGTCATCCTCCCAAAACAGTTCATCCAATGTTTTTCCCAGTGCCCGGCAGATGGCGCGGCACAGCTTGATGGTGGGGTTGTACTCCCCCTGTTCGATGGCGTTGATGGTCTGCCGGGAAACACCCACGGCAGAGGCCAGATCCTTCTGGGTCATATCCTTCTGGGCCCGGGCCGCCTTCACGGCAAGATTTCGTGCCATAGTGTCACCTCACTTTCGTAAGTGCATAGTAACATATATTGGATGAAATGTCAAGTATAAATGATAAAAAGAAAAACATATTTGTATCGCGAAGCTGTTCAGCTGTACCCTCAAATCCTCATGGAAATGATCGTTTATCTGACGGAACGACCCCGTCCGCGCAGGGGCGACCCTCGCGGTCGCCCGTCGCCGAAGGCGCCCCCCGATTTCGGCGAATCCGTAATTTCCACGCAACAGGCGACCGCAAGGGTCTTCCCTATGGTACAGTCACGGCAACTACATATGATTCCAATTACCGCATGACACAAACCGGTATTGCGAACACGGTAAATCTAATGTATACTGATCGTAACGGAAAGGGTAACTATGAACCGAAAATTATCAGCAAGTATGACCGCAATGCCGAAGGCATGGAAGACAAAATTCTGTCTCTGTACGCCTGCGGTATGAGCCAG
>SFQY01000069.1 GCA_004562395.1 bacterium | reverse complement strand
ATGTTCCGTCTTTTCCTGTATTTACCAGGAATGCGAAAGCTTTCAGGCTTTCTCTCCCCCAGTCAGCTTCGCTGACAGCCCCCTCATCAGAGGGGGCCGTTGGGCTGCTAAACGATCCTTTACCGTTCATAAATATCCTCCGGGATTTGGGCGGTGAGGGCGGAGATTTCATAGGCGGTCCGCTCCTCGCTGCCGGAGTCCGTCACCTTGGTATACACCCGGCTTTGGAGGCGGCCGCAGACCCGGATCCGGTCCCGGGTGTGGCACCGGGAGGCTTCCTGGGCCGTCCGGCCCCAGAGAATGCAGGGCAGGTAATCCGCCCGCTTGAAGGCCCGGGGGACCGCCAGCATCACGTCGCAGATCTCCCGGCCCAGGGGAGTGCGGCGGTAGGTGGGTTCCCGGCAGAGAGAACCCTCCAGAACCACCTCGTTTTTCGGCTCCCCGTTTTCGCAGACCAGCGTGGAGGCGAAGACAAAGATCAGAAGATGCCGCCGTCCGTCGCTGCGGATGTTGTGGGACCGGATCTGGCCGCCCACCGTCAGCATGTCCCCGCCGGACAGGTCGGCGGCGTTGAGAATGCTCTCCTCCGCGATGACCGGCAGGGTGTCCACCGCCCCGGAGAGCCGGGGGACTTCCAGAAGGAACCGGAAGAACCTGCGGTTGTGGTTTTCGTGGGAGAACTGGGGCAGGGAGGCCAGAGTCCCCCGCAGGATGATTTGATTTGCCGTATGTTCCATGGTACCACCTCAAAGCAACAGATGTATGGAACATCCTATGCCTGTCAGGCGGAAAGAGAACCGTCATCCGGCGGAGTATGGGTTGTGACAGGTTTCCGCGGCAGCAGCGCTTTTTTGGGTTGACAAATGAAACTTTCTCTACTACAATGGTAGCATCCTCTTACGTGACTGACGGAGAAAGCGGATGACCGCTGGGGAGTGTAAGAGTTGTTATGCCGACCGTCTGGGCAATTCAGTTTGAGGCTGAATTGCCCTTTTTGTTTTCGCAGAAAGGGAACGCGGCAAACTGAATCAATAAAAAAGGATAGGAGTGTACCTTATGAAAAAGATCAAAAACCTCTCGGAAAGCGACTTCCTGAAACTGTTTTTCGCGTTTTTCACCCTGGCCTTTCTGGCGGCGGCATTTTTCATGCCCGACCGGGCCAATATGCTCACCGGTCTGGGGCAGATCCTGAGCCAGCCCAGTAAGATCTCCACCAACTACTTCGCCTTGGGCGGCTACGCGGCCACCTTTTTGAACATGGGCCTGGTCAGCGCCATCTGCCTGCTGCTGTTTATCCTGTTCCGGGGCACTCTGACCAATGTTTCCAACCTGGCAGTCATTCTGACCGTGGGCTTCGCCTCCTGGGGCATCAACATCCTGAACATCTGGCCCTCCATTTTCGGAGTTATGATCTACGGCCTGGTGAAGAAGGAGAAGATGGGCTCCCTGGTCAACGCCATGCTGTTCTCCACCGGCATTGCCCCCCTGATCACCGACCTGATGATTCGCTATCCCCATCCGGAGGCGGTGGGCTTCAACCTGGAGGGCATCCTGATCGCTCTGGCGGTGGGCTTTGTCATCGGCTTTTTCCTGCCCGCTGGTCTGGCCAACTCCCCCAAGGTCCACAAGGGCTTTGACCTGTACAGCGCGGCTCTGCCCGTGGGCATGACGGCCTTCCTCCTGAACGCCACGCTCTTCAAGACCCTGGGGGTGGACCTGCCTGCCGCTCCGTCCGCGGAAACCCTGCAGGTGGCCTCCCGGCTGACGGTCAATGTGTTCTGCTGTGTCCTGTTCGGCCTGTGCGTGGTCTTTGCCTTCGTCTTAGGCTGCCGGCCCAGGGATTACTGGAACCTGCTGACCGATCCGGATCTGGTGACCAATTTCTCCTCCACTTACGGCAATCCCGTTTATCTGATGAACGTGGGCGTGTTCGGCCTGTTCATTCTGGGATACTATAACCTGATTGGAGCCAGCTTTAACGGCGTGACCCTCGGCATCATCTTCTGTATGCTGGCCACCTGCGACTCCGGCTCCCATCCGGGCAATGTCTGGCCCATTATGCTGGGCTATTTCGTGGCCTCCACGGTCTGCGGCTGGATCTCTCCTCTGGTGGGTGGGCATTTTGCCATGGCCGTCAACGCCCAGGCCATCTGCGTGGGTCTGTGCTACGCCAACGGCCTGAGCCCCATTGCGGATAAGTACGGCTGGAAGTTCGGCTTCCTGGCGGCGGTACTGCACTATCTGCTGGTGACCTCGGTGCCCAACCTCCATGGCGGCTACTGCCTGTACAACGGCGGTTTCACGGCGGCGCTGATCTGCATCATCCTGGTGCCGGAGCTGGAGCGCTTTGCCAAAACCAAGGATGAGCGGAAGACTCTGAAATCCAAATAATCCACAGAAAAACGGGGCTGTTTCTCCGGCCGCGGCTTCCTTTCCGACTGCCTGCTTCCAAAAGTGGAAGCGGTGTTCAGAAGGGAAACCGTGACCGGCGGAACAGCCCCGTTTTTTCTATGAGAGATCAGTCCTTTGCCCAGCCTGTGGTGCAGGCAACGGCTTTTTTCCAGCCCCGGATGCGGCTTTCCCGATCCGCCTGGGAGATTTTCGGCTCAAACCGGCGGTCCACGGCCCAGTTCTTCCGGATCTCATCGGTACCGCCCCAGTAGCCCACGGCCAGACCGGCCAGATACGCGGCGCCCATGGCGGTGGTTTCCACGCACCTGGGCCGCAGTACCGGCGCGCCGCTGATATCCGCCTGGGTCTGGACCAGGTAGTTATTGGCGGAAGCGCCGCCGTCCACCTTCAGGGCGGACAGCCGGATGCCGGAATCTGTCGCCATGGCCTCCAGAACGTCGTTTGTCTGATAGGCGATGGAGTCCAGGGTGGCCCGGATGATGTGGTATTTGTTCACGCCCCGGGTCAGGCCCACCACGGCGCCCCGGGCGTAGGCATCCCAATAAGGGGCACCCAGTCCCGTGAAGGCGGGGACCACATAACAGCCGTTGGTGTCCCTCACCTTCTGGGCCATGTACTCGGAATCTCCCGCGGACTCGATGAACCGCAGCTCGTCCCGCAGCCACTGGATGGCGGCTCCGGCCACGAAAATGGATCCTTCCAGGGCGTAGCAGACCTTCCCGTCCAGGCCCCAGGCGATGGTGGTGACCAGACCGCTGCCGGAGAAAATGGGCTTCTCACCGGTGTTCATCAGCAGGAAGGCGCCGGTGCCGTAGGTGACCTTGGAATCTCCGGCATCGAAGCAGGTCTGGCCGAAGAGCGCCGCCTGCTGGTCGCCTGCCGCCCCGGCGATGGGAATGGGCGCCCCGAAGAACTGGGCATCGGTGTTGCCGTAACGGCAGGAGGAGGGCATGGGGGTGGGCAGCATGGAGGCGGGGATATCCATGAGCTTCAGAATATCCGCGTCCCACTGCAATGTGTTGATGTTGAACAGCATGGTCCGGGAGGCGTTGGAGTAGTCCGTCACATGGACCCGGCCTCCCGTGAGCTTCCAGATGAGCCAGGTTTCCACCGTGCCGAAGAGCAGCTGGCCGTTCTCCGCCTGCTCCCGGACCCCGGGGACGTTTTCCAGGATCCAGCGGATCTTGGTGCCGGAGAAGTAGGGGTCGATGACCAGACCGGTCTTGCTCCTTATGGTGTCCACCAGCCCCTGGGCCACCAGGGTGTCACAGTAGGGGGCGGTCCGGCGGCACTGCCAGACGATGGCGTTGTACACGGGACGTCCGGTGAATTTGTTCCACACGATGGTGGTCTCCCGCTGGTTGGTGATGCCGATGGCGGCGATGTCCCCAGCGGTGGCGCCGATGTTGGCCATGGCCTGCTTGGCTACCTCCAGCTGGGTAGCGAAGATTTCGTCCGCGTCATGCTCCACCCAGCCGGGCTGGGGGAAGATCTGGGTGAATTCCTTCTGGGCCACGCTGCACACCTCGCCCGCGGCATTAAAGAGAATACAGCGGTTGGAAGTGGTGCCGGAGTCCAGCGCCATGATATACTTGGACATAAAAAATCGTCCTTTCTCTGGTGTTTGTAAAAGAGAAGATGCTTATCGGCCTGACGTAGCTAAGCCGTAAATGATCGTTTAGCGGCCTAACGGCCCCCTCTGACGAGGGGGCTGTCAGCGAAGCTGACTGGGGGAGAGAAAGCCTGAAAGCTTTCGCATTCCTGG
>SFQY01000014.1 GCA_004562395.1 bacterium | reverse complement strand
CGCAGCAGATTGCGTATCTCACCTGCTCGGCGGGGGCAAGCCCCCGCCCTACGATGGGTGCAATATGAATCGGTGCGTCGGTGCGATAAACGATCATTTGCCAAATTGCCGCACCCATGGTCGAGGGGCCCAGAGGATGTAAGTCCAGCGCGGGAGTTCGTAACGCATTCGCCGCGGGCCTTGCCCGTATAAACGATCATTTACACGAGGCTTTCAAACGCTGCTGAACGGTTGCTCTGATTTAATGCTGCTCCTCCCTCTGGAACAGCTTCACATAGGCTCCGTAGGCCAGCCGGAAGCTCCAGGGGGCCCTGCAGATCATCTGGGCCAGCACCTGATTTCTGAGGGAAAGCAGGGAAAAATACGGCTTTTGCTCTTTCAGCAGCTGCCGGACCCGCTGCCGCCAGTCCTTCGCGTTCTGCACGGCATTCACGGACAGCTGGGCATAGGCAAACAAGAGGTTTCGCAGCAGCGCCCGGCGGGCGTCCTCCCGAAGGGTCGGGCCGCAGCTTTCCAGAATGCTCTGCCGGACCCGGATGGGATCAAAAATGCTGTGTTCGCTGAGCTGGCCGTAGGAGGCGGAGCCGGACCGCAGAAGATAGTGATAGGGACAGACATCCTCCCAGACAGCCTTCTGTGCCCGGCTGAACAGGTAATAGTTCATGAGGAAGTCCTCGTTGTTTTTGACGGACAGGTCGATCTTCTCCTCCAGGCCGGAAAACAGCGCCCGGCGGTACAGCTTGGTACACAGGCTGGACTCCACCGCCCCGCCGTCCAGCAGGTCCCGCAGGCCGGTCAGCTTGTCCTGCTGCCGAAGCTCGCCGGAGTTGTGGACATATTCCACCCGCCCGTCGGGGAAATGGATCTGATGCCCGCAGTGGGAAATATCCGCTTCAAAGGTATGGGCGTTGGTCAGCAGCCGAAGGTACATCTGCGGCTCGATCTCATCGTCCCCGTCCACAAAGCCGATCCAGCTTCCGGAGGCTTCCCGAACTCCCCGGAGCCGGGCGGAGGTCACGCCGCCGTTCTCCTTGTGGACCGCCCGGACACGGTCATGCTCCGCGGCATAGCCATCCAGCACGGCCTCGGTCTCGTCGGTGGAGCCGTCGTTGACCACGATGATCTCCAGCTCCACCCCTGTCTGGGCCAGAAGGCTGTCCAGACACCGGGGAAGCCAGGGTGCGTTATTATAGGCCGGTACGATGACCGATATCAGATCCCCGCTCATGGTCTTCCCTCCTGTTTTTGATTCCGGCGCGGCGCTGCCGGGAACGGATCAGCCTTCACAGGGCATCCCGCCCCGGTAACACTCGCAGTACCGCTGGGCCATAAACGCCGCGGAAAAACGGGCGCTGTTCTCCCTTGCCCGGGTCCCCAGGCGGCGGCGCAGGTCCTCGTCCTCCATCAGGGTCCGGCAAGCCTCCGCCACCGCGTCGGTGTCGCAGGGTACCAGAAGGGCGTCCTCTCCGTTTTTCAGCATATCGGGAATGCCCCCCACCGCCGTGGCGACGATGGGCAGCCCCGTACCCATGGCCTCGATGATGGTCATGGGATTTCCCTCATAGATGGACGGCAGCACAAACAGGTCCGCTTCCCGCAGATAGGGATGGACATCCGCCTGCATCCCGCAAAAGCGCACCCACTGGGAGATTTCCAGCTCCCGGGCCAGAGCCTCCATATCCGGCCGCAGATCCCCGTCCCCCACCAGCTGGAGGCGGCACTGGGGATACCCGTCGTGAAGCTTCCGGAAGGCCCGCAAAAGCCCGGCGTGATTTTTGGGGACATCAAACCGGCCCACATGCACAATGTTCACCGTGGCGCCCAGGGAGTAATCCTCCTTGGGGACGTACCGGGACAGATCGATCCCGTTGCGGATCACGGGGATTCTTTCCGGGTCCAGCCCATAAAACCGGGCGATGGAGCCCTGGATCTCCCGGCTCAGGGCAACGGGCGTTGCCCAGCCCAGACGGTAATAGGTTTTGTTGATAAGCTTCTGGGGTCGGCCCTCCGCCTCCTGCTCCGCCACAGTGTGGACGGTATGGACGCAGACCTTGACCCCCGCCAGAAACGCCGCAAGGGCGGCATATTTGATGATATTCAGATGGGTATGGACCACATCCGGCCGTTCCCGCTTCATGATCTTCAGCAGCTTGGGCACCATGGACACGTCCAGCCCCGGCTTCTTGTCCAGATAGAGGATCCGGATCCCCGCTTCCTCCATCCGCAGAGAGATGGGGGTACGCTCCCCATAGAGGCTGACCACGCAGACCTCCTGCCCCTGCTCCTTCAGGGCGCAGGTCAGCGTCTCGCACATGACCTCGGCGCCGCCGAAGCAGAAATAGGGAATCACCTGCATAATTTTCATAAGGTTCCTCCCTGCCGGTAGCACCTTTCCATAATCCGGCGATAGCCCTCCGCGTCATTGATCCGGGCGAATTTCTCCGCCGCGTTCCGGGCAATGGACGAGCGCAGTTCCCCGTCGGTGACCAGGCGCAGCAGATCCTGGGCCAGCACGGCATCCTCCTCCGCCAGAAAGCCGCTGACACCGTCGGTGATCAGGTCCTTCATGCCGTCGGAGGGGGTACTCACCACCGGCGTCCCCAAGGCCATGGCCTCCATGGCGCACATGGGGGTTCCCTCCCAGCGGGAGGTCAGCAGCATGGCCCCGCTGTCGTGGACCATTTTTATGGGATTGCCCTGGAAGCCCAGGAAGGAAACATTTTCCTCCAATCCCAGCTGGGCGCAGACCTGTCTTGTCTCCTCCTCCAGCTCTCCGGCGCCCACCACCGCCGCTTTGAGATCCGGCTTATTTTCCTTCAGCAGAGCCAGAACCCGCATCAGCCGCTGGGGATCCTTCTGGTAGGTCAGGCGTCCCACATAGATCACGTCGAAATCGTAGGTTTCGCTGTCCAGGGCTTTTTTCGCGAAGATCTGGTCCGTGTCAATGATGTTATACAAAACACTGCTCTTTTCGGCGAACAGCTTATGAAAGAGGTAGCCCTCATAGGAGCTTCTGGACACCCAGAAAATATGCTTCGCCCGAAAGCCCGCGATCAGATAGGCCACGGACTTTAAGGACAGCCCCCGGGCGTCGTAGGCATTGTTGTGGATGTGGGACACCAGGGGGATTTTGCCGCAGCACAGGGCGGAAACGAAGCTGGCCCGCATGTCGTGGGCGTGGATCAGATCCGGCTTCTGCTCCCGGATCACGGCCTTCAGATTCCCCGGGGTCAGCGCGTCTATGCTGAGATAGGTCACTCCCTGCTCCGTCAGCATCTGCCGGACGATGTCGCTGTCCGGGCTGCAGTAGACCGACTCGATATCCGTCCCCTCCAGGGACCGGATGATCTGGCATACCACCTTCTCCGCTCCGGAATAGATTCTGGAACTCAGAACATGCATCACTTTCATGACAAGTCCTCCGGCTTTTCTTTCTGGGCGGCTTCCCGCATATTCAGGCTCTCCATGCCATAGGTCTCCCGCAGCTGGGCGTAATAGCGGAAGATCTCCTCCAGTTGCTGCAGATGCTCCCGGGTCCGGACGCCGATGTTGTGGGGATGCCACCACAGGTGGAAGGTCAGCCCGTTTTTCGCGGCGTGGAGCATCTGTTTTTTGATGCGCCGGAGCTTGAGCCCCTCCAGAAATTCCAGGGGTCTGAAAATCGGCTTGTACATCCGGGAGCCGGTGAGGTTCCAGACGCCGTCCTCCCGCCGGGGCCGGTAGCCCCCCTGTCCCGTCAGAGGAACATACACATCCGCCAGCCGTAGCAGCCGCAGCAGGGGACGGAATTTGATTTTTTCATGGATCCAGTCGTTTTCCTCGTCCCGGTAGGCGGTGAAGCCGCAGTCCCGGAGAATTCGGGTGTACTCCGGTTCGCACTGGTTCCGGGGCAGGACCGCGGAGGTCAGCACATAGCCGTGGGCTTCCCCGATGGCTCTGGCTGCCTTCATATCCGCCGCGAACTGCTCCGGGGTCTGGCCCTTCTCCCGGCAGTAATAGTGGGAGAAGGTATGGCTGCCGATCTCCTGGCCAGGGGTTTCGGAGATCCGGCGAAGAAGGGAGGACCCGTAGAAGCAGGGCGCCTGCTGCTCATCTGCCCCGATTTTGGCAAAGGTCCCATAGGGATCCACGGCTTTGTTCAGATAAGAGGGCCGCTGCTCCGGAAAAAAGCCGGACAGCTCCTCATAATTTTCCGCGAACAGAAAGCCCACCGCCGCCCAGGTGGCATGGATGCCGTACTTCTGAAACAGCGCCAAAAGCTCCGGGATGGCCTCCCGGCCTCCCAGCACATGGTCCTGATACGCTTCCAGGGGGCACCGGTCCAGCATCCCCCAAAACAATTCAAAATCCAGTGATACGATCAGGCTGCCGCCCATCCGGCCACCTCCTTGTTTCTCTTTCAAAGGCTGAGGTAGATCTTCTTCATCACCTCATGCACGTTCCGTTCATCATAGGCCAGGACCTTCCGGGCCGCGTTCCGGCCCAATTTCTCCCGGCGCTCCGGATCCCGGTACAGCTCCAGAAGCTGCCGGGCCAAAGCCTCTGGGGAATTCTCGCAGAACACCCCGCAGACGCCGTCGTCGATCAGATCGGTATTGCCCCGGATCTTCGTGCAGACAATGGGCAGGCCGCTGCTCATGGCCTCCATCAGGGCCACAGGCAGCCCTTCCCGGTAGGGCATGAAGGCGAACAGGTCGCTGCAGCCGTACAGCTCCGGAGCGTCCGTCCGGTAGCCCAGGAAATGCACATGCTCCCCGATGCCCAGAGCCTTGGCCTCCGCCTCCAGCTCCGGCCACATCTGCCCCCGTCCGCAGATGAGATAGTGCATCCGGGAAAACTCCGGTTCCCCCTTCAGGCATGACAGAGCCTTGAGAACCGTGGTGTGGTTTTTGTTCCGGGTCATCTCCGCCACGGTCAGGATCAGGAAGTCCTCATCCCCGAAGCCCAGCTCCCGGCGCTTGCGCTGCCTGGCCGGCGGATCGCTTTGAAATTTCTCCGTGTCGATGCCCACTCCGGGAACGAACTCCACCCGCTTGGCGTGGAGGTGCTTCCTGGCTCTTTCATAATCCTCCCGGTTGATGGTGATCAGCACGTCGGTCACAAAGGCCAGCGTCCATTCCACCGGATAGTACAGCAGCCAGTTTGCCAAAGGGGCGCCCTTGAAAAAGTGCAGCCCATGGGCGGTATAGATGACCTTGGTGCCCTTCTTTCTGGCCTTCCGGGCAGCCAGCCGGGCGATCAGAGCCCCCACCGGCGTATGACAGTGGATCAGGTCGTAATTTCCCTGGTCGATGACCTGTTTCAGCATCCGGTAGGCCCGAAGGTTTCCGGGTTTCCAGGGCATCCGCTCAAAGGGGATGTCATAATAGGCGTCGCAGCAGGGAATCCGGCAGTCCTGCGGATCCTCATAGTCATTCCGGGACGCCACGGCTGTTTCCCAGCCCATCTGCTGAAACATCCGCAGATAGGGAATGTGAAATTGCATGATGTGGGTCTTGACCACCGTCGCCACAAAAAGGACTTTCTTTTTTCCCATAACCATACTTCCCCGGGGCGTTTTCCCGAACAATTCTGTCTGTTTTTTCATGAGGAAACCGCACCCTATAAAATGTCCAGAATATTATACACCATTTTCCATTTGAATGCAACCCTGCAGAAACAGAAGGCCGGGCAATTTGCCCGGCCTTCTGTTACACATCAAATCAATACCTTCCGCTTCCGGATCCGCAGCAGCTCCCAGACACCGATGGCGGCGCCGATGGCCCACCGAATCAGCCAGGCCTCCCCGCTCAGGTACACAAAGGCCACCATCGCGAAATAGGCCAGCGCGTATTTCCCCCAGACACGGATGGCGAAGGGATAGTCCAGCCTGCCAAGGATATAACGGTTGTAGACATAGTGGATCCCCAGCTGCAGGCAGTGGGAACTCATGGTGGCCAGGGCCGCGCCGGCCATGCCCAGCTTTTGGATCAGGACGTAGTTCAGCCCCAGATTGACCAGAGAGGAGAAGATGGTCACCGCCGCCACCACCTTGGTCTTCTTGTGGTAATACTCGTAATTCACCGGGAAGGTACACAGGAAATTCAGGTAATAGTTGGTCACGAACAGAGGGATCAGCATGGTGCTGCCCCAGAAGCTTCTGTCCGCATAGAGGTGATAAACCTCCGTAGCCAGCAGAATGAACCCCACGGACAGAACGGTGTACAGCTCCAGGAAGTTCCGGGACTTTGCCATCATTTTCTCCCGCTGTCCCAGCTTCATCTCCTCAAAGAAGAAGGGGCACCAGGTATTGTTCAGGGCGGCGAAAATGGTGAACATGACGCCCCCCAGCTTCAGCGCCAGGCTGTACTGGCCCACCTGGGCTTCTCCCAGCATCTGCTGCAGCATCAGCTTGTCGCCGACCCCCAGCAGAAGATCCGACAGGTTGTAAAATACGGAGGGGATGGCGAGTACAATGCAGAATTTCCAGAACTGCTTGCTCACAAAGGTCCTGCCCTTGGCCAGGATATAGACGCAGGCGGGTATGCCGATCAGGGCGTAGGTGGCGGTGACGGCGCCCACCCGGCCAAGATAGTTGATCTCCTTGGGCAGCCGCAGCACAAAGATCAGGGACAGGACCAGCGTCAGCAGCGTGACCCCCAGAGACAGCACCATATTCCGTCCGGCCTTGAATTCATAGACGAATTTCTGGTGCAGGAAATTCACGCAGAAGGTGCCGAAGGCCTGAACCAGCATCAGCACGATCAGGATCTTATCCAGCTTCAGCGCCGCGGATACGGTGGGAAGAAACAGTAGCATCAGTCCGGCGCACAGGGCGTACA
Organism: bacterium; assembly: GCA_004562395.1. GTDB lineage: Bacteria > Bacillota > Clostridia > Oscillospirales > Oscillospiraceae > Faecousia. The sequence goes on along the minus strand of SFQY01000014.1, from coordinate 32,373 downwards.
GCATCACCGACATGCTCATGGCCGAGGACTGGTACTTGCGCTGCAGGTCCTCCGGATATTCCACCCGGGCGTTGACCAGGGTGCCCTGGGTCTGGAGGGTGAAGACGATGGCGAACACGCTGACCCAGGTGTTGCAGATGTCCGACACGCCATAGTTGTTGGTGCCCAGCAGGCGGGAGAACAGCGGCGCTGTAAAAATGGAGATCCCCCGCAGCAGCAGGGTACTGAGAATATTGAAAAAAGCGATTCGGTTTTGTCGTTTCATGATCTACTTCCAATCAATCTCTGTGAAGAAGGGGGCGAAGAACGCGGTAAAGCCCCAGCACCAGCAGCAGATCCCGGATCCGTTCCTGTGTGCCAAAATAAGGGCTGGTCAGGAAAAAGCCCGTGTGCTTCCGAAGCTCCTTCCGGGCCTGCCGGTACTCCCCGGCAAAGCGCTGCCGGGTATCTGCCTCCGCCTGATCCAGAAGAAGCAGAATATGGCTCAGGGAGCGGACCCGGAGGAACCGGGCCTGGGGTTCGACTGCGGGATAATTCTCCCGGATATAGGGATAAATCTCGGCAGTGTGCTGGGATAAATGGAAGGATTTTTCCGAAACGGCGGCGGTGGTGATGCTTCCGGGCCGGTGGTAATAGTTATAGAAGGGCTTGTCCCACAGCACCGCCGCCTTCGCCTCCAGGACGATTTTGTAGGTGACGCTGACATCCTCGCAGACCTTCCCCTCAGGATAACGGAGCGTCCCGAAGAGCCGGCGGCGGTAGAGCTTGTCACAGGCGCTGGAGTCGCAGCCGTCCCAGAGGAAAATCCTTCCGGCCATTTCCTCCCCGGAGATCCGCTCCGTTTTCTTTGGGCACAGACCAAGGGTCTTCTCTCCGGTTTTGCCGTCCACATCATAGCGGCCGCCGCAGATCAGATCCCCGTCGTATTGTTCCAGCAGCCCGATCATGGGGCCGTAGGACTCCGGCTCGATCCAGTCGTCGCTGTCCACAAAGGTCAGATAGTCTCCCTTCGCCGCCTCCAGCCCCATGTTCCGGGCGCTGCTCAGGCCCCCGTTTTCCTTGTGGATCACCCGGACTCTGGGATCGGCGGCGGCATACTCGTCGCAGATCCTCCCGGAATCGTCCCCGGAGCCGTCGTCCACCAGGATCACTTCCAGCTCCCGGTAGGACTGGCTCAGAATGGAATCCACGCACCGGGACAGGTACGGCGCCACATTGTAAACCGGCACGATCACGCTCAGCAGCTTCTCCCGACCCATGGCGCTTCCTCCTTTCATGGCATCTCAATGCTTCTCCTTGAGGAGAAGGCTTTCAAATGGCAAGCTCCTCATAAATACCCAGCAGGGTTTCCAGATTGGTTTCCGGATCGTGGGTCCGCATCGCGTGGGCCCGGGCCGCCTGGCCCAGAGACACGGCCTTTTCCTCCATGGCGAAGATCTCCATGAGGTAGAAGGCCAGCATATAAGGGGCGGTGGACTGGTACACAAAGCCCTCCGAAGGGCTGGTCATCAGGTTGGACACACCGCCCACGTCGCTGGCCACGCAGGGTACCCCCAGCAGCATGGCCTCTCCCAGAGAGTTGGGAGAATTTTCAATGGTGGAGGGCAGGACAAAGGCGTTGGCCCCCAAAAAGGCCTCCTTCATCCCCTCCGCGCTGAGGCTGCCCAGAAATTCGATTTTTTCCGCCACGCCCAGCCGCCGTGCCAGCTTTGCCAGGTACTTCTGGTAAGCGGTGCGCCGCAGCGGGTCCGCGGCGAGAAAACTCTTGCCGGGCACAGCCAGGGTCGCGTCCGGATACACCTTCACCACCTGGGCAAAGGCTTCCAGCAGATAGTGAAAGCCCTTCACGGGATACACGCAGCTGGAGGCGAAAATCCGGTGCTTCCGGCAGCTTTCGTAGCGCCACTGCCCTTCATAGAAAGGCTCCCGCAGAATCTCATTGCAGAAATGGTACTTCCCCTCCGGCCGGATCCTTTGGGTGCAGGCTCTGTCCCAGTCGGTGCGGCCGATGATGTGCCGGGTCTTTTCCAGGGCGGCGATTTCCAGCCGTCCCCGGAGGGCGAATTTGTCCCGCTGCCGCAAAATATTGTCCCGCCGGACCAGATCCCGGAAGGTGCATTCCCGCTGGACCCGCTGAGGGACCCCCTCGGCGTAGTGTCCGGCGTAGACGGAGCAGAGGCCCTGGATGCTCACCGCCATATGGTCCGGCAGCCCCAGCTTTTCCACGGCGTTGACCATGGCCAGGGTGTGGCCGTACTCCGTCCCCCAGATGTGGATCACATCCGGCTGAAAGGTCTTGATCTCCTCTTCAAAAAGGGCTTCCAGCTCCGGCAGATACCGGTAAGGAAGTCCCTCCCGGAATGTGACATAGCCGCACCTCTCGTCCAGCTCCCCCCGGGCACCGTCTCCGGGGCACAAAATCAGGATAGTCAGCCCCCGCTGCCGCAGCCCCGTGAGGACATGGTCCACCCACAGCCCTCCGCTGACGGCGTTTCCGGTGAGCCTGCGCTTCACCTCTCCGGGCATCATATTGCACAGCCACAGCAGCTTCATGGCGTCACTCCCCTTTTTCCAGCATATCCAGGATTTTCTTTGCCTGGATCACATTGTTTTTCTGTTCCAGGACGAAGGCCCTGGCCCTTTGTCCCTTTTCAAACAGGGCTTCCTCAGGCAGGTCCAGCACCTGACGCAGCGTCTTGGCGATTCCCTCCGGAGACTCGTCCTCCAGCAGGTACACATAGGGATGGTACTCCTTCGGCATTCCGGGCAGCACCGTGGTCAGCACCGGCGTGCCGGTGGACATATACTCCATGGTTTTGGAGGGGAAGGAATACTTCACATATTCTTCCCCCGTGGGCCGGGGGTTCACCAGCAGGGTGGCCTCCATCTCCTTGTCCACGATCTCGGTGTTCAGGAGCATTCCCCCGTAGTACACCCTGGGGTCCTCCGCCGCCACGGCCTTCAGCTCCTCCACGTAGTCTCCGGGGCCGTAGATATGCAGCCGGGCATTGTCCGGATCGGCCATCCGGAAGCCCTCCACCAGATTCTTCAGGCCATATTGCTTGCTGACGCCTCCGGCGTAGAGGCAGACCCGGGGCCGGAGCTTTTTGTCCAGGGAGGGGACCCTCTGCTCCATGGTGATATCGGAATGGCCCTCCAGGATCACATAGGGCTTGGAATCCTTGTTTAAGTAATCGTTCATGGCCTGGGTCAGCAGCACATAGCCGGTACAGTGGGCTGTGACAAAATTGGCCAGTTTTTTGGAAAAGCCGCTGCCGCTCAGCATGTCCGGAAGGTCCGTGACAATGCCGATGCAGGGTCTCCGGCGCAGCCGGGCTGCCAGCATGGCCGACAAGGCCGTGGTCCGGTTCAGCACGTCCACGATCACCGCCGAATCCTTCCCCGCCAGGGCCAGCGTCCGAAAGAAGGTGCCAAAGCCCACAAAAACCGCCTTCCAAATCGGATTGCGGATGGCGGGGATATAGCGGTAGCAGGCGCCCCCCTCGGTTTCCCGGGGCAGGGACACGAAGGCCCTGTCCAGCACCGAGCGGTTCACCGGAGGATTGGCAACCACGTCCACCCGGGCGTTTGCCGCCAGCCCCTCGATCAGCAGGCGATGGTATTTCTGGGACTGGAAGGCAGGCTTCACCTTCACCTGGGAAAACAACTGCCGGTAAACCCGGTCGGAGCATGTGGTCACCGCATAGACAATGTGCATGGCTTCATCTCCCGCTTTCATAGGTTTTCTGTAAAATTCATCCGCAGTTCTAAACCGTCAGATAAATGATCGTTTACGCTCCGATGGTTGCTGCGCACCCCAAAGGCTCCCTCTGATGAGGGAGCTGTCGCGAAGCGACTGAGGGAGAGAAAATGTTATGCCTTTTTCCGTAGTTACCAAGAACGCAGAAGATTTCGGCCTTTCTCTCCCCCAGTCAGCTTCGCTGACAGCCCCCTCGTCAGAGGGGGCCTTTGGGCGCTAAACGATCATTTTCCTAACAATCGCAAGGGAATTCTCTGTCAAAAATCTCCACATGGGCCTTCGCCATGTTCTCCAGCGTATAGGGGCGGATGGTCTCCAGAGCCGCCGCTCCCATTTTCCGGTAGTCGTCCGTCAAAACCGCCCGGATCTTCTCCCGCAGAGCCTGGGGATCGTCCACCGGGACCACATAGCCGTTGGCGCCGTCCCGGATCAGCTCCAGTCCGGCCACACACCGGTCCGTGGTGATCACCGGCAGGCCGCAGGCCATGGCCTCATTGATCACCAGACCCCACACGTCGCTCTTGGTAGGAAGCACCAGAAGGTCTGCCGCCTGGTAATAGAGGGCCAGAGCTTCCTTTTTCTGGAAGCCCACAAAATGGACATTTTGAAGGCCCTGCTCCAGGCAGAAGTCCAGATGGGCCGGCTCCGGCTCCCCGCCGATAAAGTAGACGCCCGTATCCCGGTCCAGCGACGCGGCGGCCCCCAGCAGAGCGTCCATGCCCTTGGCCTCGGTAAATCTTCCCACATATACCACGATTTTTTCTTCCGTCATGCCCCGTTCCCGGCGGAGCCGCTGCTTTTCCTCCGGAGACGGGATCCGGGGCAGAATATCCCGCTCCCACAGGGAGGTGAAGGGATACAGGAAGGTTTTCTCCCGTTTGGCCCCGTAGTGGACAAGGTAGTCCGTGGTATGCGCTCCGCTGCTGATCCAGCAGCTGGGGGCGCTGACCAGCAGCTTTTTATACAGGTACTTGGCCCGGGATTCCTGCCGGACCAGGCCGCCGTCCACCTCCATATAGAAGGGGATCCCCTTCATCCGAAGCCAGGCCATGGCCAGCATGGCGGTGGGAGAGGAATATCCGCAGATGACAATGGCGTCAAAATCCTTTTTCAGCCAGGAAATCACATCCGCGCACAGGTTCCGTTTGCCCCACCCGGCGATCCGCCTGGTCAGCTGGACCTTGCGGAAGCCTCCCTCTCCGGATACGAACCAGGCCGCGTCCCGGTGGGTCTTATCCTCGGCCCGGTCGGAAAACAGCACCGTCACATCCATGTACTTTCCCAGCTCGTCGTAAAAATGCACCCGGTAGGGAGAGGGGTAATTGGTCACAAACAGGACACGCTTCATTGCTTTTTCTCTCCTCCATCCCCCCAGGGGCCGAAATCCACTTTGACGATCTGGTGGCGGTTTTCCCGCTCTCCCTCCGGCGGAAGCTGGCGGTAATCCCCGAACTGGGCCGTCAGCACATCGTCAAACCGGGCAGGGCCGGGAAACAGCTGGCCCTCAAAGGAATACAGCGCCAGCTCCTCATACCAGTCCGCCCGGTAGCAGTCCAGCCGGGACAGCCCCCGCTGACGGCAGAGGATCCCGGTTTCGGGTACGGAACGGGCAAGGGCATCATACCGCCCCGCGATCTCCTGAGCGCTGATCCCCAGGGCCTTGCACTGATAATACAGATAGCCCAGCCGCTTCTTCCAGACAATCCGGTCCCCATCCATCCAGGGCTTGTTGCCGGATTTCATCAGCTTCATGCGAAACAGCGTGCACAAGGCCCGGGCATGGGCCGTCTGGCTCTCCGGTTCCCCGGGGGCGTTGTCAAAGGGGAACAGATCCACATAAAACCCGTTCTCCGGCAGGGCGGGACTCTTTGCTTCCAGATACAGGGTATCCCGCATTCTGACTTTGGCGAAGGGCAGGGCGTACCGGGGCTCCGTGTACCAGGACTGCAGGCAGAACCGGGGTCCCAGCTTTTCCGGGGCGATGGCGCAGAATCGTTCGTAGTCCTCCCGGGGCATACCGATGTCCAGATCGTCGTCCCAGGGGATGAAGCCCTGATGCCGGACGGCCCCCAGGAAGGTGCCGCAGCAGAGGAAATACCGGATCCCGTTTTCCTCGCAGACCCGTTTGATCTCAAGGGCGATCTCCAGCAGGGTCAGCTGGACCTTTCTCAGCAATTGCCTTTCCATACTCATTTCCCTCCGGCAGCCCCGGGCGCCTTCAGCCGGGGCAGGACCCGTTCCGTCAGAGCCATCACCGGGAACAGCCAGAAAAACACGTCCGCCACCAGATTCTGGGTGTTGAAGGACAGGAACAGCGCCGCCAGCAGCACCAGATTGGCCCAGAGCCTGCGCTGCCTGTCCCAGATCAGAGCGATCCAGGCCGCCGCGTTCAGGCTTCCCCCCAGGATCCCCAGTCCGGCGAACAGGATCAGGGTGGAGGTGGTGTTGTTTTCCGCCGCGTAGAGGACGCCGGACAGCTTGTCTCCCACCAGCGGGTGGCGCAGGAAGATGCTCAGATCCGCCAGCACGGCCTCCAGCCGCTCCGAGGAGGAATCCTCCCCGGGCAGGAATTTGCCCAGCACCATGGAGTACAGCTCCCAGTACAGCTCTCCCCGCTGCGCCACAATGATCCCCACCAGGACAGCCAGCACCAGGGCAATGACCAACAGCGCCAGCCAGACCCATTTGTTCCGGTAGAGCTTCTTCTCCACAAACACCACCAGGGCCAGCAGCACCAGCGCCGCCACTCCGGCCGTGGAGAGGGTGGTCAGAATGGCCGCCGCCAGGGCCAGATTGTTGAGCCACAGCGTCCGCTGACGCCGCCACTGCACGATAAAATTGTTCAGAAACAGCGCCAGGACCAGAAAATACTGATAGACGCCCGGCTCCCGGAAAATTCCGAAGTTGCGGTTTTTGACATAGATGACCGACACAAAGGACAGTCCAAAATCAAAGAAGGGAATGTCGATCTGGTTCCAGACCACCGGCGGCCTCCAGATGCCCGTATCCACCACCAGCGGACGCAGCACCCACAGGGCAACAACGGAACAGACGCCCAGCACGGACAGGATCCCCACATAATATTTCGCCGCCTCCCGGCAGGAGAGGAAGTAGCTCAGGAAAATGCCGAAATAAACGCAGATCAGGATGCTCAGATACATCATCTGCCAGTCCCGCTTCACCCCCATGGGCAGCAGGATCACAGCCGTGGATACCAGCACCGCCAGCATCCGTCTGTCCAGCACAATGTCCTTCAGGCTGCGGCGGTTGTAAATCAGGAAAACCCCGCAGGCCGCCCCCATCAGGCCCAGCATCAGCAGCTGTGCCCTGTGAAATCCGAGAACGGAGGAGGTGACCAGGGTGTCTCTTGCCAGGTACAGCATGGCAAACAGGAATGCCCCCAGCAGAAGCCTGGCGGTCCTGTTTTCCGGAAAGCGATAGTATTTCATTTGGTTTCCTCCGTTGTAAGCTCCGCAATGGCCCGGCACAGCTGCTCCGCCCCGCGAGGGACGGCGATGCCGCCCAGCTGATCCGTGATCTCCTGACAGGCGGTTCCCTGATAGACGATCACCGGCGTACCGCAGCAGCGGGCCTCCAGCACCGTCATGCCGAAGGTCTCCTCCACACTGGGGCAGACATACACATCCGCGGCGGTGTAGGCTTCCGCCAGCTCCCGGACACTGTTGGTCCTGGGCAGAGCCAGAATGCCCTCCGGCAGCGACGCGGCCTGCTTCGCTGTCAGGCCGATCAGAACGATTTGAAAGCGCGCATCCAGCAAAGGGGAAAGGTCTATGAAATCCTGCAGACCCTTCCGCGCCTCCCAGACGCTGGCCACCCCCAGTATGATCCTTTTCTCCTCCAGACCATACCTGCGCCGGAAATCCCCCGGGGTGGGCCGGAAGACCTCCCGGTTCACCGAATTGGGCACCACCTCCACCGGATAGTCCCGCAGGAAGCTTTCCCTCACCCGGCTTTCCAGCCAGTGGGAGGGAACGATGAGCTTCAGATCAGGAATGCCGGTGAACAGGGCTTTCTTTTTCTCGTAATTGCTCCGGCTGTTGTCCCGCAGCAGGCTTTTGGGATAGCCATCCCTCTGGGGGCAGCGGCAGCAGCCGGTCTTCCACCGGTCACATCCGGCAAAGTCAAAGTAGGCGCAGTGTCCCGTAAAGCTCCAGCAGTCGTGGAGCGTCCAGAGGATCTGCTTTCCGCAGGTCCGCAGGTAGGCGAACAGCTCCCCGATGTGCAGATAGTACCCGTGGAGGTTGTGCAGCCAGATCACGTCGGGATCGTATTCCTTCACCCACTCCAGAAAGCGGCGGGTAGCCCGCCGGGAGCCGAAGCCGGAATCGTCCAGCAGCCGGCTGCGCAGGCCGTGGAGCCGGTAATCCATGGCGGTGCCGATCTGCACCGTGGGAATGCCGTCGCAGTTGGCCTTTTCACGGCCGAAGGCGAGCACACACTGGTGTCCCTGCCCCATCAATTCCCGGCATTTTTCCGCGGCAATCCTTCCGGTGCTGCCAAACCCGGCCACAGAGTTGATAAACAGGTACTTCATGGGCCCGCCTCCCTTGCTCTTCCGATGAAACACATTCCGGCGCGGAATGCAATCAATACTTTCTCCAAACCATCTTGTCCACCACGCCCGTGTAGGACTGGATGATCTTCACCACCTTGGTGGACACGTTTTCTTCCACATAGTCCGGAACGGGGATCCCGTAATCCCCCTCCAGATTCATCTGCACCGCGGTATCCACCGCCTGGAGCAGATGGCCCTGATCGATGCCCGCCAGCACAAAGCAGCCCTTATCCAGAGCCTCCGGCCGCTCCGTGGAGGTGCGGATGCACACCGCCGGGAAGGGATGGCCCACGCTGGTGAAAAAGCTGGACTCCTCCGGCAAGGTCCCGGAATCGGAGACCACCGCGAAGGCGTTCATCTGCAGGCAGTTATAGTCATGGAAGCCCAAAGGCTCATGCTGAATGACCCGCCTGTCCAGGGAAAAGCCGCTCTGCTCCAGCCGCTTTCTGGACCGGGGATGGCAGGAGTACAGAATGGGCATGTCGTACTTTTCCGCCATGGCGTTGACGGCGGTGAACAGCGACAGGAAGTTCTTCTCCGTGTCAATGTTCTCCTCCCGGTGGGCGGACAGCAGGATATATCTGCCCTTTTCCAGTCCCAGGCGCCTATGGATATCGGAGGCTTCGATGGCCGCCAGATTCTCATGCAGCACCTCCGCCATGGGCGAGCCGGTGACATAGACCCGCTCCTTGGGCAGACCGCACTCATGGAGATACTTCCGGGCATGCTCGGAGTAGGCCAGGTTCACGTCGGAAATGATGTCCACGATCCGCCGGTTGGTCTCCTCCGGCAGGCACTCGTCCTTGCAGCGGTTGCCCGCCTCCATGTGGAAGATGGGGATATGCAGCCGCTTGGCGGAAATGGCCGACAGGCAGGAATTGGTATCCCCCAGGATCAGCACCGCGTCGGGCTGGATGGATGCCATCAGCTTGTAGGAGCAGTTGATGATGTTGCCCACAGTGGCTCCCAGGTCGTCGCCCACGGCGTTCATATAGACCTCCGGGTCCGCAAGGCCCAGGTCCCGGAAAAAGATGCCGTTCAGGTTGTAGTCGTAATTCTGCCCCGTATGGGCCAGAACGCAGTCAAAGTATTTGCGGCACTTGTTGATGACGGCGGCCAGACGGATGATCTCAGGGCGGGTACCCACGATGATCAGCAGCTTCAGCTTTCCGTTGTTTTTGAAAGAAATATCGGAGTAATCCAGCTTCATTTCCATATCAAACCACCTCATGGAAGGTATCGGGTTTTTCGGGGTCAAAGCGCTCATTGGCCCACATCAGCGTCACCAGGTTCTCCGTCTGGGAGAGATTGATGATGTTGTGGGTATAGCCGGGCAGCATGTGGACCGCCTGGATGTCGTCCCCGGAAACCTCGAAATTCAGCACTTCCTCCGTACCCACCTTCCGCTGCTGGATCAGGCCGTGACCGGATACCACAATGAAGAACTCCCATTTGGTATTGTGCCAGTGCTGGCCCTTGGTGACCCCGGGGGCGCTGATATTCACGCTGAACTGGCCGCACTTTTCCGTCTTCAGCAGCTCCGTAAAGCTGCCCCGGGGGTCCCGGTTCATCTTCAGGGAGAAAATGGCCTTATCCCCGGGAAGGTAGGAAAGGTAGGTGGAATACAGCTTTTTGGCGAAGCTCCCCTCCGGGATCTCCGGCATCAGCAGCGTCTGAGGCTGAGCCCGGAAGGAATCCAGCAGCGCCACGATCTGCCCCAGGGTGGCCCGGTGGGTCACGGGGGCGGCGCAGTAGCGGCCCTGATCGGTCAGCACCGTGTTCAGGCCCTCGAACTCGCAGCGGTGTTCCTTCCCTTCCAGCGCCCGGAGCATCTCCTGCACCAGATCGTCGATATACAATAGCTCCAGCTCCACACTGGGATCGTTCACCGTGATAGGCAGGTCATGGGCATAGTTATAGCAGAAGGTAGCCACGGCGCTGTTGTAGTTGGGGCGGCACCACTTGCCGAACAGGTTGGGGAACCGGTACACCAGCACCTTCGCCCCGGTCTCCTTGCCGTAGGAGAAGAACAGCTCCTCCCCGGCCTTTTTGCTTTTTCCGTACTCGCTGCCGGCAAACCGGCCCTCCAGCGTGGCCTGGATGGAGGAGGACAGCATGACGGGGCAGGGATTGCGGTATTTTTTCAGGGTCTCCAGCAAGGTGGAGGCGAACCCGAAATTTCCCCGCATGAAGTCCTCCTGGTTTTTGGGACGGTTGACCCCCGCCAGGTTGAAGACGAAGTCCGCCTTCCGGCAGGCCTCCTCCAGCATGGAAGCGGGGGAATCGATGTCGTAAAGGTACACCTCCCCGACGCTGAGGCCGGGGTGGGTCCGGTCCCGGCCGTCACGAACGCACTCCAGCGCGGCAGCCAGGTTTTTGCCAACGAAACCGGCGGCGCCGGTGATCAGAATATTCATCCGTGAAGCCTCCCGTTCCCCGAATCAGTTTTTGGACATACCCGCCAGCTCCTCCCGGATATAGGCCAGGGACAGAAGCTTCCGCTGGACCTGCTCCACATCCAGAAGCTGGGTGTTGTTGCTGTTGAACTCCGTCAGCACGTTGCGCTCCGGATTGCCCTCTTTGAAATATTTGTCGTAATTCAAGTCCCGCTTGTCGCAGGGGACCCGGTAGAAATTCCCCAGGTCAATGGCGTTGGCGCATTCCTCGTTGGTCAGCAGCGTTTCGTACATCTTTTCCCCGTGGCGGATGCCGATGACCTTGATCTCGTGGCCGGGGGCAAACAGCCCCGTCACCGCCCGGGCCAGGGTCTCGATGGTGCAGGCAGGGGCCTTCTGGACCAGAATATCGCCGCTGATGCCATGCTCGAAGGCAAACAGCACCAGATCCACGGCCTCGTCCAGAGACATGATAAACCGGGTCATGGCCGGCTCGGTGATGGTGATGGGATTGCCCGCCTTGATCTGCTCGATCCACAGGGGGATGACGCTGCCCCGGGAACACATGACGTTGCCGTAGCGGGTGCAGCAGATTTTGGTTTTCTCCGGAGAAACGGTCCGGGATTTGGCCACGATGACCTTCTCCATCATGGCCTTGGAGGTGCCCATGGCGTTGACGGGATAGGCCGCCTTGTCGGTGGACAGGCAGATCACCGTCTTCACCCCCGCGTCGATGGCGGCGGTCAGCACGTTGTCCGTGCCCAGGACGTTGGTCTTCACCGCCTCCAGGGGGAAGAACTCGCAGGAGGGGACCTGCTTCAGGGCGGCGGCGTGGAAAATGTAGTCAACCCCGTGCATGGCGTTCCTGACGGAGGACAGGTCCCGGACGTCGCCGATGAAAAATTTGATCTTGTTGGCGGCTTCAGGCAGTCTCGCCTGGAACTCATGGCGCATATCGTCCTGTTTCTTTTCGTCCCGGGAGAACACCCGGATCTCCCGGATATCCGTATCCAGGAACCGGTTCAGAACGGCGTTGCCGAAGGAGCCGGTGCCGCCGGTGATCATCAGGGTCTTGTCAGCAAAAATACTCATACGCTTTCCTCTTTTCCTTCCCCTTCCGGCTGCAGGAGCTGCCGGAACAGGGCTACATACTTTTGGGTACCGGTCTGGGCCGTGTATTTTTCCAGATACAGCTCCCGGCTCCGCCGGCCCATGGCCTGAAGCTTCCCGGGGTCCTCGCGCAGCCGGCGGATGATCTGAGCCAGCTTTCCGGATTCTCCGTTTCGCACCCAGGCTCCCGCGCCGCTTTCGATATCCCGGACGATGTCGCATTCGTCCATGATGGCCAGCAGGGGGATCCCCTGCATCATATAGCAGTAGGTCTTGCTGGGGACGCACAGTCCCGTGGCCCCCTTCTCCAGGGAGACCAGGGCGCAGCCGCTGGCGGCCAGAGCGTCCCGGAAATCCTGCCCGTGGAGGAAACGGCAAACCTGAACGTTTTCGATTTTCTCCTCCTGGGCGATCCGCTTCAGGGTCTCCAGCTTGTTGCCGTGGCCCGCGAAGAGGAAGAACACCTTTTCCTCCCGCAGCTCCCGGATGGCATCCAGAATGGTCTGCATGTCCTGCATGGTGCCCATGTTTCCGAAATAGGACACCACAAACCGGTCCCCCGCCAGTTCCCGGAAAGGATTGTTCTCCCGGTTGCCCGGCAGCGTTTCCTCCTCAGGGTACCAGTTGGGGATCACGGTGACCTGCTCCTCCCGGGCGGGGCGGTGCTGCAGGATATACGCCCGCTGCTCCGAGGACAGGGCCACCACCCGGTCCGCCCGGCGGAAAACGCATTGGTTGATATGGTTCATCAGCCGGCAGATCAGGTTCCCCTCCCGGAGGGTATTGGTCACCGTGGCCACCTCCGGATACAGGTCATAGGAGACAAAGACCAGCTTCGTTCCGAACAGAGCCTTGGCCCAGGAGGCGATCCAGGGCAGCACCGGGGGGTTGGAGTACACCACCACCGACCGGTATCCGGCAATCTCCGGCAGGTGCAGCAGCACCATGAAGGTGAAGGAAAAATAGTTGACCAGCCGCCCCAGGAAGCCCTTCCGGTCCATCTGGATATACTTCAGCCGGTGGATGTGGATTCCGTTTACCTCCTCCCGCAGGGGGATCTGTCCGCCGTCCAGATATTCCTGGGGATAGCCGCACAGCGCGTCCACGGAAAAACCGGCCTTCTTCAGGGCCAGGACCGTATCATAGGGAAGCTGGGCGGAGGAAATGTATTCCGGGTAGAAAAACTGGCACAGAAACAAAATATCCTTTTTTCGCTTCAAGGCAGCTTCCTCCTGTTTCGCATTGGCGCTCCGGACCGTTGCCCGGAGGGCTTTCTATTTCTTTTCCGTCTCCAGAATGGACTCCTGGAAGGATTTGACGCAGTAATCTCTGGGATACCGGCTCAGCTCAAAATCGTAGCACAGGCTCCCGAAGGCCTTGTCCACCATGCCTGTGGCATGACCCAGCAGCTTCAGGGCCCAGGTCACACCTTTGATCATCAGGATCCCCCTGCCGTTGGCATGGGCGATCAGGTTCACCATGTCGCTGGTGCAGACATACTCGCTGTTCTGGGGGCAGTAAATACCCTCCGCCTCATCCTCCACCGCCAGCCGGATGAACTCCGACAGGTTGTCGATATACAGCATGGAGCGCCGGTTCTCCACCCAGGGGAAGACCGGCAGCTTCCTGGCCAGCTTTGCCATGGCCACATAGTTTCCCTTGCAGCCTCTTCCGTAGATCATGGGCGGGCGCAGGATCAGCACCTGAAAGCCCTCCCCCGCCAGGGCCATAAGCCCTTCCTCCGCCTTTGCCTTGCTGCGGCCGTAATTGTCCACGGGGTTCAGGGGGGTGTCCTTTGTGATCATGACCGTCCGGCCGATGGGCGCGTGGAGGCCGTAGACACTTTCGGAGCTCATAAACAGGAACTGTCCCACGCCCTCGGCCTTAGCCTTTTGGGCGGTCTCCACGGCCAGACGGTTGTTCACCCGGTCGTAAAGCTCCGCCTGTCCGGGGTCGTCTTTTGCCTGGGCCAGGTGCACGATTCCGGCTACATGAAACACGGCGTCGTAGCCCCGGAAGGAGGCCTCCCGCCAGCTTCCGTCCACCATATCCACCGTGTCCACCCGATATCGCTCCGGCCACCGGGCCAGGTAATCCGCCACGCAGGTGCCCACATAGCTGCCCGCGCCGGTGATCAGGATCTTCTTCATGGGAGCTTCTTCTCCTTCTCCATCTGTCCCGTGCCGCCTTCCACCACGCCCTCGTGCTTCAGCACGGAGACGATGGTACCGAAAAAGCATTTGCAGTCAAACAGAAAACTCATTTTCCGCACATATTCGCCGTCGAACGCGGCCTTCACGTCAATGGGCAGCTCATCCCGGCCGTTGATCTGGGCCCAGCCCGTGAGACCGGGGCGCACATCGTTGGCGCCGTATTTGTCCCTCTGGGCGATCAGGTCGTCCTGGTTCCACAGGGCGGGCCGGGGACCGATGACGGACATCTTCCCGGTAAAGATCTGGAAGATCTGAGGAAGCTCATCCAATGAGGTTTTGCGCAGCACCCTGCCCACCCGGGTGATGTACTGCTCCGGATTGTCCAGCAGATGGGTGGGCACGTCTCTGGGCGTCTCCATCTTCATGGTGCGGAACTTCAGAATCTGAAAATAGGTCTTATGGATGCCCACCCGCTTCTGCCGAAAGAAGACCGGGCCTGGATCGTCCAGCTTGATGGCCAGCGCCACCAGCAGATACACCGGAGACAGCACAACAATGCCGCACCCGGACAGAAGGATATCGAGCAGTCTTTTTCCAAATCTCTGATACATAAGCGCTCCCCCTTCGTTAAACGGTCGCTTTCTCTTTTTCCTTTTCTTCCGTCCTGCGGACATATGTAGGCACGATCTGTGCCACGATGTCCTTCATATCGCTCACTTCCGCCTTGCAGGCTTCCTCCAGCAGGGAAAGCTGCTCCTTGAATTTTTCGTCGTCCATTTCAATGGGCTTTCCGATGTGGATCAGCTTGTTGGCAGTTTCCTGCATCCCCTCTTCCTTCATAAGCAGCTCCTCAAAGAGCTTCTCGCCGGGACGCAGGCCGGTGTATTCGATTTTGATATCCACATCCGGCTCATAGCCGCTGAGCCGGATCATATTCCGGGCCATGGTGTCGATCTTCACCGGCTCCCCCATGTCCAGCACAAAGATCTCGCCGCCCCGGGCATAGGCGCCCGCCTGAAGCACCAGGCTCACCGCCTCGGGGATGGTCATGAAATAGCGGATGATGTCCGGGTGGGTCACGGTAACGGGGCCGCCGGCCGCGATCTGCTTTTTAAACAGCGGGATCACGCTGCCGTTGCTGCCCAGCACATTGCCGAAGCGGACCGCCACAAATTCGGTGTCGGATTCCCGGTTCATCATCTGCACCACCATTTCGCACAGCCGCTTGGAGGCGCCCATGATGTTGGTGGGGTTCACCGCCTTGTCCGTGGAGATCAGCACAAAGCGTCTGACGCCGTACCTGGCCGCCGCTTTTGCCATTTTGTAGGTGCCGAAAACATTGTTCTTGATGGCCTCGTTGGGGCTGTCCTCCATCAGGGGAACATGCTTGTGGGCCGCCGCGTGGAAGATGAGGTCCGGCCGGTAGGTGCCCACCACGTAGTCCACCCGGTTGGTATTGCGCACGGAGCCGATGAGCACCACCAGGTTCAGCTCCGGGTGGACCCGCTGAAGCTCCATTTGAATGTCGTAGGCATTGTTCTCGTAAATATCCAGGATGATCAGCTGCTTGGGATTGGCCCGGGCGATCTGACGGCACAGCTCGCTGCCGATGCTGCCGCCGCCGCCGGTGACCAGAACCACCTTGCCGGAGACATATTCGGTGATCTCGTCCAGATTGACCTTGATAGGATCCCGGCCCAGCAGATCCTGAGGATCCACCTTCCGCAGCTTGCTGACGCTGACGTCGCCGTTTACCATCTGGTAGATGCCCGGCAGCATCTGCACCTCGCAGCCGGTGGTGGAGCAGATGTCCAGGATCTGCTTGCGGGTACTGGCGGAGGCACTGGGGATGGCGAAAATGATCTTGCTGATCCGGTAGCGCTTGACCATCCGGGGAATATCCCGGCGGGTGCCCACAATGGGCGCGCCGCACAGGCGCTTGTTGACCTTTACGGGATTGTCGTCAATGACGCAGGCCAGATGGTCCCGGATGTGATCGGAGTTGGAAAACTCCTGAGCCAGAGCCCGTCCGGCGTCTCCCGCGCCGATGAGCATCACGTTTTTGACCCCCGAGGCGTGGAGGACATGGCTGAATTTCCGCTGCACCGACAGCCACATCCGGTAGGAAAAGCGGATGCCCACGCTGCACACATAGCTGAACAGGAACCCCACCACCATACTGGAACGGGGCATGATGGTTCCGTCAAAGTGGAAAATCAGAACGCCGATCACCGCCAGCACCACATAGGCCCCCGTGACGCGGAACACCTCCGGCGTGCTGACAAAGGCCCAGATACTGCTGTAAAGCCGGAAAACCAGGAAAACAACGATGGTAATGGCACACCACGGGCCAATGGCGGTCAGGTAGCCCATCATATGATCCGCGCGGATATTCTCAAAGGCAAAATCCGCCCGGAACCAGAGTCCGAAGAAGAAGGATCCCGCAGTGGCCAGCACGTCCAGGAGCATGATCATCGCTATCTTCAGAACACTGCCTGAGTATTTGATACCCTTCGGTTTTTTGAAAACCATTGCATTCACACCCTAAATCTTCCATCATTCAAATATGCCAAAGGCCGGAAACGCTGCCGAACCGTCCCTTTATCCGCATAGTTCGTTTTATTATAACA
Source organism: bacterium (assembly GCA_004562395.1). Lineage (GTDB taxonomy): Bacteria > Bacillota > Clostridia > Oscillospirales > Oscillospiraceae > Faecousia. The sequence continues at coordinate 15,748 of SFQY01000014.1, read as the reverse complement.
CAATATGTCACAGACAGCAAGGGAAAGTTTTGCCTCCATCCCCTTTCGCCCCGCCTCCCCGGAACAATGTCGGCGGATAAAGGAATTCGATAATTGACAGCAGATTGCGTATCTCACCTGCTCGGCGGGGGCAAGCCCCCGCCCTACGATGGGTGCAATATGAATCGGTGCGTCGGTGCGATAAACGATCATTTACAGCATGGCCACAGGGGAAGATTTTGGGGGACGATCCCTGAAGGTACAAAAAACTGCCATGCCGGGGCGGCATGGCAGCTGCGGCGGAGCCGGAAGGCTCTGTCGGTTATTTCTGATAGGCCAGGGGCTTGCGCAGGTACTGCTCCCAGAGGAAGGTCTCCGAAGATTTTTTCAGGCCGTAGGCCTCCCGGATGCCCTGGCAGAGGGTCTTCAGCTTCTCCTGCATGATCTGGCCCCGGAACAGCTCCTGATTTCCGGACAGCATGGCGTATTCCATGATCCTGGCCCGGTCCTCCTTGGGAAAGCTCATGGAATAGGTATCCACAAAGGCCCGGTTCTCTCCCTCAAGATAAACCCCGGCGTCCCGCTGGGCATTGGCCCGGTAGTCATAGTCGTAGGAGAAACCCGCCGGATTCAGGGCATCCCACTGGTCAAAGGCGATGCTCTCATTCAGGATGTGGGTCTCCATCACATGGAACAGCTCGTGATACAGCGCCCGGTCGGAGTATTCTCCCGCCGCCAGGGCCACATAGGCGTCGGTACCGATGAGAAACTGCAGCCCCGTGGCGGAATCCAGGCTTCCGGACTCGGCGGTGCCGGTGATTGCCCGCACCAGACAGATCCTCAGGCCGGTAAAATGGGAGGCCGTGTCCGGCAGGATATTTCCGGGATAATATGACAGCCGCTGCTCCAGCAGCTTCAGCTCCCGCTGGATCACGCTGACCAGATACTCCGGCTCCAGATCGTAATCCCAGGGCTGCTCCGCTACGGCGTCCTTCCAGACCAGGATCTCCACGCCGAACCGCTGGCTCAACTCCGCCGCATAGGCCTGGCACCGGGCCAGCCCCTCCAGGTCCGGAGACTGGGCCGTATAATAGGGGCCGGTGCAGACCGCCGGATCCTCCACACCTGTGCCGCCAAAGTCCCAGCGGTAGATGGCGTCACAGCCGTAGTCGCCGCTGTAGATCAGGATGTACACGCCGCCGGAGGTTCCCTCCAGGGCCAAGGGTCTGCTGTCGGTTTCCAGGGTCAGGGCAGCCCGGCGAACTCCGGAACCCAGATCATAATAGTCCAGCCGAAGCTCCCGGGAACCGGCGGCAAAAACACTCACCGCCCCGTTCCGGCGGGGCAGAAAGACGCAGTCCGCCGTGATCTCCCCGGGGGTCAGCGCCAGAGGGGGCTGCTCTCCCTCGCCGAACAGAAGCGCCTGGGTCATTCCCGTGGGAAAGGCCGCGTAATACCGGCCGTCGAAGGTGGAGAGGGTCATCTCCCCCTTGCGCTCATACAGGAGCCGTCCCGTTTCGGCTGAGAGGAACAGATGGCGTTCCGTCTCCCCCTCCGTCAGGGTACACTGCAGCACCGAATCCCCGGCGTGGAGCCTCAGGGACGTCAGCTCCGGGCAGGCCATTTCCTTCAGGGTACGGCGGATGCCGGACTCCAGATCCCAGGCCCTGACGGCGGAGGCGGAACAGTAATACAGGGTGTTCCGGTCGGAGGAGAGAATGGGGGTTCCCACCAGATCCTGAGGCGCGGAGATATGGCTGACCTGCTTCAGCCCTTTGTCCAGCACCAGCGTCTCCCGGGTCACCGGGTCAAAGAAGGAAAGCTCCCCATCGCCAATCTGCAGGGACGGATCCCGGGGAGAAAGGAAGCCGTCCAGCGTCACGCTGGCTGCCGCGTGGAGGTCCTCTCCGGTGAGAAGGACCAGGTTGGTGACCTGATCCCCGGAGAACACCAACAGATCCTCCCCCATGGCCCGGAACCCGGTCACTTCGGAAAAGCCCCGCAGGGGATAGGCCCGCAGGGCGCCGCCGTATTTTGCTTCCAGCACACTGCCGGCGTCGTACAGTCCCCGGGAGGCCTCCGCCGGAACCGATGTGGTTTCCGGCAGGGCGGCGGGCTCCCGGACCGGGGCTTCCCGGCCGCAGCCGCACAGCAGGCACAGCAAAAGCAGAACAGGCAGGATATGCTTCATGGTTACTGTCTCCTTGCAAGGGTATAGTCGTCCCCCTGCCGGTAGTATGGGCAGCGCTGGGAACGGGAGGTCATGATGCGGTAGACTTCATCCTCGTCCAGGTCCATCATGCAGTAATACTCGTCGTATTCCTCATCATAATCATAATACCAGCATGTGTCGCATTGTGTCGAATCCACGGTTATTCCTCCAAAATCCGGAAAGAAAATTTCCCATTCTCAAAAATCAGACAGCTGTGGCTGCCGTCCTTGGGAATGGACACGCTGCCGGGGTTCAGGCAGCGAACACCCTTATGGACCTCATCGATCTTCACATGGGTGTGGCCGGAGAGGAAAACACTGCCTTCCGGCAGAGGCGGCAGGTTCTCCGGATTGTGGTGATGGCCGTGGGTCAGGTAGAGGGTCACACCGTCCACGAGCAGCTGGGAAAAATCCGCCATGCAGGGGAAGGGCAGCACCATCTGGTCCACCTCCGCCTCGCAGTTGCCCCGAACGGCCAGAATGATGTCCTTGTATTGTGACAGCATGGGGATCACCTGCTTGGGAGCGTAGTCCCGGGGCAGGTCATTCCGGGGACCGTGGTACAGCAGGTCTCCCAGCAGGATCAGCTTGTCCGGCTTCTCCTCATCCACCAGCCGGCAGAGCTTTTCACACCAATAGGCGCTGCCGTGAATATCGGACGCGATAACGAGTTTCATGATAATCCTCCCTATACGGACACAGCGGGGAATGCCCCCGCTGTGTAAATGATTACAGGTGTACTCCATATCCCTCAAATAAATGATCGTTTATTGCGCCAACGCACCAATACATTTCACACCCATCGTAGGGCGGGGCCATGACCCCGCCGAACAGGTTGGAAACGCAGTCGGGCAAAATAGACGTAGATATGCAAAACCATAGGTGCGTCGGCGGGGTCATGACCCCGCCCTACGATAGCAAATAAGTTACAGCTTGTCCAGGTATGCTTTCACATCGAAGGGCCGGAGCTTTTCGTCCTTGCGCAGATACAGCGGATGGTGGGGATGCCCCTTTTTGGTGATGGCTCCGGCGCAGTACCAGCCGGCGCCGAATTCCTCCCCGGCCAGTACCATGTCCCGGACGCATCCGGGCAGATACTTCCGCTTTTCGATGATGGCCCCCCAGGCGGCCCAGACCGCGGGCTTCTCGGAGATGGACAGCACATACCGGAAGGCTTCCAGATTTTCCCTGTGCAGAAGGGGGTTGCATTCACGCTCCATATCGTCGGGACTGGTGGCCCGCTGGGCGTAGACGTTGAACATGAGGAAGCTGTCAAAGCCGTTGCCCAGGGCGATGCGCTCCACGGATTTCAGGGTGTTGTCCAGGTCGTCGGGCCTGGCGGTGGAGGGGTTGATGCCGATGCAGATCAGAGGCTTTGTGCCCCGGGTACCCAGGATGTAACGGTATTCAGAGTAAAAATTCGGCGCATAGAGCCATTTGGTGATGTCATATTCCTCCGAGGGCGTATTGGCCGCCGCCAGGGCCTGCCGAAAGGTCACCAGCTGAAGCTCAGTGGTGGTGCCGTTGGGTATATGTGCCATCAGGTATCCTCCACAGTGGGAAACCACAGGCTCTGGGACGGATCGTGGAAGTCACAGCTCTGGGGGTCCCGGCCCGTCTGGAGGCACCAGCCCGCGAAGGCCGTATCCAGGAAGGGGTACACCCCATCCATGGCGGACTGAAGGCTCACCACGTTTCCGTCGGCCATATGCAGCTCCACCACGATATTGCCGCCCTGGATCAGATACAGCTTCTGTCCCCGGATATCCCGGTAGTAATAGGTCACGTCCTTTTTCCCGAACCGGGACTGCAGGAAGCTTTCCCCGTCATAGAAGATGCCGAAGCTCAGGTAGTAAGCCGCCAGACACAGGCCCATCAGCAGCACCACGGCGCCGCCCACCAGCAGTACCGCCCCGTCGGTGACCCCCGCGCAGAGGGCCAGGATCCCCAGGGCGCTGAGGATCACGCCGAAGATGCCGTAGCGCTTGTTAGCTCGGACCGCCAGTCCGGAACGGTGCTGGGCCTTGCTGCGGAACGCCCTGGCAAACCCCTTGTCCACCAGGTAGCAGATGCCGAACACCGCCGCGGCCACCAGTATGATTGCGATAAATTCCATTTTCTCTCTCCTTGGAAGGGTTATAGGATACAGATCCCTTTGCGCAAATTGCGGCGAAACAAATTTCTCTGCCTGGCAATTACGCCCAGAGGACCACGTCAACGGGAATGTCATGCTCCTCGGTTTCCAGCTTGGGCAGCAGCTGGAACTCGTAGCACAGAGCCAGCGTCGGATGGTCCGGCTCCGCGGCCAGGAATTTGTCATAAAAGCCCCCGCCGTAGCCGATGCGGTGTCCCTGGGGATCGAAGGCCAGGCCGGGCATCAGCACCAGGGCGGTCTTATCCTCCGCCACAGGCTCATCGGCGATGGGCTCCGGAATTCCCGCGTAGCCCTTTGCCACCTGGGTCAGGTCCTGCAGGTAGAGGAACTTTATCTCGTCCCCGAAGACCTTGGGCACCGCCACCCGCTTACCGTCCCGGAGGGCCTGCTCCAGCATGGGAACGGTCCGCACCTCCTGATTATAAGGAAGGTAGCCATAGATGGTTTTCGCGTTCCGATAGGCTTCGGAAGCGTACAGCAGTTGGGCCAGCGCTTCGCTGCGGCTTTGGATCTCTGCCTCGGTCATGGCCCGCTTCCGTTCCCGGATCATCCGGCGCAGCTGCTTTTTATCCATTCTCTTTCTCCTCCGGGGCTCCCTTTGCCGGGCGGAACATCCGGAACCACAGGAAAATGGCGATCTGTCCCGGAATGCCCAGCAGGAAAATTTTCCAGAAATTATAGTGGAACACCACCAGCACGGTCACATAGACGCTCAGGACGCTTCCCCATACGATCAAAGTGATCAGGCCCTGATTCCACCGGAAATCGTGCCAGGCCGAGCGAAGGCTCAGCAGCACAATGGCGTTGGCGGGAACGGCATAGAGAAACGCCAGCCAGCTGTAGGGCTCCAGAACACGGAAGGAAGACAGGATCACAAACACCAGCAGCGCCACGAACCAGACCAGCGTGGAGGAAAGGCCCAGAATGACGTTCTTGTTGGCCTTGCGCTTGAGGGCCTTTTCGGAGACCTGGGACATGGCCTTTTCCAGCCCGCCCGGATTCCCGGGAAGCTCGTTGGGATCCGAAAGCAGGTCGCCCACGGAGATATCGAACTGCTCCGCCAGCTGCATCAGCGTCAGCACGTCCGGGATCGACTCCCCCCGCTCCCATTTGGAAACGGCCTTGTCGGAGTAATTCAGCTTTTCCGCCAGCCCCGCCTGGGTCAGGCCCGCCCGTTTGCGGTAGGCGGCGATGTTCTCACCGATCTGATACTTCAGCTTCTCGTCGTCCATGGTTACCCTCCAGCATAGAATTAGGTACATTCTATCACAAAAAGCGGGGTATTGCAACAGAAAAACAGGATCCCTTTCCGCCCCGGCACCGGGAAATCCCCAGCCATGCCATAGAGTATGAAAAGCAGAAAACAAGCCGCCCTTTTCGGAGCGGCTTGCCGGCAGTGCTTTATGACGGTGCCTTGGATAAGAATATCAGTCTTCATAATGACCTTTGCAGGAAAGGATCTCCAGGGTTCCTTCCCGGATACGATAGACCAGTCTGTTTGTGTCATCAATGCGCCGGCTCCAGAATCCGCTCAGGTCTCACCTCAGCGGTTCCGGTTTCCCAATCCCATCGAAGCTGCCCCGTTCGATATCCCGAATCAGGACGTTGATCCGTTTTAAGGTCTTCTTGTCCTGGACCTGCCAGTACAAATAATCCTCCCAGGCCTCCTCAAACCAAATCTTCCTCATTCGTCGTCCTCAATCAGTTCGTGCTGCACGCCCTGTCCGGCATCCAGAGCGGCAGCGCCCCGGCGAAGATGGTTCATGTTGCTGTCGGAGTAAAATGGGTCAATGGACACCTCGAAGGGGATGCGCTTTTCCCGGCTCATTTTCTTTGCGAAGATCGTAAAGGCAGCGGACATGCTCAGCCCAAGCTCGTCGCAGATCTGCTCCATGCTCCGCTTCAGATTATCATCCATGCGGAAAGAAACCATTGTTTGTGCCATATCATCAACTCCTTTCTTAGTCTTATTATACCACAATGTAATGATATCGTCAATACAAATTATATATAATTGCAATCATCTATGGTAATTCGGGAAGCCCACATAAAGAACACCCATACAATCACCCGCCAATGAAAAATCCCGCCGCTCCCTATTGAGAGCGGCGGTGCATTTGTTATACGGCGTGGCCCTTGCGGCGGATGACCTCCACCACGGAGTCCACATATTCCTCGCAGACATCCTTGCTCTCGGCTTCCACCATGACCCGGATCACCGGCTCTGTGCCGGACTCCCGGACCAGGATGCGGCCGGAATCTCCCAGCTTGGCGGCCACCTCGGACACGGCCTTCTGCACGTCGGGGTCCGCCTGGGCCGTGGCCTTATCCGCCACCCGGACGTTTTTCAGCACCTGGGGATAGAAGGTGAAGCCCTCGCACAGCTGGCTCAGGGTCTTCTTCCGGGCCTTCATGACCTCCATGACCTTCAGGCTGGTGAGGATGCCGTCACCGGTGGAGGCGTACTTGGAGAAGATGATATGTCCGCTCTGCTCGCCGCCCAGACGGCAGCCGTTGGCCATCATGTACTCGTAGACGTACTTGTCGCCCACGGCGGTCTTGGCGTAGCCGATGTCCAGCTCGTCAAAGGCCTTGTACAGGCCGAAGTTGCTCATGACGGTGGTGACCACGGTGTTGCCCAGGAGCTTGCCCCGCTCCTTCAGGTACCTGCCGTAGATGTAGAGGATGTGGTCGCCGGTGACGATGTTGCCCTTCTCGTCCACGCACATGCACCGGTCCGCGTCGCCGTCGTAGGCAAAGCCCACATCCAGACCGTTGTCGATGACGAAGCGCTGCAGCACCTCGATGTGGGTGGAGCCGGCGTTCATGTTGATGTTGTAGCCGTCAGGCTCGGCGTTGATGACGTAGGTCTTGGCCCCCAGGGCGTCAAAGACGGACTTGGCGATGTTCCAGGAGGAGCCGTTGGCGCAGTCCAGACCCACCTTCATACCCTTGAAGGAGTACATGCCCAGGGAGATCAGATAGCCGATGTAGCGGTTTCTTCCCGCCACATGGTCCACCGTCCGGCCGATCATATCCCGCTTGGCCAGGGGCAGCTCCTCCCACTTTCTTCCGAAGGCCTCCAGCTCGCCGTCCAGGTAGGCCTCCACCAGGGTGATGACGCTTTCGTCCATCTTCTCGCCGAAGCCGTTGATGAGCTTGATGCCGTTGTCGTAATAGGGGTTGTGGCTGGCGGAGATCATGATGCCGCAGTCAAAGCCCTCGGTCCGGACCACATAGGCCACGGAGGGGGTGGTGGTGACGTGGAGCAGGTAGGCGTCCGCGCCGGAGGCCACCAGGCCGCCCACCAGGCTGTACTCAAACATATAGCTGGACCGGCGGGTATCCTTGCCGATGACGATCCGGGCCGGACCGTCGGACCCGCCGCGGCGCTTCAGCTGGGTATAGTACCAGCCCAGGAAACGCCCCACCTTATAGGCGTGGTCGGCGGTCAGATTGCAGTTGGCCTCTCCCCGGAAGCCATCGGTTCCAAAGTATTTTCCCATGGGAATTCTCCTTTCATAGAGATATGAGACAGGAAACGGCGGTTACGATTCAGACACCCCATAATTCCTCCCGGAAATGATCGTTTAGCGGCCTAACGGCCCCCTCTGACGAGGGGGCTGTCAGCGAAGCTGACTGGGGGAGAGAAAGCCTGAAAGCTTTCGCATTCCTGGCAAATACGGGAAAAGACGGAACGTTTTCTCTCCCTCAGTCGCTTCGCGACAGCTCCCTCATCAGAGGGAGCCTTGTACGTTCACAGCAACCAGCGAAGCATAAACGATCATTTATCTGAAAAACCTGGGGTGCAGCTGAAGCTGTATATTGCGGGTCAATCCTGTCTGATATCTCAGCACAGACAAAAATCAGACTTTTTTAACGACGATCCCGCCGGTTTTCCAGATGCTGCCCTCCGGCACCACGCCCCGGACGCAGGAGGTGGGGTAGATGTTGGTGTGCCGCCCGATGACGGTACCGGGGTTCAGCACGCTGTTGCAGCCCACTTCCACGAAGTCACCCAGCATGGCGCCGAACTTCTTCAGTCCCGTGGGGATCTGCTCAGTGCCGTTCTTCACCACCACCAGGGTCTTGTCGGATTTGACGTTGGAGGTCAGGCTTCCGGCGCCCATGTGGGACTTATAGCCCAGGATGCTGTCGCCCACGTAGTTGTAGTGGGGGACCTGCACATTGTCGAACAGGATCACGTTTTTCAGCTCCACGGAGTTGCCCACCACGCAGTTTTCCCCCACCAGGGCGGAGCCCCGGACGAAGGCGCAGTGGCGCACCTCGGTGTTGGCGCCGATGATGCAGGGGGCGCCGAGATAGGCGGTAGGCGCCACCACGGCGGTTTTATGGACCCATACCTGGGGGGCAGTCTGAACATAGTCATCCCCCAGCCCCGCTCCCAGCTCCAGGATCAGAGCCTTGATGCCGCCCAGAGCCTGCCAGGGATATTCAAAGCCGGAAAGATAGCTTCCCGCCATGGAATGAGAAAAATCGAACAGTTCCTTGGTCCTGAACATAGGGTTCCTCCTTTTGCGGACACACTCGGATTTTTTGCGGCAGGGGTTCCATGCCGCAGATAACTTGATTACTATACACCGGGGATACGGTATTTGTCAACCGTTTTGTATATAATTCAATTATGGATTTTGCATTTTCGACGAAATGAGGCCAAAAAACGAAGCTGCCCTTGGCAGCTCCGTGAAAAATCAATTGGTTTTTTTGGCAACCAGCGCGGAGATCTCATCCAATTCCGTCTGGCTGGGATTCACCTGCCGGAAGATGGCATCGATCAGTCCCACCAGCTCAGGCTTGTGCCGATGGCCAAAGATATTCGATGCGTAATATTCCTCCCTCGTCAATGTCGGGGAGAACACTCTTCCATAGGTTTTGCTTCGTTTCACCAGCCCGGCTTCCTGAATGGCTCCTTTTTGGAGCAGACCGTTCAAAAGAATATGCACCGAACTGTCTTTCCAGGTTTTTTCCTCGGACCGATCCAACAAATCTGCGCGGGACAAAGGCTTTTCAGATTCCCAAAGGACATCCATGATTTCCAATTCGCTTTTGGTTAGTTCCATCCGCACACCTCCTCAAGAACATCAACGTAAAACATATTATAGCGTAACTTACAGATTTTGTCAATTCCATCTGCAAGAATTTTTAAAAAAATATTTCGCATTAAATCTCTGATTAAAGGTTTACGATTGGAATTATTGAAACATTTGCAGGAATAAAATTAGGTAAAAATTTCCTTTTTTCAGGCGGTTTTGTCTCTCGGGAACAAGAGGCTCCGGAAAATCAGTCTCCGGCCAGGGTTTGCGTCAGGAATTGCCGGGTTGCCTCCATATCCGCCACCAGAACGGCCATTCCGTCGATGGTCTGATCGGTGTACATGCCGTCCGCCGGGACCCGCTGGCTGACGATTTCCACGCCGGAGAGCATGGGAAACAGCTCCAGGGCGTATCCCAGGATCCTGGCGCCGTTCATATCCGTGGTGATCATGGGCAGGACCTGGTTGACCAGGGACAGCATGGTGGTCAGCTTGGCTCCCTTATAGGCGTCCAGCAGGGCGCTCATCAGCTTGCGCTGCCGCGCGGTCCGGCTGAAATCGCCGTCGGCGTCCAGCTTCCGGATCCGGGCATAGGCCAGGGCCTGGTCCCCCCGGAGGGTCCACAGACCTTCGGACAGCTCGCTTCCGGTCTCCTCATTGATAAACTCCGCCTCGTCCTGCCGAAGCTCCATCTCCACGCCTCCCAGCAGGTCCACGATCCCGGCGAACTGGTTAAAGTCCACCTCCACGTTGCCGTCCACGTGGACGCCAAAGTTCTTTTCCAGCGTGGCATCCAGAAGGGGCATTCCCCCGGCGGCGTAAGCGGCGTTGAGACGGTTGCTGGAGTAGCCGGGGATCTGGACATACAGGTCCCGCAGGAAGGAGGTCATGGTCAGCTGCCTGGTTTTCTTATTGAAGGTGCAAAGGATCATGGAGTCGGAGCGGGTCCGTCCCTCCCCTTCCCTGCGGTCCTGACCGATCAGCAGGATATTCACAAGATGGCTGCCCCGTCCCCCGATCTGGGTGGGCTCACCGCTGAAATCCACATCCCCGGCATTGACGGACGAATCACCGGTCCCCTTCTCCAGGCCCAGATATTCCTTCCACTCAGACAGGGAAAAAAGGGAGGTATCCTCCGGACTGACGTAGTTGATCCGTCCCATCAGGTATTGAAAATACGCCGTGGCGCCGGCCATGATCACCAGGATAACCCCCAGCACCGTACACAGCAGCTTCATCGCCGCCCGGGCGGGAGAGGATCTTCTTTTTTGCTTCATCGGGATACCTCCTGAAATGAGGGTATTGGGGCAGTCCCGCCCCGGCCGGTCAGAATCCACCGGCCCTATGGATATAGGATATGTCTTCCGCCCCGGACTATTCTTCCCCGCCCCCTTCCGCAGCCGCGCAGGAAAAACGGCTCAAAGCCTGTAGATCAATTGGCAAACGGTCCCGGTTTCCCGGTTCAGGTACAGGCTTTCCGCCAGGCAGGTAATGAACTCCATATTGGTGGGCCGCCCGTTCCCCGTAGGGAAAAACTGCTGCCATACCCGCTCATCCCGGTTCTTCCAGGCGATGATCAGCGCGTTGCGGATGGAGCGCTCCACCTGTTCGCCCCTGCAGCCGAACATGGCCGCCACCTTGGGATACAGCTCCTTGGTGGCGGTCTGGTAGGGATCGCCGGAGATCAGCAGGATGGCCTCCCGCAAATAGGTATAGCCATCGTGTCTGGTGGCCACGCCCAGGGAATGGAGCAGACCACTGACAAAGACCCGGGGATCATGCATGGGTGCGGGTAAATGAATGCAGCTGCGCAGCTCAAGGATTCTTGCCGCCGCTGCCGCGGCCTCGCAGGGTTTGCGCATGAGATAGCCAACGCCCAGCTGGCTCACCGTTTCGAGGACATACTCGTTGATGAAGCGGGTCACCACCAGCGTCATGGGGCAGATTCCTTCCTCCACAATGGTCTGAAGCAGCGTGATCCCGTCCATTTCCGGCAGCATCAGGTCCAGTACCAGAACATCGCAGCGTTCCCTTCGCAGGATATCCAGGGCATCTTTTCCGGTCCCGCAGCAGCGTACACGGTAACGTTCTCCCAGCGCCTGGGCCAGTGCCAGGCAGAAATCTTCGTTGCTGTCTGCGATCAGCAGTTCCGGAGTGTCCATGTTCTCCCTCCCCCAATGAAAAATTTCCGCATTGTACCGTATATTATACAAATATAGATTATCATAGGAGAATCTCTTTTTCAATTCTTTCCGGGGAAGGGAATTTCGTCAAATTTCGACAAGATGGGGCGTGCCGGCAGCCCCGGCACGTCCCATCGCTTTTGAAAATCTTCTGTCAGCGGCGCCGAACTGCCGCTTTTGGAATGCCCGGGGCCGGAAATGAGGGTCTTTCGGGATGCGCGCTTCAGTTTCCGAAGTACCGGCGGAAATAATCATACCATTCGTCGTAATCCCCTTCGCTGGGCATTTCGGAGTCGTTCTCCGGAATCGTGACGGTATCATTGTCATGGGGCTTTTCATCCAGCGTAATGTCCAGGGTCACCTGGCTGCCGCTGCGGACCACGGTGATGGTGGTGCTGTCCCCGGCCTTGTAATTGCGCAGGGCCCGGGTCAGGTCGGTGATGTTGCTGACCTTGGTGCCGCCCAGATCAATGATGATATCCTTCACATGGATACCGGCCCGGTCGGCGCTGCCGCCCTTTTCCACGCTGACCACATAGGCGCCGGTGGGCAGGCCGAACATGGAGGCGGACTCCGCGTCGGTGTTCTTCACGGTGACGCCCAGGTAAGCGCCGGTCACATAGCCATAGTCGATGAGGTCGGAGACCATACCGATCACATCGTCAATGGGGATGGCGAAGCCGATGCCCTCGATGGAGGCGCCGGAGTTGGTGGTTCCGGAATACTTGGCGGTGGTGATGCCGATGACCTCGCCCTTCGTATTAAACAGGGGGCCTCCGGAGTTGCCCGGGTTGATGGCGGCATCGGTCTGGATCATGCTGATGATGGTATTGTCCGTGGTGACCTCCCGGTTGATGCCGCTTACGTAACCGACGGTCTGGGTGGAGGCCAGGGTGCCCAGGGGATTGCCGATGGCAACCACCATGTCGCCGATGTTCAGCTCCGAGCTGCTGCCGATGGCGGCGGCGCTCAATCCGGAAGCGTCCACCTTCAGCACCGCCAGGTCGTTGGTGGCGTCAAAGCCGACGATCTCGGCGGGATACTCATCTCCGTTGTGCAGCACCACGCGGATATCCGTGCCGCCCTCCACCACATGGTAATTGGTGACCACATAGCCGTCCTCCGTCAGGATAAAGCCAGAGCCGGAGGAGGTGCCGGAGGAGGTGCCATAGAAATTGGTGGTCTGCACGAAGCTGGTGATGGCCACCACGCTATCCACATTCTCGCTGTAGAGCTGGCTGGGGGTCATGGCGCTGCCGTCAGCGGGCAGGGCCGCGTAGCCCTTTTCCGAAGCGGCGCCGTCGATCTGATCCTGCAGATCCGCGATCTTTTCATTCAGCTCCGCCACGGCTTCCCCGGCGCGCTTCTCCCACCGGCTGTTGACGCTGGCCGCGGTGATCAGGCAGCCGCCGGCCACCATCGCCGCCACCAGGACAAGCGCCGTCAGGGTCTTCCAGAGGGACTTGTGGGATTTGCGGACCTTGGGCGGCTTCTGCGGCGGCTGGGTCTGGGGCTCATAGTGATACTGCTGCTCCTGATGCCCGGTCACATAGGGGGAATTGGCATAGGGAGATTCCTTTCTGCCGACTCCCGCGCCGGAATAAGGCGACTCGGAAGGGATATCACGGGGTTCGGAAGCGGAGGGCTCCACCCGGGGCTCCACCCGGGGCTCCTCTGTTTCGCTGCTGGAAAAATCGTTATTTTCTTCAAAGGTGTCCATATTGACTGCCTCCCTTATTTTTTCTGGATCCATCATATTTTTTACTTGTGAAGAAATTATGTATTGACGGGAAACGAAATTTTAATTCCCTGGGTATTTTTTGTTATCATACCGGATTATCCCCGGCCCGTCAAGGAAAAAAAGCGACGGCAAACGCCGCCGCGGGGCTCAGAAGGGTCCCGCCGGGGTCTGCCGCCGCAGATGATTTACTTTTTGCGGAAGGACTTGCAGTCGGTACACTGATCCACGGTGGGGTTGATCTCGTGGGTACCCACCAGGATGCGGTCCAGGGAACAGTAGTTCTCGTTCTCGCAGTGGTAGGCGCACTGCTGGACAGTGCATTCGATGCATTTGTTGGCATGACAGCTCATTGCGTTTTCCTCCTTTGATTTTGGATTTGAAGCCAGGGCGTATCTGAAAACCGGCAACCTACCGGGCAGCGGGGGATTTTTCCCTGTGCGGGCCGTTTTCCCCGGGAATACCCGGTGTATTGCAAGGAAAACGGTGCCGCGCAGGGGAAAAGCGCCGCTGTTTGGGTGCTTTGGCAGCTTTCAGATATGCCCTAGTATGGACAGCGGAGAAGAAATGATACTGGAATTGATTTCCAAGGTTGCATTTTCCTCCGGTGTATGGTATTTTATGGAGGAAAAATTCCATTCTTTTTTAATTTTGTGCTTATCGACTCAACGCAGCGAAAGGATCGTTTATCTTCGTTGGTTCCACTGGCGCTTACGGCGCCAAAGCCTTCTCCTCGGATGTGGTGTGCGGTACACAGTTACGATTATCGAAACACTTCGGCGAAAACGTACTGCCGTAACACCACATCAGTCTCGCTTCGCGCGACAGCTTCTCCTCAAGGAGAAGCCTTTGGTGCGTGTCCCGCACAGGTGGAACCATCGCACATGCTACGATAAACGATCATTTACAATTCCGCTGAGTCAGCACGATAAGCGTTTTTAATTTCATTTTATTAGGAGACAATCGTATGGCCAGAATTTCGCCCTCAATTTTATCCGCAGACTTTGCCAATCTGGAACGGGACATTCACGATATTGAAAAAAACGGCGCCGACTGGGTCCATGTGGACGTGATGGACGGACTGTTCGTGCCCAACATCTCCATCGGCATTCCCGTGGTACAGGCCATCCGGCCGGTGACCCGGCTGCCGCTGGATGTTCACCTGATGATCGACCGGCCCATCCGGTATGTTGAAGCCTTCATCAAGGCCGGAGCCGACTGGCTGACCATCCACATCGAGGCGGACCAGCCCGCCAACAATCTGGCCTGCCTGGAAAAGATCCGGCAGCTGGGCTGCAAGGCGGCGATTTCCCTGAAGCCCGGCACCCCCGCCGAGGCTGCCATCCCCTATCTGAGCCTGTGTGATATGGTTCTGGTGATGACCGTGGAGCCGGGCTTCGGCGGCCAGAAGTTCATGGCGGATATGATGCCCAAGGTCAGCGCCCTTCGCCGGATGCTGGATGCGGTCAATCCCGGCTGCCTCATTGAGGTGGACGGCGGCGTGGATGCCGCCACCTGCGCTCTGTGCAGGGAAAGCGGCGCGGAGGTCCTGGTGGCAGGCTCCGCCTACTTCAAAGCCGCCGACCGGGCCGCATTCGTAAAATGCGTTCAGGGGAAAACCCCATGATTGTCAGGGATATGAAGCGCACCGATTGGCACCGCTCTGTGAAGGGATAAATTGGAATTTGACGGGATGGCGGAGCCAAAACCTTCCCCTCGGGGGGAAGGTGGCACGGCGAAGCCGTGACGGATGAGGGGAAAACGTGGCGTTTTCCTCAGCGGGAGCGAAATAGGAGAAAGGTTCGACGTTGTACTCCTGATTCGGTACAGCGAAAATTCTCGGCACGTCAGCCCCTCATCCGCCCCAGTGTGCGCTACTTAAGCACCTTCCCCCGAGGGGGAAGGTCTTGCGTTGCGGAATCCTTACAAACACCCATTTATCGAGCAGCCGAGTAAAACCGACATGCACAGATAAGAATATGACGTTTCTAAAAAACTCCCGGTATCACTTTCTCAAGTGATACCGGGAGTCTTCTGTTTTGGCAGGCCCTTATGGGCAGGCGGGGAACTTACCTTTTCTTTCCGCGGCAGATCCCCACAGCCTCCGGACGGAGGACCCGGGACGCAAAAACGGCAGTCCGGGGAATCTGATAATTTCATATCGAATTTCCGTCATCCGGGAATTGACAATTGCCTTTCCCGAATGTATAATATATGCGGAAAATCCCGGTTTTCCACTGTGTAAATCCAAAGGCGAAAAAACGTCTTTTGAAAGAAAGGAAAATTGCCATGATTTATAGTGCAGAAGTACAGAACATGTGCTCCGTGGCCAAGGGCGCCTATCACGGCCCCGCTCCCATTCCCGAAGAGGGCAAGTGGGTTCAGGCCAAGGAAATCAAGGACATCAGCGGTTTCACCCACGGTGTGGG
>SFQY01000068.1 GCA_004562395.1 bacterium | reverse complement strand
GACGCTGCAAGGGGAACGGATTGCCACACCAGTCTGCGGACTGGTTCGCAATGACAGGGAAATCGGACCCTGGTTCCTTAAGTTGATGACATTGCCCCTTGGGGGGAGTCGCCCGTCGCCGAAGGCGCAGGGAACCAAGATATAAGATACGAGATATAAGATATAAGATATAAGATGTGGTATCCCCTCCGGGGATGATTTTGAAAATTGTGATGATCGTTTTTGCCCGGGTGCCCGTGAAATTGGTGTTTGTAAGGACGAGTGCCGCACAATACCTTCCCCCGGGGGGAAGGGGGACCGCGAAGCGGTGGATGAGGAATGGCGACACCTTCCCATTCGCAACGCGGTCAATTCAAACGGTACAGACTTTCCCAATGTACCTTTTTCACGAAATGCATACCGATTCGGAACATATCGCCGTTCCTCATCCGCCCCAGTGTGCGCACTGGGGCACCTTCCCCCCGGGGGAAGGTATGGTGCGGCGCATCTCTGCAAACACCAATTTATCGGGCTGCTGAGAAAACCGACCTGCATATTTTTTAAAAACCATCCCCGAAGGGGATACCTTATCTCCTATCTTATATCTCATATCTCTTATCTCTTATCTCCTTCCTCCCCCCTCCCCCAGCACCTCCAATCTGGGCTGCTTCCTGGCTCTGACATCCTCCCGGGTCACGTCCAGGAACAGTCCGGCGGGGGTCTGGGCGAAGGGGATCTCCTGACTGCCCCGGACGGGCTTGATGGGCCGGGCCATGCAGAAGTACCGGGCCTCGTCGGCCACGTGGTCCTCCCCCTCGGTGTCCAGGTCCTCGGGGCTGTGCTCGTCGTAGCGCAGCAGCGGAATGGTCCGAATAAAGGCCCTGCAGTTGCGGAACACATACAGCCTGGGATACCCCTGGTCGTCAAAGGCCAGCCGGTAGTGCAGCTGCATCCACCCCGGCAGCCGCTTGTGGTCCCCGGGGGAGAAGTACACCCCCTGCTCCGCGGCCATGTCCGCCACGCTTTTGCCGGTCTCGGCGTCCCAGATGGCGGGGTCGGCGATGCCGGTGATGTGCTTTCCCGCCAGCCACCGATGCTCCGACTCGATCCGGGCGATCTCGGCGAAGACCCGGGGCGGCGGCCACCGGACCCCCTCGTTGGGGGTCCCCGTGGAGCCGTAGAGCTCCAGGATCCGGTACACCACCCCGTCGTAGTCCACCGCCCACCAGCCGCAGGAGAAGGGCCTGTTGTAGCCCCAGTCAAAGCTGCGGTAGAGCTTCCACCCCGCCGGGATCTCGAAGGGCTCAATGACGTGGGTCCACTGCCGGTCGGTGTAATGCTCCGGCCGGTCGGCGAATTCCTCGAAAAACTGCCCCTCGTACACGTCCCACCGGCCGTAGAGCCAGGCCTCCCGGAGCTTGGGCGGCAGCTTCTGCAGGGAGCGCATGTACTCCGGCTGGCTTTTCATCAGGGCCTCGTTGTCGGTGCAGAGGGCCTGGATGAAGGCGTAGTCCTCCGGATGCTCGTCCTCGGTGTAGCGCCGGTCGATGAAGAGGCGCTTGAAGTACCCGTGGCCCGGCCCCCCGGGGTTCAGGGTGAAGTAGGTCCGCTTGGGAAAGGGATTGACCCCCCGGACGCAGGCGTCGATCTGGACAAGCCAGCTTTCCTGAAACTGCCCCGCCTCGTCGGCGAACCAAATGTCGTACTCCGCCCCCTGGTACTGGCCTAAGTCACCGTCGCAGGCGCAGTAGCCGAACCAGATGGTGGAGCCGTTGGGGAAGGAAAAGCACTTGTCCGTGTGGCTGTACCGGGCGGCGGAGCCCAACAGCCCCAGCAGGGGGGCGATGTGGTTGTTTAATAGCTCCCGGTAGGTCCGCCGGGTGATCAGGATCTTGATCCCCGGGTAGTTCAGAGCCAGCAAAATGGCCTTCCAGCGGACGAACCAGCTTTTCCCCCCGCCCCGGGCGCCGCCGTAGCCTACGTAGCGGTGATTTTCCAGCAGGGCCAGCCGCTGCTTTTCGTTGGGCTGGGGCATGGCCAGACGCACATCAGCGGGCATAGTCCTTCACCGTCCCTTCCAACGTCACCGTCACGGACCCCCGGTCCTGCTCCGCCTGGGCCCGGAGGTTGGCGATTTTCAGCTTCTGCTCCTGGTAATCCAGGGGCGATTTGAGCATCTGCACATCCCGGATGTCCTTCAGGACTCCGGAAATGTGCCGCAGGGACTGGGGCGGCAAAGTGGATGCCTCGGGGCTTTCCAGCAGCGCCGACACCCGGGTCAGCAGAGTGTCGGCGGTCTCCTGGAGCCGGGCTGCCCGTTCGGTCTGACGGCTTCCCTCCGCCTCCAGGATCCGCTGCTGCGTCCCGGAGACGAAGGAGCGCCGCTGCCCCGCCCAGTCTTCCCGCTTTGCCCGGCGCGACACCGTCCCCGGGCACACGCCGTATTTCCCAGCCAGCCACCGCAGGCTCACCGTCCCGGTGATGTACTCGGTTCGAATCGCCCCCCAGTCCACCCCAGTCCGTTCAACAGTATCCAAACGTTTCTCTCCTCCTCCCTGCGGAAAACTGCTCCGCGCATGGCCCCTCCCCACGTAGGGGCGACCCTCGCGGTCGCCCGTCGCCGAAGGCGCTGGGGATGCAGATACGAGATATAAGATATGAGATATAAGATGTGGTATCCCCTCCGGGGATGATTTAAAAATGCATGTCGGTTTTCCCTGGCAGGGAAGGTGCCCCAGTGCGCACACTGGGGCGGATGAGGAACGGCGATATGTTCCATATTTGTATGCATTTCGTTAAAAAGGTACATTGGAAAAGGTTGTACTCTTTGACTTGACTGCATTGAGAATGGTAAGGTGTCGCCATTCCTCATCCACCGCTTCGCGGTCCCCCTTCCCCCCGGGGGAAGGCATTGCGCGGCAGTCATCTCAACCTTTTCAAATTCATCCCCGAAGGGGATACCGCATCTCATATCTCATATCTCATATCTCCCATCCGTCCTCCTCTTCCTCCTCCCAATACCCCTCCTGTGCCCAGGACGGATACCCTGTCCGCTCTGCCCAGGTGATCTCCGGATGCTCCAGATCCATCATGCTTCCTCCCGCAAAACCCGCGCGATGGCCTCCAGCTCCGCCTCTCCCAGACGGCCCGAGGCCCCCTTGGGGATCTCCTGCCGCTGGGCCCTTCGCTCCAGGCCCCAGCCGTTTGTGTGACAGCGCCGCAGCACCACCTCCCAGTCCAGCCAGTGGTTCTTGTTCCCCGTGGACTGGGCGGACTCGTCGATGTAGGCAATGCACCGGTCCAGCTCCGCCTGACCCAGCTCCCCCAGGAGCCGGGCGTGTTCCTGGGCACTCAGCCGGATCCAGCCAAATTTTCCATAAACGGTTTTCTCCGCCTCGGCGGGCGCGGCCCCCGGCCGGAGAATACTCTCCTTCTCCTTTTCATTTTTCTTTTCGTTTTCCTTTTCCTTCTCTTTATCAGCGATGGCAAGCGATCGCTTCCCGCTCCGGGGATGCCTTGCGTTGTCCCGGTTTTTCTCGCACCGTTCCCGGTAGGCGGCGGCGTCCCGGTCGATCTGGCTTTTGATGGTGGGCCAGAGGTAACGCTCGTTCCCCGGGAGCCGGACCTCCTCCCCCCGGACGGCGTAAACCAGCATGGCCGTCAGCAGCCGCCCCCGCTCCGCCTCCGAAAAGGGCGCGACGCTCTCCAGATAACTGCTGTACAGGCAGACATAAGGAATCTCAGACATGGGTCAACCCTTCCTTCCGTTGTAAAAAATCCCCTTTGGCCGCTTCCGGATAGGCCGGAACCCGCAAGGGAGATATGAGATATCAGATATGAGATATCAGATTCGGTATCCCCTCCGGGGATGATTTGGAAATGTTGGGATTCCGGAACCCAAAGCCTCCCGGCAAATTGGAATTTGTAAGGATGAGGGCTGCACCCCAAGACCTTCCCCCTCGGGGGAAGGTGCCCCAGTGCGCACACTGGGGCGGATGAGGGGCTGACGCACCGAAATTCTCCGCCGTGCCGAATCAAAGGTACAATATCGAAAAATCTTCTTTTTCTCGTTTCCGCTGAGGAAATCTCCACGTTTCCCCTCATCCGTCACGGCTTCGCCGTGCCACCTTCCCCCGAGGGGGAAGGTCATGCGCTCCGGCATCCCGTCAAACACCAATTGATCGGACAGTTGGGCGAAACCGATCAGCAAATTTTAAATCATCCCCGAAGGGGATACCACATCTTATCTCTTATCTGTCATATCTGATATCTTCGTTCCGGCCCATCCGGAAACGGCCAAAGTGTGATTTCCCACAACCCTCCCGTTTTATTGGACCGAACCGGTGCTACAATTGCCTTGAAAACAAGCCAATTCGGTCTTGACAGCTACGCAAAGGTGTAATATACTGAACTTGACCACAAATAAATTACGTCTTTGCGTTGTGCTAACCGCATTATACTACGTGTTTACGTATTTGTCAAGCCCACTTTTACGTTTTCGCGTAAACTCAGCAAAGCGTACAAGAAGGGGAATCCAAATATGTCTGAATTGTACGACCGCATCGAACGCCTCTGCGATGAACGCGATCTGACCATAACGGAGCTGTGCCGCCGGGCGGGTGTCAGCCGGGCGTCCCTGTCGGACCTGAAAATGGGCCGCAAGCAGGGACTGTCGGCCCAGAGCCTCACGAAGATCGCCGCCAGTCTGGACATAACGGTGGACCGCCTGCTGGGGAAGGCGCCGGAGAATCTGATCAACGAGGACCCGGAGCTGACGGAGTATCTTCAGATGCTGAAAACCCGTCCGGAGTGCCGGATGCTGTTCCAGCTGTCGAAAGACGCCTCCCGGGAGGACGTGGAAGCCGCCGTGCGGATCATCGAGGCCCTTCGGAACAAACCCTGAAGAATCGAGGAGACTGCCATGGGCAGTAATATCTTTGTCCGAACCATCCCCCTGCCGGAGACCGTCCGGGCGGTGACGTTGCCCAACAGCGACTGCACCTTCGACATCTACATCAATTCCCGCCTGCCCCAGGAGCTGCAGTACAAGGCCCTGGAACACGAGCTGGAACACATCCGCCAGGACCACTTCTACAACGACGACCCCGTCTGGCTCAACGAATCCGAAGCCGGCTGAACCATGGAGGGGCTTGTGCTGCGGCGCGGCAATCCGTTCCCCTTGCAACGTCGCGATTTTGTATCTGCCACCAAGGAGAATACGGATTGCCACGTCGCTGCGCTCCTCGCAATGACAGTGGTGGACGAAACTCTGGCGCATAAAGTTGAAAAGTATACCATTCTTATTAAAGCCGATAATCACAATTCCAATTTATCGGTCTGCTGAGAAAAACCGATATACACATTTTTCAAACTCATCCCCGGAGGGGATACCGCATCTTATATCTCATATCTGATATCTCATATCTTCTTTAATGCGCCTCCGGCGACGGGCGACCGCGAGGGTGGTGCGCCGCGTGACCTCCCCCCCTTTTCCCGCGTTGCATTCTGCCTTCCCCCCTTAAGCAATTTGCATCGATTTTTACTATAAAAAGATACGTTTTGTACAATTTTCACAGTTTACAACCATGTTTGGTTATAGTATAATGAATCCGTACGGAGATATCGAATACCGTATGCTGCAAGTATACCAAACTGCGAAGCAGTCATTAAAAAATGGAGGAATTACCATGTCTGTTAAAGTTGCAATCAATGGTTTTGGCCGTATTGGCCGTCTGGCCTTCCGTCAGATGTTCGGCGCCGAGGGCTTCGAAGTCGTGGCCATCAACGACCTGACTTCTCCCAAGATGCTGGCTCACCTGCTGAAGTACGATTCCACTCAGGGCAACTACGCTGCTCAGGGTCACGTTGTTGAGGCCGGCGAGGATCATATCGTTGTGGACGGCAAGAAGATCACCATCTACGCCAAGGCCAACGCCGCCGAGCTGCCCTGGGGCGAGCTGGGCGTGGACGTCGTGCTGGAGTGCACCGGCTTCTACACCTCCAAGGCCAAGGCTCAGGCTCACATCGACGCCGGCGCCAAGAAGGTCGTCATCTCCGCTCCTGCCGGCAACGACCTGCCCACCATCGTTTACAACGTCAACCATGAGACCCTGACCAAGGACGACCACATCATCTCCGCCGCTTCCTGCACCACCAACTGCCTGGCTCCCATGGCCAAGGCTCTGAACGACGGCTGGAAGATCCAGTCCGGCATTATGTGCACCATCCACGCCTACACCGGCGACCAGATGATCCTGGACGGCCCCCAGCGTAAGGGCGACCTGCGCCGCTCCCGTGCCGGCGCTGTGAACATCGTTCCCAACTCCACCGGCGCTGCCAAGGCCATCGGCCTGGTCATCCCCGAGCTGAACGGCAAGCTGATCGGCGCTGCCCAGCGTGTTCCCACCCCCACCGGCTCCACCACCATCCTGAACGCCGTTGTGGAAGGCAACCCCACCAAGGACGAGATCAACGCCCAGATGAAGGCTGAGGCCACCGAGTCCTTCGGCTACAACGAGGACGAGATCGTCTCCTCCGACATTGTCGGTATGCGTTTCGGCTCCCTGTTCGATGCCACCCAGACCATGGTCATCAACCTGGGCAACGGCACCAGCCAGGTTCAGGTCGTGTCCTGGTACGACAACGAGAACTCCTACGTCTCCCAGATGGTCCGCACCATCAAGCACTTCTCCACCCTGCTGTAATTCCTAAGCAATACATCAAAGCCGCCGTCCAAAAGGACGGCGGCTTTTTTGTTGGGAAGACGGCAGGAAACGCGGAGATAAAAGGTAAGATGTAAGATATGAGATATCCGTGA
The DNA here is from genome assembly GCA_004562395.1 of bacterium. Taxonomy (GTDB): domain Bacteria; phylum Bacillota; class Clostridia; order Oscillospirales; family Oscillospiraceae; genus Faecousia. The sequence goes on along the minus strand of SFQY01000068.1, from coordinate 156 downwards.
ATGTGCATACCGGTTTTCCTCAGCAGAGCGATAAATTGGAATTTGACGTTATCACAATTCGTAGGGCGGGGTCATGACCCCGCCGACCCGCTGCAAGTTTCCGATCGGTTGGTTGAACGGAAAATGGCTCGTTCATACCGTAGGGCGGGGGCTCGC